>CAZBLP010000001.1:0-3036 GCA_964492825.1 uncultured bacterium
TTTTTTACAGTAAAATACAGAGGGAAAATGTTTCCAGCAGCAGATGCATATGCTAAGAAAATTGGTGTTGATGTAGTTGATACAGAAATTGTTGCACTTAATGCTTTGGAAGCAACTTCTCAGCTTTTGAATATGCAAAAAAGCGGTGCTGAGTGGGCTATTGTTCAAGAAACAAAAGCTACAGCAACTGTTTTAAAAGATGCTAAAAAACTTGGCCTTAAAACAAAATTCATTGCTCTTAACTGGGGTATGAATAAATTATTTGCTAAAATTGCAGGTGATGCAGCAGAAGGTGTTTACTGGACATGTCCTTTTGGTCTTTGGACAGATACAAATTTACCAGGTGTTCAGCTCATGAGAAAAGTTAGTATGAAATATCATCCTAATAAAAAAGACAGAATTGTATGTTATTCACAAGGTTTTGCAGCAATGTATGTAATGGCTGAAGCTTTAAAAAGAGCTAAATCTTACACAGGAGAAGGTATTAAAAATGCTCTTGAATCACTTAAAAACCTTGACACAGGCGGTTTAACAGGACCTATTACTTTTAGCAGCAAATCTCACAAAGGTTCTGTAAGTTTAAGAATTTATCAATTCCAAAAAGGAAAATTCGTTGCAGTTTCAGATTATATAAAAGTTGCAAGGTAGTTTTTTTCAGGCGGGGATATTCCCCGCCTATAAATAGAGAAAGTGTTAGGTTTTAAACGTTAAAAAATTTTAGCGCTTAAAACCTAATACATAATAATATTTTTTGGAGGAATAAATGGCACAATCTGATAAAGATAAGTTTTTTGAGGGACTAAATATAATACTTGATGTTAGTAACATTGAAGTTGTTTATAATGAGGTTATTCTTGTTTTAAAAGGTCTTTCCCTTGCTGTTCCCGAAGGTAAAATAGTTACACTGCTCGGCTCTAACGGTGCCGGGAAATCCACCACTTTAAAGGCTATTTCAGGATTATTGATTTCTGAAGATGGAGAAGTTACAGATGGCAAAATTTCATATGAAGATGAAATTATTAACAACAGTTATCCTGAAGATATAGTTAAAAAGGGTATTTTCCAAGTAATGGAGGGAAGGAGAGTTTTTAAGGAACTAACTGTTGACGAAAATCTTGTGGCTGGCAGTTATATTAGAAAAGACACAAGTAATTTAAAATCTGACAAAGAGCATGTTTATGAGCTTTTTCCTGCACTTAGAAGAAGAATGAATATGAGGGCAGGTTATCTAAGCGGCGGGGAGCAGCAGATGCTTGCTATAGGAAGAGCTCTAATGGCAAAGCCGAAACTCCTCATGCTTGACGAACCTTCTTTAGGTTTGGCGCCTCTTCTTGTTAAAGAAATTTTTGAAACAATTAAACAGATAAATCAAGAAGGTACAACAATTCTGTTAGTTGAGCAAAATGCAAATCTTGCACTTTCAATTGCAGATTACGGATATATTATGGAAAATGGCAAGGTTGTTTTGGACGGTCCTGCGGATATTTTGAAAAACAATGACGATGTTAAAGAATTTTATTTAGGATTATCAGAAGTAGGAAGCAAAAAAAGCTATAAAGACGTTAAGCATTACAGAAGAAGAAAAAGATGGTTATCTTAATATGCTCAATTGTTCTGAAATAAACGACTTTTGAGAATAAAAGGAGGAAGATAATGGGTGACACAAGAATAAAATATTATAATAGGGAAAACGAATGTTCCTCTGTTGAAGAGAGAATGGAAAGGCAATTCAGGCAATTTAAACAAGATTTGGAATTTGCATATAATAACTGTGAATATTATAAAAATCTTTTTGGAGAAGATTTTAATATAGACGATATAAAATCTTACGATGATATTGTTAAAATTCCCAAAACAAACAAATCCAATATTGTCAATATTCATAAATCAAAATACCCTTTTGGAGGAATGTTAGCCAAAGGTGCCAAATTAAAAAGAATATATATTTCTCCTGGACCAATATATGATCCAGAAGGTGATGTTGAAGATTACTGGAATCTTAGAGAAATTTTTACAAATGTAGGTTTTGTTGAAGGAGACAGAGTAATAGATACTTTTAGTTATCATTTAACACCAGCAGGTATTTTTTGCGATGAAGCTTTAAAAAGTATTGGTTGCACAATGGTACCAACAGGAGTGGGCAATACTGAAATACAAATACAAACTTTGAAAAATCTTCAAGTTACAGGTTACATTGGTACTCCTTCATTTTTGAATATGCTTATTAAAAAAGCTGAGGAAGCTGGTTATAACTGGAATAAAGATTTTAATTTAAAAATTGCTTGTGTTGCAGGAGAAATGCTGCCTAATTCCATGAGAAAAGATTTTGAGGAAAAGTACAATATTCTTGTGAGACAATTTTTTGCAACAGCAGATATGGGCGGTATTGGGTATGAGTGTTATTATAAATCAGGAATACATTTTTCTGAAAACAGATTGGTTGAAGTTGTTAATCCTGAGACAGGTGAACATTGTGCTCCGGGAGAACCTGGCGAATTGGTTGTTTCCACACTTGGAAACAGAACATATCCTTTAATCAGGCTTGGCACAGGTGATTTGATTATTCATGCAGAAGATGAATGTGGTTGCGGAAGAACATCATTTAGAATAGATAAAATAGTTGGCAGAGTTGATATGGTTACAAAAGTAAGAGGTATGTTTATACATCCGGGACAGGTAAATGAATTAATCAATAAATTCGAGTATATTGTTAAAGGCAAAATAATTATTTCAAGAGAAAACGATTATGATACCATGACTTTTTATGCTGAGCTTGCCAAAGACATTCCATTAACAGAAACTTATAAAGATAAAATTCTCAATGCTATAAGGGATATTTTTAAGCTTAAGGGAGATGTTCAGTTTGTTGAGTCCGGTTTTATAAAAGATGATGATAAATTAATAGATGATCAAAGGAAATGGGACTAACTTTTTATAAACTTCAACTTGATTTTTTTTAAAATAAATTATACTTTAAATATATTAATTACAAAAGGAGTTAACAATGAGAGTTAGAGATTTTATGAAAACAAATGT
>CAZBLP010000001.1:3136-133038 GCA_964492825.1 uncultured bacterium
ATTAATTACAAAAGGAGTTAACAATGAGAGTTAGAGATTTTATGAAAACAAATGTTATTGCAGTGCCCAGCAGCACTTCAATTTATGATGCTTTAAAAATTATGAAAGAAAACCAAATCAAAAGATTGCCCATAGTTGACAATGGTAAATTAGTAGGTATTGTTACAAGAAGAGGACTAAAAGAAGCTACTCCGTCTAAAGCAACTACCTTAAGCATATATGAATTAAACTATCTTTTATCCAAAATGACAGTAAAAGATGTTATGCATAAGAAAATTATTACAGTTCCACCTGATTTTTCATTTGAAGCAGCAGCTTATACAATGCACAAATATCAAATTGGGGGCTTACCTGTAACAGAGGGGAAAAAATTAGTGGGATTTGTAACTTCCAATGACCTGTTTAATGTTATGGTTCAGATGAACGGACTTGATGTTGAAGCATCAAGAATAACTGTAGAAGTTGACGATGACAAAGCAAACGAAGCTCTTCTCAAAATAGCTGAGATAGTTAATAAACATGAAGCTGAATTAAAAGTTATTTCAGTTATGAATTTGCCTCAATACTTACATAAAAAACATATTATAGTCAGAAGTGTTGTAACTGAGAATGTTAACAAAATAGTTGAGGAAGTTAAAGCTGAAGGTTATAATGTTGTAAGTATTCTTGAAAAAACAAGATTTGTATAAAATTTTTCACGTATAATATTATTACAAATAAAAACAGGCAAGAGGTATATCATATTACCTTAAGCCTGTTTTTTATTTATTTAAAATTTTTCAATTAAAAAACCACTTCAACATAGCAATTCTGTGATTTTTCCAGACCAATGATTATCTGATTGAACAAAATACAAAATACAAAATATAAAATTGAATAGTTTTTTGGCTAAGTGCAGAGAAATTTAAGTTGATTTTTATTATGTTATAAATTATAATAACATTGTTTTAGAAAACCAATTTAAAGGAGGGGAAACATGAAAAAGAGAATCTTTTCACTGTTACTGGCACTATTTTTTATATTTGGTATGTTTGGCACAGGTGCTTTTGCATCTAAAAAGCCTGTAAAAATCGGTTTTATTTATATTCTTTCAGGGCCTTTTGCCACTTATGGACAGTTTGCAAAAAAGGGTGCTTTAATGGCTATTGATGAGATTAACAAATCAGGCGGTATTCTGGGGCATCCTGTAGAAGCTTATTTTGAGGATTCTACTGCAAAACCAGCTGTTGCTCTTAGAGCAATAAGAAAACTTGTTCTGCAGAAAAAGGTTGATGCTTTAATCGGGCTTGATTCAAGCGGTGTTGCAAAATCCGTTGTTGGAACAATTGAGCAATTAAAAACGCCTCTTATAATTACTCATGCTGCTACACCTGATGTTACAGGCAAACAGTGTAATCAATATACTTTCAGAATTTCAGTTAATCTTTCCCAGAATGTTAAAGCAGCAGCAATATTAGCCTCAAAAATGAATGCTAAAAAATGGACAACAATTGGCCCTGCTTATGCTTTTGGTTTTCAATCATGGGAGTATTTCCAAAAATATTTAAAACAGTTGAAATCTGATGCAGAATTTTTCCCAAAAGAAAAAGTTGCGTTTCCACCTTTTAAAACAACTGATTTCAGTCCTTATATTACAAAGGTTATGAATTCCAATCCTGACGGTGTTTTAATATCCCTGTGGGGTGGCAATCTTGTTAATTTTATAAGACAGGCAAAAGATATGGGATTCTTTAATGGCAAATATCAGGTATTAATTACTTTAGGAGCTGCTATTGAAGTTTTATCAGCTCTTGGAGATAAAATGCCCGAAGGCTTATGGGTTGGCACAAGATACTGGTTTCTTGCAAATGATTCAGATTTAAACAAAAAGTTTGTAAAAGATTATTACAAAAAATATAAAAATTATCCTTCTTATAATGCTCACGGTGCTTACAGTGCTGTATATGCGTATAAAAAAGCAGCTGAGAAAGCTAAATCTGTCAGCAAATCAAAAATTGTGAAAGCTCTTGAAGGATTATCAATTGAACTTCCAGTTGGCAAAGTTTATATAAGAGCTCAAGATCATCAGGCAGTTACAGATGCCACTTGGGGAAAAACCAAGTTTACAAAAAAATATCCTTTTGCTATTTTAGACCCAATTAAGGTCTTTCCTGGTAAAGAAGTTACAAGACCAGTTAATTTAACTGGATGTAATTTAAAATAAGAGGTTATTAATTTTTGGAAACTTTTGTGTTGAATCTTTTAAATGGATTAAGCTGGGGAATGTTGTTATTCCTCATATCAGCAGGTTTATCCACTGTTTTCGGAGTCATGGGCATATTGAACTTTGCCCATGGCTCATTTTATATGATTGGTGCATATTTTTGTATGGAAGTTATGCACATTATCCCTAATTTTTGGCTGGGATTGATTGTGGCGCCTATTGGTGTTGGCATACTTGGTGTAGTTATTGAAAAAACTCTTTTAAATAAAATCTACAATCGTGATGTTACTTTTCAGCTGTTATTGACATTTGCCATTTTACTGGTTTTAGATGACAGTGTAAGGCTAATTTGGGGTGCAGGTTATCATATTGTTGATCCCCCTAAACTTCTCTCAGGAGTTTTCCATATATTTTCAAGTACCTATCCAATATACAGAATTTTTATTATAATTATGGGTCCTGTTGTTGGAGTCAGTTTATGGGCTTTTTTTTATTTCACCAAATACGGGAAAATAGTCAGAGCAGCTGCTATGGATAGGGAAATGGCAGAAGGAGTAGGGTTAAATGTACCTGCTATTTTTACTGCTGTTTTTGCTCTTGGTTCATGGCTTGCAGGTATAGGCGGAGCTCTTGCGGCACCTTTTCAAAGCATTGCACCTTCAATGGGTGAGAGAATTATTATTGAAAGTTTTATTGTGGTGGTTGTAGGCGGACTTGGCAGTTTTCCGGGAGCTTTTGCAGGTGCTCTCATGCTCGGATTACTTGAATCTTTTGGTACGGAATTAGTCGGTGAAATTCAGATGGCGCTACCTTATATGTTATTGGCAATAATTTTACTTATAAAGCCAACAGGATTATTCGGAGAAAAACAGTAAATGCTGAAAATCAAAATACCTTTTATTGTGTGCTTGATTTTACTTTTGTTAAGTATTCCTTTTATTTTTTCTGAATATTGGCTTCTCATTTTAAGTGAAATTCTTATAATGGGGCTTTTTGCAATTAGTTTCAATCTTTTATTCGGATATTCAGGTTTATTATCTTTCGGACATGCCGGTTTTTTCGGTGTTGGTGCATATACAGCGGCATTACTGCTTCAACATAATATTACTTCTATTTTTCTGATTATTATAATAGGTATTGTTGTTTCTGGAATTATTTCTTTTATTATAGGATTTTTATCTGTAAAACATGATGAAATTTATTTTGCAATGATTACTCTGGCATTTGGAATGATGTTATTTACAATTGCCCATAATTGGACATCACTAACCGGAGGAAGTGACGGACTGCCATTAATGACCATGCCTGTAATAAAAATTGCAGGAAAAGAATTTTCCTTTTTTGAACCTCAGACTATTTATTATTTCACATTAATTATTACTGTAGTTTCCACTTTTATTCTTTACAGAATTGTTAATTCTCATTTTGGGTTAATATTAACGGGAATCAGAGAAAATAAAAACAGGCTGATATTTGCAGGTGCCAATATTAGTAACATAAGATTATTTGCTTTTGTGATTTCAGCTATATTTTCCAGTATAGCAGGAATAATTTTTTGTTTTTTCAGTAGTATGGCAACTCCTGATTCTCTTCATTGGAGTTTTTCGGCAAAACCGGTTATTATGTCAGTTTTAGGAGGTGCAGAGGTTTTTCTCGGTCCTTTGTTTGGTTCAATTGTATTTTACATTTTAGAGCAAATTATAAGGCAGTTTACTGATAATTGGATGATATTCCTTGGAATTTTTCTAATTCCCATAGTAATTTTTTTTCCAAAAGGAATTTTAGGAACTTTTTTAAATGTTTTTAATAAAGAAAAAGGAGGCAAAAATGGATAGTAAAAAATTAAGCAGAAGGGATTTTATAAAAAAAACAGCTATCACCGGAGGCGCTGCTGTTGTGGGGTCGCAGTTCGGATTTAATATTTTGTCTGCAAAATCAAAAATTGAGCTTACATTTTCCACAATGTTTCCTACAAGTTATTTCTGGACGCCAATAGCTCAAAAATGGTGTAAATATATTGAAAAAGAATCACATGGTGATGTTAAAATAAAGTTTTTTCACAGCGGCCAGTTATTTAAAGCAAAAGCGGAATTATCCGCATTGCAAAGAGGTGAAATTGACTTATCTATTCCAAATGCCAATTATCAATCTGGGACAATCCCAGGTTCAGATGTGGGAGCTTTGCCGTTTTTATTGAAAAATGAAGATGACGCATGGCACATAATAAAAAAAGGTTTATGGGAACAAGGCTTAAAAGATAAATGGCTTAGAAAAAATATAAACATATTGGCAGAAACACCTGCTGGAATGTATCAATTTGGCAATTTAAAACATCCTATAAAAACTCCTGAAGATGTGAAAGGTCTGATTTGGGCAGTGTCAAGTAAAGCTCATGCAAAAGCTATTGTAGAGCTTGGCGGCTCTCCTACATTTATGTCGTCAAGCAGGCTTTATACAGCTTTTCAGAGAAAAACTATTGACGGATGCCTGAGACCGTATCTTACATACGGCGGAAGAAAATTGTATGAAGTAATAAAATATTTAACTGTTGCAAATGTTGGAAACTATACTATACTTTTATGTTTCAACAATAGAAAGTATAAATCTTTACCGTCTGATATAAGAAATCTTTTTGATTCTTCATCTGCTAAATGGGCTCAGTGGTCATTTGCAGGAGTAAAGGATACTGTTAGAAAATCATTAAAGTTATTTAAAGAAAAAGGCATGGAAATAAACAGACTTGATGATAAAACTTTTAATGAATTCAAAAAAAGATTGTCGCCTGTTTATGAATGGTGGCTTGAGCAGGTACCTGATGGTAAAAAATATATTGATTTTATAGAGAAGAACCATATTTAAATGAATAATGAAAAATGAATATGGTGTATAAAAATGAGTGGGAAAATAGTAAAATTTATTGACAAGCTTAATGATGCAATAGGAATAATAACAGGATTTGCGACATTTTTGCTGCTTTTAATGGTTTTGTGGGGAGTGTTTGCAAGATATGTGCTAAGATCTCCAAGTCATATAGCACTTGAAATAAGCGGATATTTTATGGTGTTACTTTCATTTTTAGGAGCAGGGTATATTCTTTTAAAGGAGAAGCATGTTAGTGTTCAAGTATTAACTGTTAAAATACCTGAAAAGTATAAAAAATTACACCAACTTTCTGTAAATATTATTTTAGCTTTATTTTCTTTTTTAATAATTTATGAAGGAATATCTTTTACAATTCTTTCATATACGGAAAACTATCGTTCAACAAGTTTGTTGAATTTTCCTCTATGGATTGTTTTTGCTACAATTCCTTTTGGAACTTTTTTCTTTTTTTTGCAGACCATCAGGAATATTTTGAAAACTTTCACTGATAATAAGGATTATTAATGGATATTTTCGTTACATTTGTTATTCTGGGATTGCTTATCCTGATGCTATTATACGGTATTCCGGTTTTTGCTTCTCTCGGTATTAGCAGTGTTGTTGCCATTGTTATGACAAAAGGTGTAGAAGGTCTTACTGTTATTCCTGAAATCTATTATGAAAAAATGGATAATTTTGTTCTTATAGCAATACCTCTTTTTATATTAATGGGAGAGATTCTTTTTCATACAGGAATAGGCAGTGACCTCTACAAAATGGCAAGCAGATGGACAAATAGAATTCCAGGTGGATTGGCAATGGGTACAGTTGTAGCCAGCACCGTCTTTGGTGCAATGTGCGGAGTAAGCGTTGCAGGTGCAGCTACAATTGGTGCTTTTGCTGTTCCTGAAATGTTAAGAAGAGGTTATGACAGGTCTCTTGCTACAGGTTCCGTTGCAGCTTCCGGTGCTCTTGCTCTTCTTATTCCCCCGAGTATAGGATTTATTCTATATGGTGCTGTTGCTGACGAATCAGTAGGAAGGCTGTTTATTGCAGGAATTTTACCAGGTATTGTACTTGCAATATGCATGATGATTTATATTTTTGTTGTTGCAGTTGTTACACCTCATAAAGCTCCTATTCCAGATGAGAAAATCACATGGAAAATGAGATTTGAATCTCTTTTCAGATGCTGGGCAGCATTATTTCTTATAATTCTTGTGCTTGGAAGCATTTATTTTGGAATAGCAACCCCCACGGAATCAGCGGCAATAGGTGCAGCAGGTGCATTTTTTCTTGCGTTTTTTGTGTATAAAAGCCTTAATTGGAAAGTGTTTTCGGATATTCTTTTATCAACAATGAAAACAACAGGAATGATTTTATTTATCTTCATTAATGCAATGTTGTTTGGTTATATTCTTACAAGGCTTCAGGTACCACAGCACCTGGCAAGTCTCGTTGCTGAAGCGCATATGGCAAAATGGGCGGTACTTACATCTGTAATAATTCTTTTAATATTTTTAGGCATGTTTTTAGATGGTGCGTCTGTTATTTTAATAGCCACGCCAATTTTACTTCCTGTTATGGAAGTTATAGGTTATGACAAAATCTGGTTCGGAGTGATTTTAATGATAACAATTGAAATGGCTGTGATTACTCCTCCTGTTGGTTTGAATCTATATGTTATTAAAAGTATTGCTCCTGATACTGTTACATTAAAAGATATTATTACAGGTGCTATGCCGTTTGTATTTGTTGAGATTCTTGTGATAATATTTTTCATACTTTTTCCAAAAACAGTTTTGTGGCTTCCAATGAAAATGTAGGAGTAAATTTGATTTTAAAAGTAGAAAACTTAGGACATAGCTTTGGTAAGTTTCAGGTTTTAGAAAACATTAATCTATCTGTAAAGAAAGGTGTGATTACCGCATTAATAGGACCTAATGGTGCTGGTAAAACTACCTTTTACAACGTTATTTCTGGTAAATATCAGCCTACGGAAGGTAAAGTTTTTTTTAAAAATATGGATATTACGAAACTTCCTGCATATAAAATCGTTGATTTGGGTTTGGCAAGATCTTTTCAGGTTACAAATATATTTCCGAATTTAACAGTTATTGAGAATATTCTTATTCCTTTGATTTTGCATAATAAAAAGTCCTTTTCCGTTTTTAAGTCTTTGAAAAAAGATAGTAAACTTTTTCAAAAAGCTGAAAACATACTTGATAAAATTTCATTATCACAATTTAGAGATAGAAAAGCTTCAGAATTGTCATACGGTGATAAAAGATTAATAGAAATAGGAATAGTTTTGTCACGTGAACCTGAAATGATACTTCTTGACGAACCTACTGCAGGTATGAATCCTGAAGAAACAAACAAAATGATAGAAATGATAAAAGAGCTGGCAGATAAGTTTAACACAACATTTTTTATTACTGAACATGATATGAAAGTGGTATTTTCACTGGCGTCTTATATATATGTTTTACATCAGGGATGTTTGCTTGCTCAAGGAGCACCTGATGAAATAAAAGAAAATCATCTGGTAAAAGAAGCATACCTCGGAGGGAGCATTGATACTGTCGGTAAATGATATTCATGTTTATATAAAAGAGAGTTACATTTTACAAGGTGTATCTCTCAAAGTTAATAAAGGTGAAGTTGTATGTCTGCTTGGCAGAAACGGTGCAGGAAAAACTACCACTCTCAGAAGCATAATTGGATTTTTGCGTCCTAAAAAAGGAAATATAATTTTCAATAAAGAAAATATTGAAAAAAATCGCGTTTATGAAAATATTAGAAAGGGTCTGGGATTTGTGCCTGAAGACAGAAGAATTTTTCCTGACTTAACAGTTCATGAGAATCTGGAAGTTGCTTTTATAGATAGAGGCAAGAATCAGTGGGAAATTGAAAAAATCTATGAAGAGATACCTCTTTTGAAAAGTTTGCGTAATAAAAAAGGTGGAGCAATGAGTGGAGGTGAGCAACAGATAGTTGCAATAGCAAGAGCTCTTGCCACAAATCCCTCTCTTTTACTGCTTGATGAACCGTGTGAAGGATTAGCTCCGGTAATAGTTGAAAAATTAGGAGAAATAATAATTAATTTAAAAAAACAGCTTCCTGTATTATTAAGTGAGCAAAATGCTTTTTTTGCAATGGAAGTTTCTGATAGAGGCTATATTATTGATAAAGGTCAGATAAGATTTCAAGGTGAAATATCTGATTTAAAATATGATTCTGAAGTTCAGTCAAAATATCTGGCAGTTTAATGTTTTTATTTGTATGAAAAGAAAAAATCAATTAAAAAGTTTTTAAAAACCATTTCTCTGTCTTTGCCGCTAATTCTTATTTTATATTGCAACAGAAGCAATTTCTCCAGGATGTTCGATAACTCTGAAAATGAAAATAAGTTGAGTTTTTCATATAATTTTTTAAAAGCATATGGGTTGATTTTTAAGGTCTTTTGAATATCATTGTATTTCAAATTTTTTTCTTTATTTAAAGATTTAATTAATAACAGATTTGATGCGCTATTTATCAGCATATTTAGAATATATTCCACATCTGTTTTCATTTGTAGAAGATTATTATATATTTCCAATGTTTTTTGAAAATTTTTGGTAAAAAAACAATCAATAAAATGGAATATGTTTTCTTCTTTTGTTGAGAATATAATTTTTTTAACATGTTCAACTGTTAAAGGCTTTGTTTTATCATGGAAATCTACAATTTTTCTTAATTCTGAATACAATGATTCCAAATCATCAGGAATGCTTTCCAAAATAAATTCATCAATGTTTGATGTAATCTGAACATTATTTTTTATAAAAAAATTTCTTATAATTTTTTTTAATTCATTTTTCTTAGGTACAGGCATTGAAAAAAAACAGTGATTTTGCTGGGAACAGTCTAATAATTTTTTACTTTTTATTTTGTTAAAAAAGAAAATAATTTTATTTTTAAAGTTTTTTTTGTCTGTTATTAAGTTAATAATTTCTTTTTCATAATTACCGCAATCATATACATAGATTAAAAATTTTTCTCCAAAAAGAGAAGTGCTACGTAAATGTTCGTAAACTTCCTGAAAAGAAGCTTCATTTAAAAAGAAATTCATTTCAGTATATTTATTGTTAAAATAAGTGTTAATAAAACTTTTTATCTTTTTTTTTAAATAAAGATCCGGACATTCAATAATGTAAATATCATTTTGATTGTTTGTAAAAAAATCTTTAAAGGAGTTGTAGCTCATTAGAAATTATACGAGAATAACCAGTGATAAATTTCTCCTGCTATTTCTGCACATATTTTTTTCAGAAATTCTTTCTTTTTAGCTTCCGATGCACCAACATCAAAATTTCTTTTTCCAGTGTATCCTGATGCATACTCTCTGTTCCAATAGAATGTTTTCTGTTTTAAAATTTTGCCATATTTGTTTTTTACAATAATATTAACTTTAAGCTCAAGTCTGTATTCAAGAGTTTTATCTGAAGATGAATAAGAAATTGAAGTTTTTTTAAAATCTAAAATTTTACCGTCAATAAAATATTCTGCTTCATTTTCAAATACAACTTTTACATTGGGATGAAGTATTAATTCTCTTTTTAATTCTTCTATGAAATAATTATCAAGCCATGGCTCGCTTGTATTATTTTTAAGATAAGGTAGGTATATTTTTGCTATGTTTTTATTATCAGGATAACCGAATCTGTATCCGCAAGATGCAATTAATGTTAATAATATCAGTAATATTGTAATTTTTATAATTTTATTCATAAAAATTTTACTATAATAAAAAAAATTTTTAATCAAGTATTAATTTTCTAATACCAACAGAGAGTTAATACATTTTTCATATTTAGAAAATTTTTGACAATTTTTCTTGACAAATCAGACACAACTTTGTTAACGAGCATAACCTCATAGGCGCATAGCTCAGTGGGAGAGCGCTGCCTTGACGCGGCAGAGGTCGGCGGTTCAATACCGCCTGCGCCTATTGAAGTTTATATTCTTCTCTAAGCTCTTCTGAAAGTCTTTTTAGCACACCAAAAGATTCTGTTACTGTTTTATCTTTGTCTTTGTTAACAAGGCAGCATGTAGCAGGTGAAAGCAAACTTTGGGCAAGTAACTGTTCTTCTGAAACACCGGCTTTTATAATAATATCCCATATTTTTCTTAATAATTGTTTTAAAGTGGAAAGATTTTCTTTTACAAACGGTTCATAATTTGTAGGAACAATACCCCAGACAATTATACCGCCTCTTTCAATGTAATTTTTAATTGAGTTTCCGTAAAGTGGTATGACTTTTTGATTAGTATGAATATCAATTGATGCTATATCCATGTCAAATCCAAATAAAAAATCCCAGTCAGGATTACCGCAGAGATGAATTCCCCGTGGTCTGTCTATCATGTTAAAGAGATTCTCAATATCCTGTTTTGCAAAAACATCGCTGTAACCTGACAAAGCACTAAAGAGAAATTGTAAGCCCGGTTCGTCAATAAACATAAAAGCATTTTCATTTTTCTTTTTTAATCTTTTTAACTGGACATTTATCCTCCTTGCCATAAATTCAAACATAAACGGCCTTATTTCATCATTAAAAAGTATTGGTCTGTCATTTTCATCTTTAATGTAAAATCCGAAACTAACAGGACCTTCCAGTTGTCCTCTAATTGCAACATGTTTCGAAAGGTCGAAATTTAAAAATTTATGATAAACAACTGAGTATTTTTCACTTATATCAAAAAAATCATCATTTTCCCAATTACTCATGGTTTCGCCAAGTTCATTATAAAACTTTTCAGTTGAAAACCTTAAAGTCCTTTTTTTCAAATCCAGAATGATTCCCGGGAAATTTTCAGATGCCTGCACATACATATCTTCATAATAACTATACAGTGCAAGCTGGGGCCAGAAAGGGATATCAAGAGAAAGAGCAAGATTAAGAGCTTCATCAACATCTGTATGAGGCATAACACCCATGGCGGTTGTTAATAAATTTCCTGTTTTCATATAAAAACCTCCTGTTAAATTAGTCAATAGTCGTTAGTCTATAATTCTGATTTGGGATACATTATTCAGTTTTCAGCTTGAAATATTGAATTTCAAAACTCGAAATATGAAAAAAATAAAATTAAAATATAGATTATGTACAATGTTTAGTCAAGATATTAATTGAAAAATTTGAGAGTTAGTGTTAATATTAATGTAACAAAAAACAAAATTCGGAGGCCATATGTTATTTGCAAAAAGAGTAGAGACATTAAAACCATCTGCTACATTAGAGATTACAGCTAAGGCCAATCAGCTTAAAAGCGAAGGATTTGATGTTATAGGATTCGGAGCTGGAGAACCTGATTTTGATACACCTGATAATATTAAGCAAGCTGCTGTTACTGCTATTAATAATGGCAAGACAAAATATACACCAGTGCCGGGAATTATAGAGCTTAGAAAAGCTGTTGCCAACAGGTTTTCTTCAGATTATGGTGTGAAATATGATTTTAGCGAAGTTATAGTCTCATGCGGAGGTAAACATTCTCTTTTTAATATTTTTATGTCTATTTTAAACTCTGGTGACGAAGTTATTATACCGTCTCCATATTGGGTCTCTTATCCTGCAATGGTAGAGCTCTGCGGAGGCAAACCTGTTATTATTAACAGCTCTATTAATGAAGGTTTTAAATTAACTCCTGATAAACTAAAAAAAGCTATTACAGATAAAACAAAAGCAGTTGTGATTAATTCCCCTTCCAATCCCACTGGGTCTTCTTATTCTGGGGATGAGCTAAAAAGCCTGGTTGATATTTTAAAAAATAAGGATATTTATATAATTTCAGATGATATTTATTATAAAATTATTTATGATAATTACAAATTTGTAAATGCAGTTATGCTTTATCCGGACATTAAGGATAAGGTAATAATTGTAAACGGTGTTTCTAAAACATATTCAATGACAGGCTGGAGAATAGGTTTTACTCTGGCAAATAAAGAAATTATTTCAGTAATGAGTAAAATTCAGGGACAGTCCACTTCCAATCCAACCTCCATTGCACAGTATGCAGCTCTTGAAGCAGTTGCAGGAGACCAAAGTGTTATTAAAGATATGGTGTCAGAATTTAAAAAAAGACGTGACTTTATTGTTAAAGAATTAAATGAAATAAGTGGAGTAAAGTGCTATAATCCTGAAGGAGCATTTTATGTTTTTCCGGATATTTCAGGTGTGATTAAAAATAAAAATTTAAAAGGTTCTGCTGATTTTTCATCAAAACTGCTTGATGAAAAAAAAGTTGCTGTTGTACCTGGAGTGGCTTTTGGAAATGACAGCCATATAAGGCTATCTTATGCTACTTCAATGAAGAATATAGAGGAAGGTATTAAAAGAATCAAAGAATTTTGCAAACATGAATAATATTCAAAAAGAGATTAAAAGGCTCAGAAAAGAGATAGAACATCACAATTATTGTTACTATGTCCTTGATAAGCCTGAAATCAGCGATTTTGAATATGACAACCTATTTAAAAAATTATTGGATTTGGAGAATAGGTATCCTCAATATAAATCACCTTTTTCACCAACTCAGAGAGTCGGCGCTCCACCTTTGGATAAATTCGGCAAAGTTGTTCATGCTGTGCCCATGCTGTCACTTTCCAATGCATTTAATAAAAACGATTTAATAGATTTTCATAACAGAGTTGCAAGATTATTACCTGATGAAAAAATAGAATATATTGTAGAGCCTAAAATAGACGGATTAGCTGTGGAATTAATCTATGAAAACAATATTTTTGTAAAAGGTGCCACACGTGGAGACGGAATTACCGGAGAAGATGTTACCTTAAATTTAAAAACAATTAAATCAATACCGTTAAAATTGGAAGATAACGAATATAAGTTTTCAATTCTTGAAATCAGAGGTGAAGTTTTTCTTACAAAAAAACAATTTTTAAAAATAAATGAAGAACGTGAAAAAGAAGGTTTACCTCTTTTTGCAAACCCGAGAAATTGTGCTGCCGGTTCTCTCAGGCAGTTAAACTCTGAAGAAACAGCTAAAAGGAACTTGAATATTTTTGTTTATGGTAAGGGTAGGGTGGAAGGTGTGGAAATATTTTCCCAATGGGAGTTTATTAATATTCTTAAAAAGCTTAAATTTAATGTAAATCCTTTAATAAAAAGGTTTGATAAAATTACAGAAGCCATTGATTACTGCCTATATATTGAAGAGAATAGAAATTCTCTGCCTTATGAAATTGACGGAGCTGTTATAAAAGTTAATAATTTTATTCAGCAGGAAAAGTTGGGAAATGTGGCAAGATTTCCAAGGTGGGCAATAGCGTATAAATTTAGAGAAGCAGAAGAGATTACAAAATTAATAGATGTTAAGGTACAGGTTGGCAGGACAGGAATATTAACTCCAGTGGCAGTTTTAACTCCCGTTAATATTAAAGGGGTTGAGGTTTCAAGGGCTACACTTCACAATTTTGATGAAATAAAAGCAAAAGATATTAAAATAGGTGATTTTGTTTATGTAAAAAGAGCCGGAGATGTAATTCCGGAAATTATAGGCCCTGTTTTAGAAAAAAGAGATGGAAGCGAAATAGAAATTACTGTTCCTGATAAATGCCCTGTTTGTAGTGGTGAAATATACAGAGAACCAGGAGAGGTTAATTACAGATGCATATCAAGTTTAAGCTGTGCAGCTCAGGTTAAAGGTAAAATAAAACATTTTGTTTCCAAAAATTGTATGAACATAAACGGTTTTGGCGAAAGAATAGTGGAGGTGTTTGTAGAAAAAGGTTTAATAAAGGATATTGCAGATATATATTATCTTCAGATTGATGACATACTGAACTTAGACAGATTTGCTTTAAAATCAGCTACAAATTTAATAAAAAGCATAAACCAAAGTAAGAAAAATACTCTATGGAGGCTTATAAACGGGCTTGGTATCAGATATGTAGGTGAGGAGATTTCGAAAATTCTTGCTAAGAATTTTATTAGCCTTGATAAAATTATTTCAGCTGATATAGCCCAGATTGAAAATGCAGTTTATAAAAAAAATATAAAAACAACCAGAAAATCATTGAAAATTGCTGAAAATATAGTGAAGTTTTTTAATGAAGAACACAATTTGAGAGTAATTGAAAAATTAAAAGCAGCAGGTTTAAATTTTAAGGAATATGAACTTGTTGGCAATGATAGTGATAAACTGTTGAATGGGTTAAGTTTTGTGCTTACAGGTACATTAAGAGAATACTCAAGAAATGAAGCTAAAAATATTATAGAAACCCTCGGAGGTAAAGTATTATCAGCAGTTTCAGGCAGAGTTGATTATGTTGTTGCAGGTGAGTTGCCGGGAAGCAAACTTAATAAAGCAAAAAAATTAGGTATAAAGATTTTAAATGAAGATGAATTTTTAGCAATGTTAAAAGATAAATCATAGCTCTCAGGATTTTCTGAGAGAATAAATTAAGGGAGGTTGTTATGAAAAATAAAAGCTTTGACCCTGCTGGACAAAAAATGATTGATTTTGGAGAAAAAAATAATTTTGAATTAGTATGGGACAGATTGGAAAAGCAGCAGCCTCAATGTGGTTTTGGAGAACTTGGAGTATGTTGCAGAAACTGTGTTATGGGACCGTGCAGAATCGACCCTTTTGGCGAAGGACCTGACAAAGGTGTTTGCGGTGCCACTGCTGATACAATTGTTGCAAGAAATATAATAAGAATGATTGCAGCAGGTGCAGCAGCACATTCTGACCATGGCAGAAGGCCGGCTATGCTTTTAAAAGAGGTAGGAGAAAAGGTTAATAAAAATTATGAAATAAAAGATGAAACCAAGTTATTAAATGTTGCTAAAAAATTAGGAATTAAGACAGAGAACAAGGATAAATTTCAATTGGCAAAAGAAGTTGCTGAAACAGCACTTAATGATTATGGCAAGCAGGATTCAAAACCTATAAAATTTTTGGAATCTTATGCTCCGAGATTAACAGATAAACTTTTGAATTTAGAGAAAATTCTCTATGAAAAAACAGGTAAAATAATGGGGCTGGTTCCGAGAAATATTGACAGGGAAATTGTTGATATTATGCATAGGACGCATATTGGTGTTGATAATGACCCGTTATCTCTGATTTTGCAGGGCATCAGAGCATCTCTTGGAGATGGCTGGGGTGGCTCGTTAATTGCCACTGAATGTCAGGATATTTTATTTGGTACACCAAAAGTACACTCTGTTTATGCAAATTTAGGTGTTCTTTCAGAAAATGAGGTTAACATTGTTATTCATGGTCATGAGCCGGTACTGTCTGAAAAAATAGTTGAGGTAGCTTTAAGAAAAGAATCAATTGAGTATGCAAAGTCAAAAGGTGCAGATGGTATAAATATTGCCGGCATGTGCTGTACAGGTAATGAAATACTTATGAGACATAATGTGCCAATAGCCGGAAACGAGCTTCATCAAGAGCTTGCAGTTTTAACAGGTGCTGTAGAAGCAATGATAGTTGATGTGCAATGTATTTTTCCTGCTCTTTCAAATCTTACAAAATGTTTTCATACAAAGTTTATTTCCACAAGTGATCAGGCAATGTTTCCAGGAGCTGAGCATATTCAATTTGAAGAAGAGAAAGCAAATGAGATTGCAGAAAAAATAGTGAAAATAGCAATTGAGAATTTTGCAAACAGAGACAAAAACAGAATAAACATTCCTGAAGAGCAAAACGAAGCTGTTGTAGGATTTAGTGTTGAGCAGATTTTAGAAGCTTTAGGCGGTACACCGGAACCTCTGATTAATGCAATAAAAGATGGTCAAATAAAAGGAATTGTAGGTATAGTAGGATGTAATAATCCTAAAGTGGAGCAGGATTATTATCATATAAATCTTGCAAAAGAGCTTATAAAAAGGGATATTTTAGTAATAGGCACAGGATGCTGGGCAATTGCAATGGCAAAAGCAGGGCTTTTATCTGTTGATGCTGCACAAAATGCAGGAGAAGGATTAAAGTCTGTATGCAATGCTTTGAAAATACCTCCTTTTTTACACATGGGAAGTTGTGTTGATTGCAGCAGAATGCTTGTAATAGCTTGTGCTGTTGCTGATACATTAAATGTAGAAATAAGTGACCTGCCTCTATTTGGCTCAGCTCCTGAATGGATGACTGAAAAAGCTGTTTCAATAGGTACATACTTTGTTGCAAGTGGTATCCCTGTCCATCTTTGGCCGATTCCTCCTGTATTAGGCGGGAAGGAAGTTGTTAAAATTTTAACTGAAACAGCAAAAGATGTATTTGGCGGCTATTTTGTTATTGAAAGTGATATTAAAAAAGCCGTGGATATAATGGAATCTCATATTTTAGAGAAAAGAAAAGCATTGGGAATTTAAAAATGAAAAGATACGTTATTATAGGCTGCGGCAATGCAGGTGTTAAAGCTGCTGTTAAAATTAAGGAAATTGAAAAACATGCCCTGATTACCGTAATTACAGACGAAGATTATCCTCCATACTGCAGATGTTTGTTAACGTATTTTATTGAAAACAAGATTAATGACGAGTTTTTATTTCAAGAAGGCAGGCAGATAATTAAAAATAACAATATTGAATTTATACAAAATGTTAAAGTCCAAGAGGTAGATGCTAATAAATCGGAGATTTTTCTTAGCAATAACCGAAAATTAGGTTTTGATAAATTGTTAATTTCCACAGGAGGAGAGCCATCTTTGCCAAAGTTCAAATACAACGAAGGTTTGCCGGTGTTTACTTTAAGAAAGTTTGAAGATGCGTTGAAAATCAAGGATGCTTTTAAAAAAGGTGACACTGCTGTAATTGAAGGAGGCGGGCTTGTAAGCCTTAAAACTCTTCTTGCATTAAATGAAATCGGAGTTAAAATCAAATGGATAGTTAAATCTGAGTATATTTTATCATTTTTGGTTGACAGGTTTTCAGCTGAATTTATTAAATCATTGATTGTTGAAAATAAAGGTATTGAAATTTACAATAACGAATCTATTGAGGATGTTACAAAAACAAATAGTGCTCTTATTGTTAAAACAGATAAAGGCAGAGAAATTAAAGCTTCAGGTGTTGTTGTAGGAAAGGGCGTTAAACCAAAAAAATTAAATTTTAACAGAGCTGTTAAATTTGAGGATGGGTATATTACAAATGAATACCTTGAAACAACTGTTCCCAATATATATGCTGCTGGAGATTGCAATATTGTGTTTGATGTTGCACATGAAAAGAATTGGAAAGTCCCTCTTTGGCCATTAGCAGGAGAGCAGGGGATTTGCGCTGCAATTAACATGGTAAAAGGAAATAGTATGAAATACATTTCTGCTGTACCTGTAAACTCATTTTCAATATTTGAAAACAAGATTATTGCAGGTGGAAAGAAAAAACTCAATCCTGATGAAGTGGACTTATTTTCTGAAAAAGTGTATATAAATAAAGGGAAAAAAATTTTTAAAAAATTTATTTACAAATATGACCAATTAAAAGGATATGTTTTGGTAAATGATATTTCAAGTGCCGGGAAATATTATTGGAAAGTAAAGAATAGCAATTAAACGGAGGCATAAAATGAAAGAAATCACAATAGATATATCAAAATGCACAGGTTGCAAATCTTGTGAAATTGCATGCAGAGTAGAACATTCTTTAAGCAAAAATCTTTTTACAGCTATTTCAGAAGATAAACTTCCTCAAAAAAGGGTCTTTGTAGAAACAAACGGAATTAATAAAATTCCTATTCAGTGCAGGAATTGCGAGGACAGTCCATGCATTACAGCATGTATGACAGGAGCAATGCACAAAGACAGCAGAGGGATTGCAATTTGCGATGAATACAAATGTATAGGCTGTTTTATGTGTATAATGGTATGTCCTTTTGGAGTAATAAATATCAGCAGGTATGAAAAAAAGGTTCTGAAATGTGACAGATGCCCTGACAGGGATATACCTGCATGTGTGAATGCCTGTCCAACAGGAGCAATAAAATATGAAGAGGTTGATGAATTTGTATATAACAAAAGAAAAGGATTTGTTAACAGTATTGAGCTAAGTAGCTTTTGATTAAGTTGTAAACTTTTATGTTTGAAATCTTGTATTGAAAGAATCGAGGTGATTATTTTGAAAATAAATGAAATAAGAAAAATTGCAAAAAAAATGGATATTAATTCCTTTGGCTTAAGTAAAATTGTTCTTGTAAGGAAAGTTCAGGAAAAAGAAGGTAATTTACAATGTTTTGCAACAGAAAGGATTTTAGATTGTCCTGAGGAAAAATGTTTATGGCGAGAAGATTGTCTTGTTTTATATGAAAGACAATAAGAAATTTTAAACAATTCAACAATGGAAGCTCCTGTTAGAAACAGAAAATATTTCTGCTAATCTGAAAAATTACAATAATTTTGTCTTGATTTTCTCATAGTATCAGAGTAAATTATTAGTATGTTTCAAATAGATGAATATAAAAGAAAATTAATAGATTTTAAAAGTTTTTTAGAGCTGTTTAAGAATGGAGATTCCATATTTATTCATAGCGGTGCTGCTGAACCTTATGTTTTGCTTCAAATGTTGTCAGAATCAAACCTTGTTGATTTGGACTTTTACCAGCTATATTCCATAAGAAATTCTAATTTCTCAAAGGAAAAGTTATTTGAAAATCATAATTACAGAAATTTTTTTGTAAGTGAGGAGTCAAAATCAGCCACTCATAAAGGAATAGTGGATTATGTTCCTATTAATCTTTCCCAGATTCCGCTTCTTTTTGACCAACACAGAATAGCTTTGGATTTTGCTTTGATTCAGGTATCAAAACCTGATAACAACGGTTTTTTCAGTCTTGGAACAAATGTGGATATTTCAAAATCAGCAGTGAAAAATGCCATGAAAGTTGTTGCACAGGTTAATTTCAATATGCCAAGGACATTGGGAGATTCTTTTATACATCTTAAAGATATAGATTATATTATTGAGCATGACAGTGATTTACTTGAATTTAATCAGGAAGAGGAAGATTTTGAAAGAGCTTTAAAAGCAGCTGAAAATGCAGCAACTATTGTGGATAACTTCAGTACCATTCAGATAGGTTTTGGCAATACTACAAAATTAGTAATTAAAATGCTTTTGGAGCATAGAGGATTAGGTGTGCATTCTGAAATATTTTATGATGATTTTGTTGATTTAATCAGAAACGGCAATATTACATGTAACAGGAAAACCTTGAATACTGATAAAGTAATTGTTAGTTTTGTTCATGGAAGCAAAAAAAGTTATGAGTTTATAGATAACAATCCTTTTGTAGAATTTCACCCTGTGGATTATACTAATAATCCTCAAATAATATCACAAAATAAAAATTTTATTTCCATTAATTCTGCATTTGAAGTTGACCTTTCAGGTCAGGTAAATGCAGAAGCTATAGGATATAAAATAGAGAGCGGTATAGGCGGATTTGTGGAATTTAATTTTGGAGCTACTTTTTCAAGAGGCGGCAAATCAATTATTGTATTGCCCTCTATTTCCAAAGACGGTAAAAAATCCCGTATAGTTCCCGAAATAAAGGAGGGGTTTGGCGTTACGCTCTCAAAGGCAAATGTTCATTATATTGTTACAGAATTCGGTTTGGCATATTTGTTTGGGAAAACCTTAAGAGAAAGAGCACTGGCTCTTATTAGCATAGCTCATCCTGATTTTAGAGAAGAATTATTTGATTTCGCCAAAAAGAAAGGTATAATTCCCTCAAATCAAATAATGCCTCTTATGGGTACAAACTATCCGAAGCAGTATGAAACTTATTTTACAACCAAATCAGGAATAAAACTATTTGTCAGGCCTTTAAAATCTGAAGATGAAGATAACTTGAGAAGATTACTCTATTCATATTCGCTTGATAAGATTTATCAAAGATTTTTTTGCTTTATTAGAGATTTTACTCATGAAAGAACCCAATGTATGGTTAATATCAATTATGACTATGATATGGCTCTCGGATGTTTTTTTGAAGATGAGCTTGTTGCCACTGCAGGTTATTTTTATGACAGTTCCGAGCATATAGGAGAGATTGCTTTTATGGTAAAAAAAGAGTATCAGGGTTATGGTATTGCAACTTTTTTAAATGATTATCTTAAGAAAATAGCAGAAGAAAGAGGTTTGCGAGGTTTTAAAGCTTATGTTTTAAGGCAGAATAGTGCTATGCTTAATGTGTTTCACAAATCTGGTTATCAGCTGAAAGTTAAAGATATTTCAGATATGAATATTTTTGAGCTTGAATTATACTTTGAATATAAAAAACAAATAAACAATAAGTTTTAAGTAGTGAAAATTTTTTGCAGAATGTCAGGATAACGAAGCAATCTTTGTTGCTACAAAGATTGCTTCGTAGTGATTAAAGTTTTTTCATTGCTTTTAAGACTTTTTCAGCAGTTATAGGTAAATCTTTAAATCTTACATTTGCTGCACAAGAAATAGCATCAGCAATTGCCGGAGCAGTGGGAGACACAAGGCCTTCGCCAGCCTCTTTAGCACCATATGGACCATAAGGGTCGTAAACTTCAACAGTATAATGTTCATTCTCAGGCATATCCAAAGCAGTGGGAACTTTATAATCAAGAAAAGTGGTATTTAAAGTTTTACCGTCTTTCATAACAAATTGCTCGCATGTGGCATATCCTAATCCCATTTGTATTGAACCTTCCAATTGTCCTTCAACTGCTATGGGGTTAATGGGAGTACCGCAGTCATGTGCTGTGGTAACTTTGTCAACTTTAACAATACCTGTGTCCTTATCAATGGTAACTTCTGCAACTTGAGCACCGAAACTGTATGCAGGTGTAACCAATCCGTGGCCTCTCGGAGTATATGAACCATATGCAACTATTGGCTCTCCTCTATTATATTTTTGAGCAAGTCTGACAGCTTCTTTAAATTCAAGTCCTTTGTCATGTCTGTTTTTTAAATAAACTCTGCCATTTTTACACTCCATATCATGGATAACATTTGCATTTAATTTTAAAGAAAGGACTTTAAAAAGCTGGTCTTTTATTTTCTTACATGCATTAATAATGGCATTTCCTGCCATAAAGGTAACACGACTTCCCCAAGTACCTAAATCAGCCTGTGGAGTTACAGCTGTATCAGCAGCAGTCAGTCTGATATCTTCAACATTTATACCAAGCTCTTCTGCAAGAATCTGTCTAAGGACAGTATCGCATCCTTGCCCAATATCTGAAGCCATTGTCATAAGATGTGCTGTGCCGTCATCAAAAACCCTAACCTCTACAGCTGTAAACGGATACTGAGTATTAAACCAGTTAAAGGCACCACCTGATATAAAACTGTAACAGCCAATACCAATGCCTTTTTCTGATTTTTCTTCTGAATATTGCTTTCTTTTATTATCCCAGTCAGTAGCTTCCCTGACTTTTTCAAGACATTCTTTAAATCCGCAACTGTGAATTGTAGTAACACCTGGAATTTCATCGCCTGCTTCCATTGCATTTTTTAACCTTAAATCTATTGGATCAATACCAAGCTCTTCTGCTGCCATATTCATCTGTGTTTCTGTAACAAAGAGAGCCTGCGGAGCACCAAAGCCTCTCATTGCACCTGCTGGAGGCTTATTGGTGTAAACGTGAAAACCGTTATATTTATAGCTTGGAAATCTGTATAAAAAACCACCGAAATTACCACAAAGGAATGCTGCTGTTGGTCCCATACTGTTGTATGCACCGCCGTCAAGATACGAGGTGAATTCTTTACCTAAAATAGTGCCATCTTTTTTAAAAGCAATTTTTGAGTACATTTTCATTGCATGTCTTCTTCTTCCTGAAATAAGCTCTTCATCCCTTGTTAAAGTAAATTTAACAGGCTTGCCTGTAAGCTTTGACATAAAAGCCGCACAGAATTCCCATTTTCTAAGCTCCATTTTTCCGCCAAAACCGCCACCTACAAAGGGTTTAATCACCCTAATATCATTCTCTCTCATGCCAAGGGTCTGAGCAAGTAATACCTGAACATAGTATGGAGTCTGAGTTGATGTCCATATTGTAATACGTCCGTCCAAATCAGTTTTTGCAAGACATGAACATGGCTCCATATAAGCATGGCTAACAGCATGAACTTCAAATGTGTCTTCAAGAAGCAGGTCTGCTTCAGCAAATGCTTTTTCCACATCTCCGTAATGAATTGTCCGTGACAGGCTTGTATTGTTTTCAACATTGTCGTGAAGCTTTATTGCACAATCTGCTCTTGCATCATCAACTGAATAAACAGCAGGCAATTCTTCATATTCAACTTCAATTAAAGAAATTGCTTCTTCTGCAGTATCCTTGTCAATAGCTGCAACTGCTGCAACTTCATCTCCTATGAATCTAACTCTGTCAATAGCCAGAGGATATTCATCCATAGATTCGGGGACCAATCTCCAGTTACCAAAATTAATTTTAGGTGTATCTTCACCTGTAATAACCAGCTTGACACCTGGCAGTTTCTCAGCTTTGCTTGTATCTATACTTTTAATCCTTGCATGTGCAACAGGACTTCTTAAAATTTTACCATAAAGCATTCCCGGCAATTTAAGGTCATCTGAAAATTGTGCTGCTCCCATAATTTTAGCTTTACCGTCCTGCCTTGGAATATCTTTACCTATAATTGAAAAATTATGACTCATTATATATCCTCCATTTGATTTTAATTAATATTATCAACAGCTTCTTGTATGGCTCTTCTTGTAATAATTTCAACCATAAGTTTTCTGTATTCTTGAGAAGATCTTACATCTGTAATGGGAGTTGCCTCAGATGAAGCAATTTTGCCTGCTTCATAAATTATATCTTCCTGAACATTTTTTCCAAGAAGAAATTCTTCTGTTTTTTTTGCTCTTAACGGGATAGGAGCAACAGCTCCGAGAAATATATTTGCCTCTGTAAATTTATTATTTTGAATTTTAACCATAACCCCTACATTTACTATTGCAATATCAACAGCTGACCTTGGCGATAGCTTCTTATAAACAGTAAAGCTGTTTTCAGGCTGAATAGGTACTGTAACTTCTTTCATTATTTCACCGGTTTTTAAATCACTAAGTCCGGGACCTTTAAAAAAATTGTCAAGCGGAATAACCCGCTCCCCGTTTTTACTAACAATAACAGCTTTTGCTCCTAATGATAACAAAGCAGGAGCATTATCTGCTGAAGGAGCAGCATTACAAAGGTTACCAACAACTGTACCCATATTTCTAACCTGATTTGTGGCAGTAACACTTGCAGCATAAGCAACAGAAGGATACTTTTCTTTAACAATACTGTTATTTGCAACTTCACTTAAAGTTGCAAGAGCTCCTATTCTAAGTCCGTCCTTTTCGTCAAATTCAATAAAATCAAGCTCCTGGATATTTTTAAGACCTATTATAACTTCAGGTTGTAATACTTTATTGTTTAACTTAATTAAAAGGTCAGTTCCTCCTGCTTTTATTTTGGCTTTATCTCCGTAATTCTCTAATAATTCAAATAATTCATTTAATGTTTTTGGTGCAATATAGTCAAATTTTGGTAAAGGCAATTTGATTCTCCTTTCTTTTTTATTTCATTTTTTCAGAAGCGCATTTAATAGCATCAATTATTTTATAATAACCTGTACATCTGCATAAATTACCATCTAAGGCTTTTTTGATTGTTATTTCATCTGGCTCGGGATTGTTTGAAAGTAAAAATTTTGCACTCATAATCATACCTGGAGTGCAAAATCCACATTGGACCGCACCTTTTTCTATAAAGGCCTCCTGAATTGGATGAAGCTCATCTTCAGATTCTGCCAAACCCTCTATAGTTTCTACGGATCTGCCATCTACCTCAACTGCCAGTGTTAAACATGAACTAATGGATTTACCGTCTAACAATACTGTACATGCTCCGCAATCTCCAGTGCCGCAACCTAACTTTGTACCTGTGAGGTTTAATTGGTCTCTGAGAACTTCATTTAAGGTTTTCCAAGGCTCTACAGCAATTTCATAATTATCTCCATTAATTGTAACATTAATGATTTTTTTCACTCTATAACTCCTTTTAGAAAAATTTTTAATTTAAAATCCAACAAAATTATTGTTTCAGGTATACTTAACCTATTAACAGCTGTTTTTATAACAGCAATTAAAATACCAATTAACACATATTGTTTTAATCTTCAAATAGTTAATTAAAAATGTTAAAAATTAAAAGAGGTTTTTTGAAATGAAAAAAAGACTGGTAATTTGAATCTGTTTAACTATTTATACTGTAAAAATGGCTGTATAAAACTTTATACAATTTTATTATATTCTTCAAGAGCAAATCTGTCTGTCATTCCTGCTATATAATCTGCAACTACTCTTTTTAATCCATATTTTTTAATACCTTGCTTTGTAGATTTTGGCAAAAGATTCGGGTATTTCATAAATGCATCAAAAAGTGTTTCTATTACTCTGTCAGCTTTTATTTTCATGCTTATAACCTGGTTATGTGTGTAAAGATTATTATAGAGAAAATGTTTAAGCTCTTCATTTTTTTCTTCAACCTCTTTTGAAAACAAGATTAATTTTTCATTAAAGTTTCTAACATCTTCAAGTGTTTCTATGTTATTTTCTTTTATCTTATTTTTACTGTTTTTCACAACATCATCAATTAACATACTGATTAAAAAACTAATAGCTCTGTAAATAAGCATTTTTTTATCCAGGTTTTTATAAAAACGTTTAACTTTTTTTACACTTTCCCTCCATAATGACACACTGCTGTAAATATCGTCAAAACTAATAAGTCCGGATTTTAATCCATCGTCAATGTCGTGATTGTTATATGCAATCTCATCTGCAATATCTATAATTTGTGCTTCCAGAGTAGGGGATTTATCAAGCTCAAATTCATTTAAATGCATGTTCATGGGATTGTCATACTTGGAGGAATGTTTTACAAGACCTTCCAATGTTTCAAAAGTAAGATTCAATCCGTTAAAATCAGGGTATCTTTTTTCCAAAAAATTTACAATTCTGAAGCTCTGAAGATTGTGCTCGAATCCTCCTTCATCTTTCATTAATTTGTCCAGTTTATACTCACCATTATGGCCAAAAGGAGTGTGTCCGAGGTCATGAGCAAGTGCAATAGCTTCTGTAAGGTCTTCATTGACTTTCAATCTTCTTGCTATACCTCTGGAAACCTGTGCTACTTCAAGTGAATGAGTAAGTCTTGTTCTGTAATAATCTCCTGCGTGAAAAACAAATACTTGAGTTTTATATTCAAGCCTTCTGAAAGCTTCTGTGTGAATTATTCTATCTCTGTCTCTTTCAAAATCAGCTCTTTTATCTTTAAATTTTTCAGGAAATTTTCTTCCTTTTGAATTTTTACTCTTAGCTGCATATTTTGCTAAAATTTTTCCATACATTAACTACTCCATCCTTCTTTTCCAATTAATGGTACAAAAGCACATAGGAAAGATTCTTTTTCAATAAAATTATTATTAACTCTTTTTACTATTTTTAAAGCTTGTGTAAATCTGTCTCCAACAGGTATTACTAAGGTGCCTTTTTCTGATAACTGAGTCTTTAAAGAAACAGGTATATTAGGCGCAGCAGCAGTAACAATAATTGCATCAAAAGGAGATTTTTCTTCCCACCCAACAGATCCATCGTTTACTTTGAAAAAAATGTTTTTATATTTTAATTTTTCAAGAATTGCCTGTGCTTTCAGGGATAAACATTCTATTCTTTCAACAGTATATACCTCTTTTGCAATTTCTGCAAGCACTGCAGTTTGATAGCCTGAGCCAGTGCCAATTTCAAGAATTTTGCTATTTTTGTTAATTTGAAGATATTCTGTCATAACTGCAACCATATAAGGTTGTGATATTGTCTGTCCCTCTCCTATAGGCAAAGGACAGTCATCATATGCTAAATTTTTTTTATTAGAAGGTACAAAAAGATGTCTCGGAACTTTTTTCAAAGCATTAATGACATGAACATCCTTTACTCTACGAGCAATAATCTGCTCTTTTACCATTAATTCTCTGTTTTTTTCAAAATCAATTTCATTAATTAGATTTATATCCATTTATTTTACACATATTGCGTCTATTTCAATATCAGCATTTTTTGGCAGATTACTCACTTCCACCACTGCTCTTGCAGGTTTGTGTGTTTTGAAAAATTCTGAATAAACTTGATTTACAGTTTCAAAATTTTGTATGTTTTTTAAAAAAATAGTAATCTTGGCAATATTTTCTTTTTTATAATCAGATGCTAATACAATATTCTCCAAATTTTTTAAAACCAATTTTGTTAAATCTTCAATATTCCCCCTTTGAATTTTGCCTGTTTCAGCATTAATAGGGATTTGACCTGAAACAAAAAGTATATTTCCGACTTTAACTGCCTGAGAATATGGACCAATTGCTGCTGGTGCTTTTCGAGTATTAATAAATTCCATAATAAACCTCTGTTATGGCTTGATTTTATAGGTATTTACAAGAATCCCCCTAAGTTTTCTTGCCTGGTAGTCAAGTTTATAGAATAACTCGTAAACTTTTTTTGCATCTAACTTTGGAGATGATGAAAAATCATAAATTCCATGCTCTTTTTTAGGAATGTTTTTATCAAGGTAATCGTAAAATTCTTTTCTTATTTCAATTAATGTCTTTGTTTCCTTTTCAACCTCATCTTTTGTGAACATTATATTTTCTCCTAAGCAAAATAAAAGGGAATTTTTCAAAACAGTATAATGAATAATCTTCTAAAACATACAAGTTGTTATTTCATTGAGGATGGATTAATGGTACCTGCGCAATGTGCGCCTTTGCTTTTTTCATCATCGTAAATTTGAATGCTTTCACTGCCGCATTCAGGGCATTGTTTAATTTTGCTTTTTTCTTCTGGTGTTAAAGTTTTGCTATAATCACAATCCATACAAAGAATTTGCCAAACCATTTCATCCTCCTTTCTTAAAGATTTCTTAATTTTTTATAATTCCAAATTAAGAAAAAGTCAAATCAGCTTATATTAATTTTATAGATTTTTCCCCAAGTTAAATGCTTTTTCCAATAATTCAGGCTTGTTATGAATATCTCCTTTTTCTTCCATAGATGTTGCAAAGATTTTATCCTCAAATTTAACTGATAAAGAGTCAAAAAAACATTGAACAGCAAGTTCTCCTCCTCTGAATGTTATGTCTTTATTAAATCCGCCTGTTGAGAAGAAAAACCCTTTTCTCATAAATTGAAAATTTTTGCTTAAATCTTCATGAAAAATATATTTTTTTGCCCATAAAGGCTGACATCTGTCAATAAAAGTTTTTAATTGAGCTGAAATACCAAAGAAAAATACAGGAGAAGCAACTGCAATGTGACTGCATTTTGTCAGTATATCTATATAATCAGACATTTCATCAGTTAATCTGCACTTTTTCTTTTTCATGCAGAAACCGCACTCCTGACAGGGTAATATGTTTAATTTACAAGCATCAATAAGTAAAACATCTTTCCCATTAATTTTTGCACCTGATAAAAATCTTTCAAGTAGTGTAAAGCTATTGCCTCTTCTCGGGCTTCCGTTAATTCCTAATATCATAATATCCTCACAAAATTTATTTAACAAGAATTTTGATTAAAGTGCCTTTTTTCAAATATGTATCCATATTAATACCATTTAAAACAACTAATTTTTTTATTAACTCTTTATCTTTTACATTGTAATACTTCACAATATTTGCAAATGTGCCTGAAATAGGAAGTTTGAATATTTTTATTCTGTATGGTTTTTTATTGAGCTTATCAACTTCTGTTAATGTTGAAAAGCTCATTGGAACAGATATATATCTTTCATTGTAGTTTTTATAAACACAGTCAAATTGAAAAATTCTTTTGTCTTTTAAAATGAAATATGAAATTATTACCAAGTTATTCTTTCTTAGGATTGATTTTGTTTTAATAGCGGAAAATCCGTTAATGGAAATATTTTTTTCATAAAAGGTTCTTATATCTGAATTAGCCACATATTTATTAACAGCAGTATGAAGATTGTTATATTTATTTAAATGAAAAATAATGATACTGTCATTTTTTTTACTAATTAATAACACTTTAGACGGAGTATTTTCCACTTTAAAAACCGGATTAACATAGAATTTAAATTTTAGAACAGGATGATAAAAATAATTTTTTTCCACATATCCTTGCTGAGGGTCTTTGCCGAATATTAAACCATTAATCTTTTTTAAATATCTGTTTCTGTTAATTGTAAATTTTTTTCTATTAAATTTACGTTGAATATCTTTTGTCTCTTTTATCACTTTTCTGATTCTGTTCTTAGGTGAAGGATGGGTGGAAAACCAGCTTGGAAGCCCTGAGGATTTCTTGCTTTCCAATCTTTTTAATGTGTTAAAAAAGTTTCCAAGCTCTTTTGAATCATATCCTGCCTGTGTAGAATAATAGACTCCCAAATAGTCAGCCTGATTTTCATCATCTCTGCTGAACTTTAAAAAAAGCAGTTTAACTCCTGTTGATATTAAATTGGAAAGGCTGTTTATTTCAGGGCTAACAATAGAGCCTACAGTAAGTCCCAGGTTAAACAACATAGCTTCACTCATCTGTTTGGCACTGTGTCTTGCATTTATATGACCTAACTCATGGCCTAATATTCCTGCTAACTGGGCTTCGTTGTTTATATAGGCAAGAATACCTCTTGTAATATAAACATATCCTCCTGGCAGTGCAAATGCGTTTACATCAGTAGAGTCCAGAATCCTAAAATAGTATGAAATATCATGGCGGTGTACATGGCGGACAAGTTTATAACCTATTTCATTAATGTAATTTTTTAAATTAGAGTTATTATACAATCCATATTGTGCAATTATTTGTTTATCGTTTTTTTTGCCAATTGCTATTTCCTGGGATCTTGAAATGAGCATTAGCTCTTTTCTTCCAGTAACAGGATTGGTGGCACATGAAGATAAAAATATAAAAAGCATTACTGCTAATGAAATTTTTTTTAAATTCATTGCTCCACAAGCTCCTTTTGTGAAATTCAATTTTAAAAAATATATATAAAACCTCACTTATTTTCAATAAATATTTTCTTATTTTTTATTAATTTGATTTTTTGTTAATTTTTTTGTATAATCGCCTATTAATTATAAAATCCAAATTCAAAGCACAAGCTCTAATCTTGCACTTTGAACCAAAAAGGAGGATGATTTATGCCCAAAAAGAAGGTAATTAACATTAACAAGTTTTTAAAACAGGATAGCAGTAAATTTCAGTTAATTGACACAAAAGAGCCTAACCTGTTCAGAGAGTATTTCCCTTATACTGAAATTCCAAGGATAAAATTTGATAATACCATTGTTTTACCTTCAATGCCTGATGAAATTTTTATTACTGACACAACTTTCAGAGATGGTCAGCAGGCGAGACCTCCCTATAGTGCAGAGCAAATTGCTCATATTTTTGAACTGTTACACAGATTAGGCGGGCCTAACGGAGTTATTAGAAAATCAGAGTTTTTTCTATATTCAGACAAAGATAAAAAAGCTGTTGAATTATGCAAAGAAAAAGGATTTGAATTTCCAATAATTACAGGTTGGATAAGGGCTCATAAAGAAGATTTTAAGCTTGTTAAAGAAATGGAGTTGAAAGAAACAGGGATTTTAACTTCTGTTTCAGATTATCACATTTTTTTAAAAATGCATAAAACAAGAAAAGAAATTTTAAAGGATTATTTGGAAATTATTGAAGCAGCAATAGAAAACAACATTGTTCCGAGATGCCATTTTGAAGATATTACAAGGGCTGATATTTTTGGTTTTGTAATACCATTTACCCAGAAATTAATGAAAATACAGGAGCAGACTAAAATCCCAATTCTTATTAGATTGTGTGATACTATGGGGTATGGTGTGCCTTTTCCCAATGCAGCACTGCCAAGAGGTGTTCCAAAGCTTGTAAGGACTTTTGTAGATGAAGTGGGAGTTCCGCCAGAGAATCTCGAATGGCACGGTCATAATGATTTTCACAAAGTTTTAATAAATGCCACTACTGCATGGCTTTACGGTTGTGCCGCTGCTAATGGTACGATTTTCGGTTTTGGCGAAAGAACGGGCAATCCGCCTATAGAAGCTCTGATAATTGACTATATAAGTATTGCCGGTAATAACAATGCAATAGACACTACTGTTATTACTGAAATAAAAAATTATTTTGAACAGGAAATAGGTTTTCATATTCCGCCTAATTATCCATTTGTTGGTTCTGAATTTAATATTACAAGAGCAGGTATACATGCAGACGGTTTAATTAAAAATGAGGAAATTTACAATGTTTTTGATACTACCAAAATTTTAAACAGACCTCCTTCAGTGGCAATTAATGATAAATCAGGTGCAGCTGGAATTGCACATTGGATTAATTCCCATTTTGGTTTAACAGGAAATAAGGTTATTAGCAAACACCACCCAGGGGTACAAAAAATATTCAGAAAAGTTAATAAAATGTATGATCAAGGCAGGACTACCGCTCTTTCTTCTGAAGAAATGGAGAAACTTGTTAGAAAATACCTACCTGATTATTTTATCTCAGAATTTGACGTTATTAAGGAAAAAGCCAAATCAATTGCACAGAATATTATAGAAGCAATTGTTGAAAAAGAAGCATTTAAAAAGCTTGATGTGCCTAAAATTGAGGAAGAACTTAAAAATCTTCTTTTTGAAAACTCATTTATTCAGTTTGCTTATGTGGTTGATCTTGAAGGCAATCAAATTACCAGAAATATTACACAACTTTATGAAATGGATAAATATTCGATTAACTGGATTAGAGGCAATCTTGCAGACAGAGACTGGTTTATTAATCCTATAAAAACAGGGAAAATCTATGTATCAAACCTTTTTAATTCAAAAATCACCAATGATTTATGTTTAACTGTAAGTCATCCTATATGGAATGATAAAGATGAGATGATAGCCATAATCGGACTTGATATTAAGTTTGAAACCTTATTGAAAATTGAAGAAAGCATAGATATTGAAAGGAGTTAATAATGGGTATGACTCTTGTTGAGAAAATTATCAGTATGAATGCAGGTAAAAATGTTAAAGCAGGTGAGATAGTTATTACTCCTGTTTCAGCATGTCTCACTCAAGATGGTACAGGCCCTTTGGCTGTTGATCAGATTAATAAACTTGGAGTGGAAAAAATAAAAAATCCAGATAGAACATATATGTTTATAGATCATGCTTCGCCAAGTCCGAGAAAAGAACTTTCAAATGACCATATAAAGCTGAGAAATTTTGCAAAAAAAATGGGTGCTCATCTGTTTGATATTGGTGATGGCGTATGTCACCAGGTTGTTGCAGAACAATTTTTAAATCCCGGAGATATTTTAATAGGCGCAGATTCTCATACCTGTACTGGCGGAGGTTTAGGAGCTTTCAGCACAGGTATGGGCTCAACAGATGTTGCAATAGGCATAGCTTACGGCAAAACTTGGCTCAGAGTTCCTGAAACAATTAAAATTGAAATAACAGGTAAATTCAATAAAGGAGTTTTTGCAAAAGATCTTATTTTACATATAATCGGTGAAATCGGAGCTGACGGAGCCACATATAAAGCTCTTGAATTTACAGGAGAAGCTGTTGGAGATTTTCAAATGGCTGATAGGTTGACTCTTGCAAATATGGCTGTGGAAGCAGGAGCTAAATGCGGACTTTTCCCGTCAGATGAAATTACAAAAAAATACCTTGAAGATAAAGGCAGAGGTGAAAAATTTATAGAAATATTTCCTGATAATAATGCCACTTATGAAAGAATTTTAAAAATAGATTTAGCATTAATTGAACCAATGGTATCTTTTCCTCATACTGTTGACAATGTTAGAAAAGTTACTGATGAGGATTGTAAAAATGTGCCTGTGCACCAGGTTTTTATTGGTACATGTACAAATGGAAGAATTGAAGATTTAAGAGTGGCAGCAGATATTTTAAAAGGTAAAAAGAGAGCCAATGGCACAAGATTAATAGTAACTCCAGCTTCAAGAGAAGTTTACGGACAGGCAATCAAAGAAGGGCTTCTTGCTATTTTTAATGATGCTGGTGCGTCTATTAATAATCCAGGTTGCGGTGCATGTGTCGGAGTGCATCAAGGTATTTTAGGTGACAATGAAAACTGCCTGTCAACTCAGAACAGGAATTTTCAAGGAAGAATGGGCAATGTTAATGCTAATATTTATCTTTGCTCTCCTGCTACAGCAGCGGCATCTGCAATAGAAGGCAAAATTACTGATCCGAGGAAATATTTTTAATGCCGTACAAAATTTGGATTGAACATAACAGGCTAAATGCCAAATATAAAATAAGAAATTATCATATAGATTCTTACGGGCATGTTAACAATGCTGTTTATATTCAATTTTTAGAAGATGCCAGGACGGATTTTTTTGATTTTCTCGGATTTTCTCTAAGCTATCTTGCAAAGCAAAACATTTTTATTTATATTACTGAGATTAATATCAAATATCTGAAACCGGGTTATCTTGATGATATAATTGTAGTAACAGCATCCATGTTAAAACATTCCAAAATAAGAATTACATGGTTGCAGGAGATATTCAAGGGTAATGAAAAATTAACTACAGCTGCTGTAACAGGTGCTTTTATGAATAAAGAGAAAAAACCGATTAAAATACCAGATTTTGTTTTGACAGAAATGGAAAAAATCAGTTTGGCCAATCAATGAGCGGTTACGGATATTTAATTTTAGGAATACTTTTTTTAATTGATATTTTTGAGATATATCTTAAATATTTGAATCTCAGGCAGATTAAAGTATTAAAGAAAAAATGCCCTGAAAATGTAACAGAGGTTTTTGAAAAAGATAAATTGGAAAAGGCTTTGAATTATCAGGAGGAAAAAGAGAGGCTTGATATTTTTTCAAAAATTGTTGTTATTCCTTTTTTCTACGGAATCTTTGTTATTAGCATTGTCCAATCTTATTCAAATATAATTAATAACTCTTTTTCCGGTGAATTTTCAAGGGCAATTATATTTTTCATATCTTTTATAATTTTTAATTACATTTTGTCCTTACCTTTTAATATATATGATACTTTTGTTATTGAAAAAAAGTATGGTTTTAATAAAATGACACCAGCTCTTTATATTAAAGATACTGTTATAAGCGGAATTATATCACTTGTTCTGATATCTGTTATTGTTTTTGCAATTGTAGGTTTTATTAAAAATACCGGTAATCTGTGGTGGTTTTTAGGAGCTGTTTTTACCGCACTGTTTTCTTTTTTTATAACATATATCTATCCTACGTTTATAGCGCCGTTATTTAATAAGTTTGAGCCAATAGATAATGAAGATTTGAAAAAAGAAGTTTTTAATCTTTCAAATAAAGCGGAATTTCCACTTGATAAAATATATAAGATGGATGCATCCAAAAGGTCAAGTCATTCAAATGCTTATTTTACAGGTTTTGGTAAAAAAAAGAGGATAGTTTTGTTTGATACATTACTTAAGAATCATTCCATTTCTGAAATTTTGGCAATTTTAGCTCATGAAATTGGCCATTACAAATTGGGACATATAAAAAAAATGCTTTTTATATCAGTTGTTTTTATTTTTATTGGCTTTTTCTTTGCAGGTAGCATAATAGACCAGCAATTTATTTACAATGCTTTTGGTTTTTCAAAAACAATTTACATAGGATTATTTATATGCATGATACTTTTTGCACCTTTTAACTTTGTTATTCAGCCATTTTTAGCTTTTTTATCAAGAAAACATGAATTTGAAGCTGATAATTTTGCTGTTAAATTAATTGAAAAAAAAGATGTTATAATTAATACTTTAATTAAACTCTACAAAGATAATCTTGCAAATCCAATGCCACACAGGTTATATAAAGTTTTTTATTATTCACATCCAACTTTATTAGAAAGAATTGAGGAGATAAAAAAATGAAGAAATTTCTGTTAATAATTATCTGTATAATAGTTCTCGGTTTAGCTGGTTTTATTAGTTTTTCTCCAATGTTTGAGAGAGTTCCACCTGTTGTGAAAGTTTATAGTAATAATTCATACTGGAATTTAAAGAGCGGTTTAAAAATAGAAATAACAGATAATACTGGTATTAAATCTGTTGATATAAGATTTGACAGATTTACCATGCATAAAGATTGTAATGGCAAAAAAAAGTTGGTTATTAATTTGAAAATTCCAAGAAGGCTACATCTTTCCGAAGGAAAACATATTTTGAAAATAACTGCAATTGATATTAGCAAATGGCAGGTTTTTGCAGGTAATATGACCAGAAAAAAAATTGCAATTTCAGTTGACAAAAGAAAACCTCTGTTAAATGTTTTATCTCATTCTTACGGTATAGGAAGAGGCGGAGCTGCTCTTGTTATTTTTAAAGCAACAGATAAAAACCTTGACAAAAGTTTGGTGATTGTAAATGACAAATATACTTTTAAAGTTTTCCCATATAAAAAAAAGGGATATTTTATAACATTAATTTCATGGCCTGTTAAAGAGGAAAAGTTTAAAGCTGTTGTTGTTGCCAAAGATAAAGCTTCGAATAAGTCCATACAATATCTGAATTTTTTTCATAAGAAATATGTTTACAAATTATCAAAAATTACCCTGAACCAAAATTTTTTAGATAATAAAGTAAAGGAAATCCTAAATTCAGCAGATTATGAAATTCCTGAAGATTTTCTTGCAAGGTTCAAGTTAATGAATGAAAATTTGAGAAATCAGAATGAAACAAAATTAGAAAATATTACAAGAAGTTTTCCTGTAAATCTTATAAATAATTTTAAAATAATTCCATTTCATCCTTTGAAAAATGCAGCGAGAAAAGCATCATTTGGAGATCACAGGTATTACTTTTTCAATAATAAAAAAATAAGTGAATCATGGCACCTTGGAGTTGACCTTGCAAGTATTAAAAATGCACCTATAAAATTAAACAATAACGGTAAAGTTGTTTATGGAAAATTTACAGGAATATATGGCAATACTTTAATTGTTTACCATGGTCTTGGACTCTATTCATTATATGCTCATTGTTCCACATTTTTGGTTTCTGAGGGAGCAGAGGTTAAGAAGGGCACTGTTATTGCCAAAACAGGTGCAACAGGTGCAGTATTCGGAGATCATCTGCACTTTGCAATTTTTATACAAGGCATTGAGTCTCAGCCCCTTGAATGGTTTGACCCTCACTGGATAAAGGATAATATTGTTAAAGTAATGAACAGTGCATATATTGAATAGAAAGCTGGAAAGTAAATTCAGGGAGGCATTTTAATGCCTCCCAAAACCTAAATTTATTTTTTTAGTAAAGGAAATCCCATTTCTTCTCTTTGTTTTAAATATTCTGTAGCACATAACCTTGCCAAATTTCTTATTCTTGCAATATATCCTGTACGTTCTGTTACTGAAATTGCATTTCTTGCATCAAGCATATTAAATGTATGAGAGCATTTCAAGCAATAATCATAAGCTGGTAAAACTATTGCTTTTTCTATTAATCTTCTTGATTCCTGCTCATACATATCAAAAAGTTTGAAAAGCATATTAATATCAGCTTCATCAAAGTTGTAAACCGAACCTTCCACTTCACCTCTATGGTGTATATCTCCATAGTTCAATTTATCATTCCATTTTAAATTATAAACATTATCCACACCTTGCAGATACATGGAAATTCTTTCTATGCCATAAGTTATCTCTCCTGAAACAGGATAAAGGTCAATACCTCCTGCTTGCTGAAAATAGGTAAACTGTGTTATTTCCATTCCGTCAAGCCAAACTTCCCAGCCAAGTCCCCATGCGCCTAAAGTAGGTGATTCCCAGTCATCTTCCACAAACCTTATGTCATGTTCAAGTGGATCTATTCCCAAGAATTTCAGGCTGTTCAGATATACCTCCTGTATATCTTGCGGTGATGGCTTTAAAATAACTTGAAATTGATAGTAATGCTGTAATCTGTTGGGATTTTCTCCATATCTGCCGTCAGTGGGTCTCCTTGACGGTTCAACATATGCAACATTAAAAGGCTCAGGTCCTAAAACTCTAAGAAAAGTTGCAGGATTCATTGTCCCTGCGCCAACTTCAATATCATAAGGCTGCTGAATGATACATCCGTAATCAGCCCAAAATTTTTGTAAATTTAATACTACATCCTGAAAATTCATTAACTCCTCCTGATATTATATCATGCGCTATCTTTCATTTGTTTCAAATGCATTAAAAAAATATCTTGTTTCAAAATCTGCTGTTTCAACTGCATCAGAACCGTGAACAGCATTTTTTTCAATATCAGTTGCAAATAATTTTCTAATTGTACCTTCATCAGCGTTTTCCGGATTTGTTGCACCCATTAAATTTCTCCATTTAACAATAACATCTTCTCCTTCAAGAAGCATTAACACAACAGGACCTGATGTCATAAAATCTATAAGGCTGCTAAAAAAAGGTTTGTCTTTATGAACATAATAAAAACCTTCTGCTTGTTTTCTTGTCATTGTAACCATTTTTAATCCGCTAATTTTAATCCCGTTTTCTTCGATAATTGAAATAATTTTGCCAATAACATTTTTCTTAACAGCATCTGGCTTAATAATACCTAAACTTCTCTGATACATAAATTCCTCCTTTTATTTTTTATAATTAATTAATCATTAAAATCAACAAATACGTTTTTATTTTTTATATTCAAATTTTCAGATTGACTTACAATATTCGACTTCATTTCAACTCTGTAATTATTTAATTTCATTTTTAGCTCAGGATTATTTAAAGAGATAATTTGTGCTGCAAAAATTGCTGCATTTTTAGCCCCAGCTTTACCAATTGCCATAGTTGCAACTGGAATTCCTCCAGGCATTTGAACTATTGAGTATAAAGCATCAACACCATTTAAAGCTGTGGCTGACACAGGAATGCCTATTACAGGCAGGTTTGTCATTGCTGCCACCACACCTGGTAGATGTGCAGCTGCCCCTGCTGCAACAATAAATACTTTTGCTCCAGAGTCTTCTGAAAGTTTCACCCATTTTTCGGTTCTTTCAGGAGTCCTGTGAGCAGAGGTTACAATAAGCTTATAATTTATTGAAAATTTTTCAAAAATTTTAATTGTTTCTTCAATAATAGGATAATCTGATTGACTACCTATCATAATTGATACATCAAATTTATTCATAGAATCCTCCACAGTTTAGTTTAAAATATCTATTTTCTCTCCACTATTTTTATCCTATGAATACAGAATAGCTGCCTGAGCTGCTGCCAATCTTGCAATAGGAACTCTGTAAGGTGAACAGCTTACATAAGTCATGCCGATTTTATGGCAGAAATAAACAGATTCAGGGTCACCACCATGTTCACCGCAAATTCCAACTTTTAAATCAGGTCTTGTTGCTTTGCCTTTTTTAACCCCCATTTCCACTAATTGTCCCACTCCGTCAATATCAAGAGTTACAAAAGGGTCTTTTGGTAAAATTTTTATGTCAACATAATCCTTCAAGAATTTTCCTGCATCGTCCCTTGAAAAACCGAAAGTTGTCTGAGTTAAATCATTTGTACCAAAAGAGAAAAACTCTGCAAATCTTGCAATTTCATCAGCAGTTAATGCAGCTCTCGGTAATTCTATCATAGTGCCTACTTTGTATTCAATTTTAACATTGTAGGTATCAATTACTTCGTCAGCAACTCTGTTGGTCATGTTTTTCAAAATTTCAAGTTCTTTATAAAGGCCTACCAGAGGAATCATAATTTCAGGTATAGCATCAATTCCTTCTTTTATACATTCGCAGGCTGCTTCCATTATTGCCCTTACCTGCATTTCATAAATTTCAGGAAATGTTATTCCAAGCCTACATCCCCTATGACCTAACATTGGATTAAATTCATGCAATTTCTCAGATAATTCTTTAATTTTTTCCACACTAACATTCATATTTTTTGCAACTTCCTGCATCTCTTTTTCTTCTTTTGGTAAAAATTCATGAAGAGGAGGGTCAAGAAGTCTTATAGTAACCGGCAATCCGTTCATTTCTTTAAAAATACCTTTAAAATCTTCTTTTTGATACGGTTTGACTTTTTCAAGAGCTTTTTCCCGCTCTTCTTTAGTTTCTGATAGAATCATTTCTCTTACAGCAATAATTCTGTCTCCTTCAAAGAACATATGCTCTGTTCTGCACAAGCCAATACCTTCTGCTCCGAATTTTCTTGCTATTTCTGAATCATGAGGAGTATCAGCATTGGTTCTCACGCCTAACACTCTAACTTCATCAACCCATTTCATAAACTCACCAAATTCTCCTGTAAATTCCGGATTGATTCTTGGAACTTCTCCTTCAATTACTTCACCTGTGGAACCGTCCAGAGTTATAACATCTCCTTTTTTGAAAATTTTGCTGTTAATTTTCATTTCCTGTTTCTCATTGTCAACACTTATTGCACTGCATCCTGAAACACAGCATTTTCCCATGCCTCTTGCAACAACAGCAGCATGTGATGTCATACCACCTCTTGCAGTTAGAATTCCTTCTGCAGCATTCATTCCATGAATATCTTCAGGAGAAGTTTCTATTCTTACAAGAATGACTTTTTCACCTTTGCCTGCTAATTTTTCAGCCTCATCTGCACTAAATACTATTTTACCTGCAGCAGCACCTGGTGAAGCTGGTAATCCCCTGGCTATAACTTTTTTATCAGCTTTTGGATCAAGCATAGGATGGAGCAGTTGATCAAGCTGTGAAGGCTCAACACGCATTATAGCTTCTTTTTTATCAATTAATCCTTCTTTAACCATATCAACTGCTATTTTAACAGCTGCTTTTGCAGTTCGTTTGCCGTTTCTGGTTTGTAACATCCATAATTTGCCTTTTTCAATTGTAAATTCTATATCTTGCATATCACGGTAATGGTTTTCAAGTTTTAAATAAATTTCAACCAATTCTTTGTAAGATTCCGGCATTAACTGTTCCAATGTTGGCAGGTTTTTATTTTCATTATTTTTAGATGTTTCGTTAATAGGATTTGGAGTTCTGATTCCTGCAACAACATCTTCTCCCTGAGCATTAACAAGGAATTCTCCGAAAAATTTCTTTTCTCCTGTAGCCGGATCCCTGGTAAATGCAACACCTGTTGCAGAATCTTCACCTAAATTACCAAATACCATTGATTGAACATTTACAGCAGTACCCCATTCATCAGGTATTCCATTTAATTTTCTATATGTAATAGCTCTTTGGTTGTTCCATGAGCCAAATACCGCACCTATTGATTCCCATAGCTGCTCTTCAGGGTTTTGCGGGAAATCTTCTCCTGTTAGTTCTTTGTAAGTAATTTTTAAATTTACAACCAATTCCTTTAAATCATCAGCTGTTAATTCAGTGTCAAGTTTTACACCCCTTTTCTTTTTAATTTCTTCAAGAGGTTTTTCAAGTTTCTCAGAATCAATGCCTTTTACAACATTGCCGTACATTTGAATAAATCTTCTGTAACTATCAAAACTGAACCTTTCGTTTCCTGCCTGTTTGGCAAGGCCTTGAACTGATTTGTCATTAAGACCGAGATTAAGAACAGTATCCATCATACCTGGCATTGAAACTCTTGCACCTGACCTTACAGAAAACAGAAGAGGATTCTCAATACTTCCGAATTTTTTTCCTGTAATTTCTTCAACATTTTTTATAGCTTCTTTAACCTGTGATTCCAATTCATCAGGATATTTATTGTTATTTTTATAATAATAAGTACAAACTTCAGTGGATATTGTAAAACCTGGAGGGACAGGAATACCAATATTAGCCATTTCAGCAAGGTTAGCACCTTTGCCGCCTAATAACTCTTTCATTTTGCCACTGCCATCTGCAGTTTTATTGCCGAAAAAATAAACATACTTTTCCATCATATCCCCCTTAATTTATAATTTTTGTTAAATCTCCTATGGAATTAAAAGTATTAAATATATTTTTTAACATATTTAATCTGTTGATTTTTATATGCTCATTTTTATCCATTACAAGGACATTGTCAAAAAAATCATTAATTGAATCTTTCATTTTAGTAAAAGATTTTAGGGCATCTGTAAATTTTTCCTCTTTTTTTAATTTTGAAAATTCATCTTTTACTAATAGAAAATTTTCATAAAGAGATTTTTCTTGAGGTTCTTTTATGAGATTCTCATCAATTATTGTCTCTGTCCAATCTTTAGTGATGTTTGCAACTCTTTTAAATGGCACAATAACATCCTGGAAATCTTTATCCTGCTTTATGTTTTGAACATCAACAATTCTCAGATATGTTTCATAAACATCATCAAAATTAACTGCTAATACGCTGTTAATAACATCATAGTCAAAATTTTCAGATAAGAGGTTGTAATATCTCTGAGAAATAAAATCCTTAATATTGTCGAGAGTATTCTCATCTATTTTAAACTTGTTAGAATAAAGCTCTTTTGCTCTATTTAAAATCTCATTTAAAGAAATTCTGTATTTTTTACCTAAAATTATTTTTATTATTGAAATTGCATGTCTACGTAATGCATACGGATCTGCAGTACCTGTAGGAATTTTGCCAATTGCAAAAAAACCTACAATAGTATCCAATCTGTCAGCAATACTAATAAAAGCTCCTGCATCAGAGGAAGGAATATCATCATCTGCAAATTTTGGCATGTAATGTTCATATATAGCATTGGCAACATCCTGATTTTCACCTGAATGTATTGCATAATATTTACCCATAGTACCCTGCAATTCGGGGAATTCGTATACCATATTGGTTTCAAGATCACCTTTGCAGAGATAGGCGGCTCTTTCTGTAATATTTTTAACATCAGGATTAATTATAGTAGAAATAAAAACAGCCAAATCTTTGAATCTTTCCATTTTTTCATAAGATGTGCCTATATCTTTTTGAAACACAACTTTTCTTAATCTTTCAACAAAATGTTCAAGTTTATATTTTCTGTCTTCATCATAGAAAAACTTTGCATCATTAAGTCTTGCTTTTAAAACCCTTTCATTGCCGTTTGCCACTACATCCATATTCTTGGCCCTGGTATTTGAGACAGTAATGAAATAAGGCAGTAACTTATTTTTTTCATCATATACTGGAAAATATTTTTGATGCACTTTCATAGGTGTTATAATAACTTCTTCAGGTAATTTAAGGAATTCTTCTTCTATTTTTCCTGCAACAGGAAAAGGGTATTCCACAAGATTTGTAACAGTATTGATTAAGTCTTCATCATTTGATATTTTACCACCTAATTTTTCCGCAATTTTTTTTACTTCGCTTAGAAGCAGGTCTTTTCTTTTATTAAAGTCTATTATAACAAATTTTTGCTGAAGCTCTTTTTCGTATTTTTCAAAACTTTCAACCTGAAACACTTCAGGAGACATAAATCTATGCCCCAGACTGGTATTGCCTGATTTCAAACTGCCATAATTAAAAGGGACTATTTTGCCTTTGTAAACAGCAACTATATAATGAATAGGTCTTGCAAATGAAACTTTTTCTTCACCCCATTTCATATTTTTGGGAAAAATTAATTTTTTCATTATATTTTCAAGATTGTCCTTTAAAACATCAAATGTTGATTTGCCTTTGATTATTTTTTTTACTGCAACATATTCTCCTTTATCAGTAGTTACCAAAGATAAATCATTAACATTAACACCTTGTGATTTTGCAAAACCTATTGCAGCTTTTGTAGGATTACCTTTTTCATCAAAAGCTGCTTTTTTAGCAGGTCCTGTTTTCTCAACAATCATATCTTCCTGTTTGTCAGCTATGTTTTCCACTACTATTCCAAGTCGTTTAGGAGTGCCGAAACTTTTAAGATTTTTAAAATTGATTTTATTGTCATTTAAAAAAAACGTAAATATCTCTTCCAATCTTTTCATTCCAAAAGTAAGAAATGAAGCGGGAATCTCTTCACATCCTATTTCAAAAATAAACTCGTTTTCCATTATTTGAATCCTCCTAATTTAGTCTATAGAGAAAAAATTATCAATTTTCAATTATTTATTTTAAAATAATCTTCCAAAATTTTTCTATGATCAAAAGCCATATTTTCTGGTAAATTTTTCTTTGTAAAGATTTCCGCATTAACAGCATCATCTTTTGCTTTTAAAATTCCATTGCCTTTTGCTATAAACACAGTGGAAACAGTATGTTGTCTCGGATCTCTGTTTGGAGACGAGTATGTATGAAGCTGTGATATTAAAATTACATCGAGATTTGTCTCCTCTTTGGCTTCCCTTATAGCTGCTGTTTCGAGACTTTCTCCATAGTCTACAAAACCACCTGGAATAGCCCAGCCAAACGGGAAATTCTTCCTTTCTATGAGCACAATACCGTTTTTATATTCAATGATAATATCAACAGTAGGTATGGGATTCTTATAAATTTTTATTTTATTGCCGCAATTTGGACAAATTATATCAGTTTTCATTATTCAACTATTTTTTTAAAATATTCTATTGTTTTAATTAACCCCTCTTTTAACTTTACTTTAGGCTCCCATTGTAAATACTTTTTTGCAAGGGTAATATCAGGTTGCCTTCTTACTGGGTCATCAAGAGGTAAATCTTTATAAACTAATTTTGAATTACTATTTGTTAACTCCAATACTATTTCTGCAAGTTGCTTAATTGTAAATTCATTGGGATTGCCAATATTGATAGGCCCTATATGTTCTTCTTGCTCCATCATTTTAACAAGAGCTTCCACTAAATCATCAACATAGCAAAATGACCTTGTCTGGTGACCGTCACCGTAAATTGTAATAGGTTTTTCTTCCAGTGCCTGGACTATGAAATTACTTACAACTCTTCCGTCATTTTTAACCATATTTGGTCCGTATGTATTAAAAATCCTTACAATTCTAATATCCACGTTGTTTTGCCTGTAATAATCCATCATAAGCGTTTCTGCCACTCTTTTGCCTTCATCATAACAACTTCTTGGACCAAGAGTATTAACATTTCCCCAGTAAGATTCTTTTTGTGGATGCTCTGTGGGATCTCCGTAAACCTCAGATGTTGATGCAAGCAAAATTCTCGCTTTAACCCTTTTTGCTATACCAAGCATGTTAATTGTACCCATAATACTTGTTTTTGTGGTTTTAACAGGATTAAACTGATAATGTACAGGAGATGCGGGACATGCAAGGTGATAAATTTGGTCAACTTCAAGTAATATTGGCTGAACAATATCATGCCTTACCAATTCAAACTTAAAGTTGTCCATTAAATCTTTAATGTTTTCTTTTGTGCCTGTATAAAAATTGTCAAGACACAAAACATCGTATCCTTTATTTAGTAAAAATTTGCACAAATGACTGCCTATAAATCCTGCTCCTCCTGTTACCAATACACGCATTTAATCCTCCGTTATATTTTAAATACAGGCTTAAACCTGCCAACTATCTCTTTTCTGTGATTAAAAACAGGAATGTTATAAAAAATATCCAATTTTTCAACATCAGATTCTGATAATATCTCTAATTGTTTTAATAATTCTATTACAACCACATTTAAAGCTCTCATATTGCCGCTTTCTATTTTTATGGCTATGCCGAATTTTTCATGAAAAGCAGCTATGCCATAGCTTCCGTCGGCTCCTACTTTTGCAAAAATATTACTTTTAACTCTCATTAATTCTGTACAGATTCTTTCGTCACCTGCAATTAATTCAGGATATTTTATACTGTTTTTCATTAAAAGTTTAACAGCATATTTTCTTTTTTCATCTAAAATGTCTGCATTGGAGAGTTTATAGTAAGCAAGTGCGAAATTATACATTGGTACTGCAAATACAGGTACTCCGCATCCATCAGTGCCTATTTTTATGTTATTAACAGGAATTTCTGTAAAATAAGATATTTCTTTTAAAATTAATTGCTGAACAGGGTGTTCAAGTTGGTCATAGTTTTCCAATGGAAAATCAAAAAATTTACACAAAGCTAACATTGCAAGATGTTTACCTGCACAATTATTGTGAAGAGGAGTATAGTTTTTAATCTTTTTACGGGTTTCTCTGTGTGAGGGTGGGTGTATGCCACATCTCAGGTAAGATTCATCTAATCCCAATTTATCAAGTATTGATTTTAAAATATCTACCTGAAAATCCTGACCATTTAAAGAGCCGGAAAAAATGGTCAGCTCTTTATTGGAAAGTTTGAATTTTTCTGCTGCCCCTGTTGTAATTACAGGAATTGCCTGTATAGGTTTGGCACATGATCTTAAATATGTTAAAAAATCGGTGTTACCTATTGATTTTAAAACTTTTCCATTTTTCCCTACAATGCAGATATGACCTCTGTGTAAATTTTCAGCCAAATTGCCCCGGTGTACTTCTACCAAAATATTATTCATTAATAATCTCCGTTCCCACTCCTTCTTTGGTGAAAATCTCAAGAAGCAACACATTTTCTATTCTACCATCTACAATATGAGCTTTTGTCACTCCTTTTTCAACAGCCTTTTTACAATATTCAACCTTTGGTATCATTCCGCCGGAGATAATTCCATTATCTATTAAATCATTGACTTTGCTTATTTTTATTGTGGATATTAATTTTTTCTCTTTATTAAGAACACCTTCAACATCAGTTAGCATAATTAATTTTTCAGCATTTAAGGAAATGGCAATTTCTCCTGCAACAAGATCCGCATTAATATTGTATGTGTGACCGTTTTTGTCAACTCCCACAGGTGCAATTACTGGGATAATAGATTTATCCATAATCATACTTAAAACTTCAGGGTTGATTTTTTTTACCACTCCTACTTTGCCTATATCAATTATTTCAGGAGGCCTGTTTTCATAATTTTTGTACATAATTAATTTTTCAGCAAGAATTAATTTAGCATCTTTACCGCTTAAACCAACTGCACTTCCACCGTTAATGTTTATCATATTGACAATTTCTTTATTAACTTTGCCAACTAAAACCATTTCAACAATATCCATTGTCTCGTCATCAGTAACCCTCATTCCTTCCACAAATTCACTCTGCTTTCCAAGTTTATCAAGAAATGTACCTATTTGAGGCCCGCCTCCGTGTACAATAACAGGATTGATTCCAATGTACTTTAAAAGAATAACATTTAAAGCAAAAGCTTTTTTAAGAGCTTCGTCAACCATTGCATGACCACCATATTTTATTACGAAAATTTTCCCGAAAAAATTACTGATATATGGCAATGATTCAAGTAATATTTTGGCTTTGTTTTTTAAATTTTCCATTTTTTCTCCATTTTGGTAATAGTCTGTAAAATAACTAAATCCTAATCACTAAATCTCAAAATTTTTAATTTTTCATTACTCGTTGACTATTGTCTGTTGACTAACAACTAAAGTATATATCTGCTTAAATCTTCATCTTTTGAAACCTGCTCAAGTTTTTCATTAACATATTTTTCATCTAAAACAACTTCTTTTTCAGGTAAATCAGGTGCATTAAACGATATTTCTTCCAATAATTTTTCAAGAACAGTATGAAGTCTTCTTGCGCCTATATTTTCAGTTGACTCATTAACCTTAAAAGCTATTTTGGCAATTGCCCTTAGAGCATTTTCCTTAAATTTTAAATTTATGCCTTCTGTTTTAAGAAGTTCCTGGTACTGTTTAATAAGTGCATTTTTAGGTTCAGTAATAATTCTGTAAAAATCATCTTCATTTAAAGAGCCAAGTTCAACTCTAATTGGAAATCTGCCTTGAAGTTCAGGTATCAGGTCAGAAGGTTTGGATATATGAAAAGCTCCTGCTGCTATAAAGAGAATATGGTCTGTTTTTATTATTCCGTATCGTGTATTAACAGAGCTACCTTCAACAATTGGCAGAAGGTCTCTTTGTACACCTTCTCTTGATACATCAGGCCCTCTTCCTTCACCGCCTGAAACTACCTTGTCTATTTCATCTATAAATACTATACCGTTTTCTTCAACTCTATTTTTAGCTTCTTCTATAACCCTGTCCATATCTATTAATTTTTCAGTTTCTTCATTTAAAATAAGTTTATATGCGTCTTTAACTTTAACTCTCTTTTTTTTCCTTTTTTTAGGCATAATATTTTCAAACATATCCTTTAAGTTAAAATCCATGTCTTCCAAACCAACAGCTGAAAAAACTTCAATAGTAGGGCCTTTATCCTTTATTTCAAGCTCTACAAATTTATCATCAAATTTGCCGTCCCTGTATAATTTTTTGATTTTTTCTCTTGTGGCTTTTTTATGGTCGTCATGCTCAGGCTCTATATTTGAGTATTTAGGCACTGGCGGCAACAACAAATCTATAACTCTCTCTTCTGCTAATTCTGATGCTTTTAATTTGACATTTTTTGCAAATTCTTCCTTTACCATATTAATTGCAATTCTTATTAGATCCCTGATAATACTTTCAACATCTCTTCCAACATATCCCACTTCAGTGAATTTTGATGCCTCTACTTTTATAAAAGGTGATTTTGCAAGTTTTGCAAGCCTTCTTGCTATTTCGGTTTTACCAACACCAGTCGGGCCTATCATCATGATATTTTTTGGTGCGATTTCATCTCTTAAATCTTCAGGAACCTGTTTTCTTCTCCACCTGTTCCTGAGCGCAATTGCAACTGCTTTTTTTGCATCTTTTTGCCCAATAATATATTTATCAAGCTCAGAAACAATTTCTCTTGGCGTAAATTCCATTATATTTCCTCCCTAATTGTTTCAACCACAAAATTAGCATTAGTATATATACATATATCAGAAGCTATTTTTAAAGACTCCTCTACTATTTTTCTAACATCCAGATTAGAATTATTTATTAAGGCTTTTGCAGCTGCCTGAGCAAAAGGGCCGCCTGAGCCTATTGCTGCTATTCCGTCGTCAGGTTCTATAACATCTCCGCTACCTGAGATTATTAAAAGCAGGTCTTTGTCAGCAGCTATTAACATAGCTTCAAGTCTTCTTAAAATCTTATCTGTTCTCCAGTCTTTAGCTAATTCAACTGATGATTTTAAAAGATTGCCTGAATATTTTTCAAGTTTACCTTCAAGTCTGTCAACAAGGGTAAAAGCATCTGCTGTAGCTCCTGCAAAACCGACAATTACTTTATTCTTATATACTTTTCTTATTTTTTTTGCATGTTTTTTAAAAACAGTATTGCCAAATGTAACCTGACCATCTCCGCCAATGGCAATGTTGTTTCCTTTTTTTACTGCAAGTATTGTAGTGCCGTAAAGCTGCATATTTTCCTCCTCTATTGGTTCAAGGTTGAACTAAAAATAACAATTAATAACAACAAATTACTATGAATTCCAATTAAATTCCAAAATAATTTTTCATTAAAAAAGCTGTTCTTTTGTTTTTTCCAGTTCATCATAGTATATTTTCAAATATTTATTGTGAGCTTTCATAACATCTCTTCTTGTGATAATACCAATCATTTTTTTGCTATTATCACTTCCAACAACCGGTATCATTTCAACTTCAGACATACCAAAAGCTTCTGCTGCATCCAGAAGGGATTTTTCCGGAGTGAAAGTAATCAGCTTCTCATCAACTAATTCTTTTGCTACAACAATATTTTCAAGTCCTTCTTCAAAAACAATATCTCTAATATTATCAAAAGATATTATGCCAATTAAATTTTTATCAGCGTCCAAAACAGGAAAATTAGTATACTTGGAATTTTTAATAAAATTCAGTATGTTTTTAAATGTCATATTTTCAGGAATAGTTTCAACATCTTTAATCATAATTTCCGATATTTTAATATCTTCCAAAATAGCAAGCTGAAATTCTTTTCTGTGAGCAGGAGAATCCAATCTTGAAAAAACTTGTTTTTCATAAATTGTAACATTTCTGTTTAAAATAAATGTAAGCGCACATACAAACATGGTGGGAACCAAAAGGTCGTAGTTACCTGTAAGTTCCGAAACCATAATTAAAGTAGAGATAGGTGTATGAGCTATACCTGCAAAAAAACCAGCCATACCTACTATAGTAAAATTCCCTGTTTGAGTAATATAATGAGGGAAAAGTGTTTGAAAAAGTTTTCCTGAAAATGTGCCAACAGCAGCTCCTGCAAAAATTGCAGGCCCGAAAACACCGCCACTTCCTCCGCTGCCAATACTAAATGAAGTTGCTAAAATTTTCAAAACAACAAAGAGAAAAAGTGTCAAAAGTGAAAATTTTTCAACTGAAGTAAACATTAACTGAACCTGGCCGTAATCTGTGGAAACCATTTGAGGCACAGCAAAACATATAACACCTGCAACAATACCTCCTATTGCAGGTTTTAAATAATTGGAAATTTTAAGATTTCTGAAAAAATCTCTTGTTGTATAAAAGGATTTAACGTAGAACCAACCAAATGCACTGCAGATTAAAGCTAAAACAGCATAAAAAATTAGATCAAGCGGATTGGTAAAAGTAAGTTTTGAAGTAAAAAAAAGCGGTTTAAACCCAAAAAATATTGAGAATATGGAGTATGAAACAATTGCACTGATAATTCCTGGGACAAGTGCTTCATACTCCATGTCAGAGGTTCTGTATAATACTTCTATTCCGAAAATAGCTCCTGCCAAAGGTGATTTGAATATGGCTCCTATTCCGGCTCCCATTCCGCAGCAAGCTGCGATTCTTATTTCTCTGTCTGATAATTTTAAAAATTTTGCCAAAATAGCGCTCATTGCAGCACCGATTTGTGCAATAGGTCCTTCTCTACCACCTGAACCACCTGTACCAATAGTAATACCGCTTGCAATTGATTTGATAATAGGAACCTGCCATTTGAATCTTCCGTTTTTTCTGTGAATAGTATCAATAACTGAATCAGTTCCGTGTCCTTCAGCCTCAGGGGCAAATTTGAAAACAAGAAAACCACTAACTAATCCGCCAATTGCAGGAACAATTAATAACCGCCACCTGATAAGATGTGTAGAAGTGCTCTCCTTAAATATGCTGGCTTCACCAAAGACTCCGGGAAAATGATAACCGCAGAATTTCACCAGTACATAGTGAGAAAAAAATTGTATAAGCAGATAAAGGGATATAGCGCCTAATCCCGATATAATTCCAATTAACAGAGAAAAAATTATAATTCTTCCAACCTGAGTAAGTTTAAGGCCTTTTAAGAAGTTTTTCAATATTATTTTCATAGCTTGAGTTAATAGAAAAAATAATGAAAAATGTCAAATACATTTAATAAAATTTTCAATTAATTTTTATTGATTTGCTCTTTTTTTTATAGTAAAAATTTGAACTGTTGAATAAAGGTTGCTGTATAATGCATAATATAGTGCGAAATAAGAAATTATTTGAAATTTAATTGGAATTCATATTGATTTGTGGTTATTTTTAGTTCACTTTGAACTTTAAACTAAAAGGGGGATGTTGTGTATTTAATAGATTCGCATTGTCATTTAAATATGGATTTTTACAAAAATAATTACCTGGAAGTTGCTAAAAGAGCTTTTGAAAGCAATGTGAAAAAAATGGTTGCAATTGGCACCAATTATTCTGACAGTAAAAGAGGCGTTGAGATTGCCAATGAAATTTCGTATGTTTATACATCAATTGGGTGGCACCCTCATGACACAAAAGATATAGGAGATTTAAGCAATCTTATGAAAATTATGCAGTTGTCTGAAAGTGAAAAAGTAGTTGCTTATGGAGAAATCGGTCTTGATTATTTTAAAAAATATTCTCCTGTTGATATTCAAAAAAAATTTTTCAGATACCAGATAAATATTGCCAAAGAATTGAATTTGCCTATTATTGTTCATGACAGAGATGCAAATGACGATGTTGTGAAAATTCTAAAAGAAGAAAAAGCGGAAAAAGTAGGGGGAGTTATTCATTGTTTCTCAGGTGACATCAATTATGCGAAGAAAGTTTTAGACATGAACTTTTACATATCTTTTCCAGGCACAATAACTTTTAAAAAAAATATTGAAAATGCAAAAAAGATAATTAACACTATTCCGTTTAACAAAATTTTAATAGAAACTGATTCTCCTTTTCTGACACCAGAGCCTTTTAGAGGTAAAAGAAACGAGCCTGCTTTTGTAAAGTACGTTGCTGAAAAAGTGGCTGAATTTAAAAATATTTCATTTGAAAAGGTTGCAAAAATTACAACAGAAAATTGTCTGAGGTTATTTAAAAAAATGAATCAAGCCAATGAGAAATAATATTTTTATAGTTTTTAAGTAGTCTGATTTCCCGTTGAAACTTCACTGATTAAAATCACAAAATTCTTGTATACTGTATACATACTGTTGAGTACAATTCTGATTGTATACAAATTTTTTTCTTTTTTTAAAAATTTTTCTTGATAAAACACTTAATAAATGGTATGCTGTTTTATTAATGCATTTTGTATACAATAAACAAGATGAATAATTCAAGGTTTGAAATCTAAATCATTTCCTATTTTATCTTGTTTTGGCAGGTTATTAAATGTGGTTAATTAAAAAACATTATAAATGCAACGTTGAATAAAATATTTTAACGTTGGACTCATATTAGCAAGGAGATTGGCATGAAAAAAGAAATGGATTTTAATTATGATTTTAATTTCAGGTTTAATGGCAAATATCTGTTTAATGCAGATTATTTTATTGAAAATTTAAAAAAAGAAATTGGAGAAGAAAACTTTCAGAAAATGCAAAAAACAGAAGAGTTTATTAATGATGGTAATTCAGCTGTTGTTAATGTGTTAAAGAGGTTGGTTACAGGACTTGTTGGTTATCCTATTACTCCCTCTACTCCAATTGCAGAAGGAATGGCTAAAGCATATTCTGATGGTACAATTAATGTTTTTGGAGAAAAAATGTTTTATTTTCAGCCTGAAAGTGAGCTTGGGGCAATGTCATTTTTAGAAGGTGCTGCAAGTCAAGGCGGTAGATTTGCAGATAATACGTCTTCCCAAGGGTTAACATATAAAATAAAAAACATGTACTCAGTTGCAGGTAAAAGATTGCCTGTGTTAATGACTGTTCAGACAAGAGAGGTAAACAAAGGAAGTTTAAGTATTCACAACAGTCATACGGATCTTTATGCAGCACGAGGCACAGGATGGGTACTTTTAATGACCTCTAATAATCAGGAAATGCACAATCTGATACCCCTTGCTTTTAAAACTATTGAGCAGAGGCAGATAATGTTGCCTGCAATAGTTGCTGGTGAAGGTTTTTTAAAAAGCCATAGCATTGAGAATATTAAAATTTTGTCTGACGAATTTTTAAAATACTTTGTTGGAGCACCAAACAGATTATTTCAGCCTGATTTTGACAATCCTGTATTAATGGGAACTTTCACAGATATAAATGTTACAATGCCTACACAGATTAAACAGGATATTGCAATTAGAAATGTAAAAAAATACTTTAAAGCTACAATGGCTGTTATGAATAAAATATTAGGCACTAATCTTGATGTGGTTGAAAATTACAGAACAGAAGATGCTGAATTTGTGGTTGTTATGATGGGAGCAGGTGCTGAAACTATGAAAGATGTGGTGGATTATTACAGAGACAAAGGTATTGCTGTTGGTCTGGTAAGACCGGTGCTGTTTTATCCAGTTTGTACAGAAGAGATAGCATATGGCATTCAGAGCAGCAAAGTAATAACAGTTATAGAAAAAGTGGCAGAGGCTAATGAAAAATACCTTTACAGGGATGTAAACGAAGCATGTAAACTTATAAATATTAATCCTGAAATTTTATCAGGTATATATGGTCTTGGTAATCAGAATTTAAGTATAGAAGATTGTTGCGGGCTTATTGAGAATATGATTTCGGAGAAAAAATCAGATAAGTTTTTTGTGGGGATTTCAGGGCATAATTGCATTGAATCTGTTAAAAAGGAAGATTTTGTTTCAAAAGAAGTGGGAATGACTTTTATTGGCATTGGTGCAGAAGGAGTTAAAACTTCTCAGGAAACTCTTGCTAAGATTATTGCAAAGTCAGGTAAATATGTTCAAACAAGTGCAAAATACGGTGCTTCAAGAAAAGGTGGTATGGTTGTAATGAATGCAAGAGTTTCAGATGAACCAATAAGGAACTGTTCAAATTTAACTGAAATTGGAATACTTTCAATTTTTAATGATAAATATTTTATAGATAATTCTTTGTTACCTTTTATCAAATCTCTAAAACCTGGCGGATATTTAATTATAAACAGCGTGAAAACTTTTAAAGAAATTTTTCAAGGCACTACAAAAGAAATTCAAAATATTTTTAATGAATTTAAATTTAACATTGTACTTATTGATGCAACAACACATGTTTTGAAAGTTTTAAAGAGGAATCTTCCAGGAACACCTATTTTAGGAGTTATTAATAAGCTTACTAAAATTTTGCCAGAGGAAGAGTTTTTATCAATATTCAAAGAAGAATTAACAGCGAAATTCGGTGACAAAAAACCTCACCTTGTTGACAAGAATCTTACTTTGCTTAAAGTTCCTTTTGATGTTATTGGCACTAAATTTAAACTTGAAAATGGCAGGAAAAATGAAAATGCTTCCTTGGATAGCAATAAGGAAAATCCGAAAAAAGAGAAACTGATTTTCAACATACCTGAAGAAACATATCTTGAGGATGATGAACTTGCTACCCTTGATTTTCCCAATTTATACAAAGAAAAATATTTTGATAAATTTGTCAATGATGTTTTAAAACCTTTTCAGCAAGGTGAGTCTGTTCCTTGGGAAAAGTTTCTAAATATTGTCCCTGCAAAAACATCAAAATTTAATAATGCAAGTTTAATTGGTACTCATTTACCGGTGTTTAATGCTGATAAATGTATTAATTGCGGATTGTGTATTGCAAGTTGTCCTGACAATGCTTTGAGAGTTACTTTGATTAATGAAGATGAATTTAACAATTTATCAGATTCAAATAAAAAATTATTTAAAGAAGTTAATGAGAAAAGATTTTTAGGAACAAGCGGAAAGTTGGATAGGAAGTATTATTTTAACATTAATGTAGTAGAAAATTATTGCAAAGGTTGTGGTGTATGTGTGAAATCATGTAAATTCAATGCATTGCAAATGGAAGATAAGAACAGATTAAACAGAGATGAATCGTTTATTTCAACGGAAGTTTCCAATTTGGACAGATCTGACGAAGTTTTTGATAAAGTCTCAGGTAATAAAATTTTACAAAAAATTATGCTTAAATATTCAGGACAAAAGTTTTTACCTGGTGGCCATTCATTATGCCCAGGTTGCGGAGAAGGTATTATAGAGAATCTGGTTTTTACAGCAGCGGAAATGGTTAGAACAGATACTTCCATAATAGAAGAAACGTATAAATCCATTCCGCAGCTGCTAAAAAGATCCCATGAAAAAGGCGTAAGACATATGTTGAAAAAGGGATTTTATATTTATACAATAAATGCTACAGGATGTGCTGAAGTTTCATGTTTGTCAAATCCGTATAATTCAAGAATTTATAATTCAGGTCATTACGGTTTTGGTACTGCAAGTGCAGCAGCTCTTGGAACAAGAATTTCATTGTTCAGTGCATTTAGAAATTATTATCTTGATAAATTAACCAAAGTTATAGTTTTCGGAGGAGACGGAGCATTTTACGATATTGGTAATCAAGGACTAAACTTTGCTCTTGGAGAAAATCAGGATATTACATGGATAGTCTACAATAACGAAGCTTATATGAATACAGGTTTTCAAAAATCAGGAGCAAGCAGGTTTGGCTCCAACAGGTCAACCTCGCCTTATGGTCTTGAATTAAAAGGAAAAGATGATTTTCATAGAGAATTGGTTGCCCAGGCAATGGCAATACCAAAAGTTTATGCAGCAAGATTATCTCTTGCAAATCCTTTACATTGTTTGAAAATATTAAAAGAAGCTATAGCGTATAAAGGTCCTTCATTAATAGAAATTTTTTCACCGTGTCCTACAGGCCAGGGTTTGGCTACAGATGATATTGGCATTGAAGTTTCAAAAATGATGGTAGAATCAAGAGCTTGGCCAATAGTGGTGAGAAAACCGTACAATGGTATTGATATTACTGCTAATCCTGATTATGATAAAATTTATCCTGAACCAAGAAAAATTAAGGATAAATTAATTGAGCCTGCAAAATTTAAAGACATAGTCAATCTTATGGGGCAATTTATAGGAGACCAGGAAACAATTAAAAAAATAGTCAAAGTTAATGAAAGGCAAAATATATACAGATGGAACTGGTTACAATACCTTGCTGGAGTTGCAGATAAAGTTCTAACTGAAGAAGAAATAGAAGAAATAATATCTGACAGATTGTAGATAAAAAAACAATTAATAACAATAAATATACTTAATAACTCAAAAAGAAATTTTTATTTTAATTGCAGTATTAAGCTATAATGTTTTTTAATATGTTTTCGATTTTATTTCTGTAAAAATCTCTTTTTTCAAGAGAATCAGCTTCGAATCTTAAAACCAGTACAGGCTGGGTATTGCTTGCTCTTACTAATCCCCATCCATCTTTAAATATTATTCTAATACCGTCTATGGTAATAATGTCTTTAATAAGCGGTGCAATTTCATTATTATTTAAAATTTTATTTTTTAGTAATTCTGGAACTTCAAATTTTTTATCTTCCGGACAATCTACTCTAATTTCTTCTGTAATAAAAGTTTTTGGAAGATCAGACAGCATTTCAGAGAGAGGTTTTTTATATTTGCATAATATTTCAACAAGTCTCAAAGTAGCGTAAATTGCATCGTCATATCCAAAATATCTGTGAGAAAAAAATATGTGGCCACTCATCTCACCTGCTATTGCTGCTTTTTCTTCTTTTAATTTGTTTTTAATTAAAGAATGACCTGTTTTCCACATAATTGGAATACCACCATGTTTTTTTATGTCATCATACAGAATTTGTGAACATTTAACTTCGCCTATGATTTTTGCTCCAGGCTCACTTTTTAAAATATCTCGTGCAAAAATAATAAGAAGCTGATCACCCCAGATTATATTACCATTTTCGTCAATGGCACCTATTCTGTCTGCATCTCCGTCAAATCCTATACCTAAAATGGCTTTTTCTTTTTTTACTGATTCTTTAAGATAAATTAAATTTTTTTCAACAGTAGGATCAGGGTGATGATTAGGAAAAGTACCGTCAGGTTCGGAAAAAAGCTCCACAACATTAAAACCGAGCTCTTTTAAAATTTTAGGAGCTACAAGCCCGGCAACACCGTTTCCAGCATCAAGAACTATCTTTTCATTTAAACCGGATTTTATATGTGAAAATTTTTCAACCATAAATTTAATATAATTTGAGTTAATGTCATACTCGGAAATATTGCCTGTTTGCGGATTATCAGGAATGAGTTCATTATTTGAAATAATTTCATAAAGGTTGAAAATCTCTTTATCATGCAAAGTGTCTTTGCCGACACATAGCTTAAAACCGTTATATTCCGGCGGATTATGGCTGCCTGTAATCATTATTCCGCCATTAATGTTGTTAAGATGAAAAAGCGAAAAATAGAGAAGCGGTGTTGGGCACATTCCAATATTGACAACATTAATACCTTTTTTGATTAGTGCTTTTGCAAGTATATCTGCAAAATTTTCAGAAGATACTCTTGCATCTCTGGCAATTGTAACAGTAAGTACTTTTTCTTCTTGAAAAGTTTTTTTTAAATAAGAGGCATAAGCATAACCTATTAAAGTAACTGCCTCATCTGTAAGGTTATCTCCAACAATGCCTCTAATGTCATATTTTCTGAAAATATCCGGTGAAATCATATTTTACTCCATTTTTAAATTTTTTATTTTATATCTCATAACGCTTAAACAAGTCAAATATTTTTTATGAATTAATCATTCTTAAAAGCATATATGTATGATATTAAAGATAAAGTTATCATTAATATTAAAAAATAAATTGAAACCGTATAACTGTGATAAATATCGTGGAGAAAGCCTAAAAGAAATGTTGAGAAAAATGCTCCAATACCATTTCCCATTGCAAGAAACCCCATTGTGTTTCCAAAATTTTCTTTGAATTTCTCAAAAGCAAGAGTAGGAAAAAGAGGTGCAAAAGAGCCGTATCCAAGACCGAATAAAACTGAAAACAGTATTGTTATAAAAAGATTTATGTTTAAAAATTGAATGATAAAAAAGGATATTAAAATTATAATACAGGCAAAAAAGTATAATTTTATTGGCTTGACAAAGTCAGCAAGATATCCCCAAAAAATTTTGCCAAATGAGCCGCACAGTGCTATTATTGAAATAGTAACAGCAGCAAAACTTTTATCTATGCCCTTTTCAATGAAAAATGCAACAATATGAAGCATAATACCCTGAGTTGTCATTGCTCCTAAAGCCATGCCTGATAGAATGAGATAGAAGTTTTTATGTTTTAAAATCTGAAAATTAAATTTAAGAGTATGTGTTTTCGGAGTTTTTGGGAGAAAGAAACTAACTGAAAAAATAGACACTGAAGAAAAAATTCCCAGATATAACAGTGCAATTTGCCATGTAAATCTATCTATAAGAAATTTGCTTAAAATGCTGATAATAAATGCTCCTGCACCAACACCTGTAGTTGCTATGCCTAAAGCAAATCCCTTTCTCTTAGGAAAGTTATTTGAAATTATAATTGTAATAGGAATGAAACCGACTGAATTAATTCCTATAGCAGTGATTATACCTAAAGTGAAGTAAAGTTGTTTAATAGTATTGGCAAAACATGAAGCTGCCAAACCTGTAAAAATGACAAAAGAAGCTATTTTAAAAATTTTTCTTCCGCCAAATCTGTTAATTAAAATTCCAATTACAGGATTATACAGTCCGTATATTAACAGGCTTAAAGAAAATATAAGAGATGAAGCTGCTTTGGTTGAATTGAAGAAACTGCTTATTTCCACAAAAAATATACTAAATGAGTATTGTATGCCATAGCAAATTCCAATACCCCAAAAGCAGGCAAAAATAGTAAGTAATTCCTCTTTTTTAAATATTTTTAAATTCATCTTTATTTATTCGGTTTTGTTTGGTCGATTTGCAGTTATATTAAATCCAAAATAAAAGCAAATATATTTTAATTGAAAATCAGTAATATTTTTGCTATAAGTTTTTTCAATAAACTTGAGAGAAAGGCGGATATAATGAAAATAGCAGGTATCCAGATAGAGTCTTCTGACGATTTGCAGCAAAATGTTGATAAGTGTTTGAAACTTATAGACCTTTCAGTAGAGCAGGGTGCTAATATAGTAATTTTTCCTGAGCTTGTTCTAACTTCGTGGTTCCCGGAATCAATAGATGAAAAGAATTTTTCATTGGCGTTGACAATGGGAGCAGAAGAAATATCGGTTTTTAAAAAAGTAGCTAAACATAAGAATATTGCAATAGTGCTTCCTTTTTTTGAAAAAGATTCAGAAATAGATATGCTTTTTTATAATAGTGTTATTTTTATAGACAAAGATGGAAAAATAAAAGGTCATTACAGAAAAATACATTTACCTTTAATACCTAACTGGGAAGAAAAGTATTATTTCAGACCAGGTGATTTGGGATTTCCGGTGTTTGAGACAAGTTTTGGGGAAGTTGGCTTTCAATTAGGTTGGGATGTTTTTTTCCCTGAAGTTTCACGTATTCTTACCTTAAAAGGAGCAAAACTCATAATTTCTCCCACAGCCTCTGCTTTTTCATCTCAGCCGAGGTGGGTTAAAGTCATGTCCTCAAATGCTCTTATAAATACTGTTTTTATATGCAGAGTCAACAGAGTCGGCAAACAGGGTGATCTTGATTTTTATGGTGGTAGCTTTTGTGCATTGCCTGATGGTGGACTGGTAACAGAACCTGCAGGTACAAAGGAAGGTATAGTATTATGGGAAATTAATTTTAATGATTTATATGAAGTCAGAAGGTTGTTTCCTTTTCTTAAAGACAGAATAGATAAAGAATATCTTGAAATTGTTGGGAAATCATTTAAGGAAATTTTAAGGGATTAGTGATGAGCACTGACAGAAAATTATGCACTATTTGTGCGTGGAGAAAAGATTGTAAAAAGAAATTTTCGCTTGGTGAAGGCAAATTGAATTGTCCTGATTTTGCAAAAGATTTAAAACTTAAAAAGGAGCCAAACAAAAAGAATGAAAAATAAAATAGATGAAATTATAAAAAAATTTATTATAAATAAGTTGCAGATTAAAGATGAGGTAAAATATAAAATTGATACACCTAAGAATAAGAAATTCGGAGATTTTTCTGCAAATTTTGCTATGATTCTTGCATCCAAGCTTAAGAGGAATCCTGTTGAAATTGCTGAGATGGCAGTAGGAGAATTTGAGAAAGAACCTGTTTTTAGTAAAGTTGAAATAGCTGGCAAAGGATTTATAAATTTTTTTATTAATCAAACCTATTGGGTTGACCTGTTAAATGAAATTTATAATAAATCTGATTATTTTAAACATGATATTGGAAAGAACAGAAAAGCTTTAATTGAATTTGTCAGTGCCAATCCCACTGGGCCGCTTCATATAGGCCATGGCAGAGGAGCTGTTTTAGGAGATGTGGTTGCAAATCTATTATCTGAGGCAGGATTTAAGGTTGTTAAAGAATATTATATCAATGATGCTGGTAACCAGATGAACGTTCTTGGCAAATCCGTTTATTTTAGAATTAAAGAATTGTTAGGCGAATCTGTGGAATTTCCAGAAGATTTTTATCAGGGAGAATATATAATTGAAATTGCAAAAAATTTAATAGAGAAATATGGCAAAGAAGTTGTTGATAAGGACACTGAATTTTTCACACAAGAAGGTATTAAAACTATTTTACCGGAGATTGTTGACGATTTGAAAAATTTTGGGGTGAAATTTGATAGCTTTTTCAGTGAAAAATCTCTTTTTGAAAAAGGGAAAGTTGCTGATGTAATAGAAAGTTTGAAAAAAGCCGGATATATTTATGAAAAAGATAATGCCTGGTGGATTAAAGTTGAAGGAGACGATGACAGGGTTATTATTAAATCAGATGGTTCATATACATATCTGACTTCAGATATTGCTTATCACAAGGATAAATATGACAGAGGTTTTGACCTGCTGGTAAATATTTGGGGAGCAGACCATCATGGATATGTTGCAAGATTAAAATCTGCCATTAAATATACAGGTTATGACCCTGATAAGTTAGAGATTTTACTTGTACAAATGGTTAATCTTTTACGTGGCAAAGAGAGAGTACCTCTTTCCACAAGAAAGGGAAAATTTGTTACTTTAAAAGAAGTTGTTGATGAAGTGGGAAAAGATGCTGCAAGATTTATTTTTATGACCAGAAAGTATGATGCTCAATTGGATTTTGACCTTGAGCTTGCAAAGCAGCAGTCAAATGAAAATCCTGTTTATTATGTCCAATATGCACATGCAAGAATTTGCAGTATTTTAAGGAATTCTGATATTACTGTTCCAGGACGTATAGAGAAGGTTACATGTGAAGATGATATTGAAATAATAAAGAAACTGGAAGAATTCAGACATATACTAAAAGTTGCTGCAAATAATCTTGAACCTCATTTAATTACATATTATCTGCTTGAACTTGCAGCAAAGTTTCATTCATATTATAATAAAAACAAAGTCCTTGGAAACCCTGAGAGGCTGTTTTTAATAAAAACTATTAAAAAAGTTATAAAAAAAGGACTTGATATTTTAGGGGTTTCTGCACCGGAGAAAATGTAATTTCTAATAGTTGATAATTTTTTTACTCCCCAGATTAACGGATAATCAATCTTTAAAGGAGCTGTTATATGGGCGGAATAGGTAAAACCCTAATTATATTGGGAATTGTTTTGGTTGTATTAGGTTTGTTTCTGAACTTCTCAGGTAAGATTCCGTTTTTAGGCAAGTTGCCGGGAGATATTTATATTAAAAAAGATAATTTTTCATTTTATTTTCCAATAACAACCTGCATTATTATCAGCATAATCCTTTCTTTGATTTTTGGTATTTTTAGAAAATAAGTATCAAATTAATAAAAATTAACTTGACTTAAATGGTGATATTACTAAAATTGCCGACCGATGACTCAACATTTAAAACCTAATCAAATTCAGGAGGTATTATATGATAGATATTGAAAAAATTGAAGCAAAAATATTGACAACTCAGCCTTTGATAAAAATGTTCTTTAATGAAATGCATAAGGTTATTGTGGGACAGGAAGATTTAATAAGAAAATTGCTTCTTGCTTTTCTTATTGATGGCCATATTTTGCTTGAAGGTGTTCCGGGTCTTGCTAAAACAAAAACAGCTGATACATTTTCAAAAATACTTGACCTTCATTTTCAGAGAATTCAATTTACTCCTGATCTTTTACCAGGAGATTTAACAGGTACCCTGATTTATAATCCAAAAGAAATGGAGTTTCAATTTAAAAAAGGACCTGTTTTTACGAATTTCTTGCTTGCTGATGAAATTAACAGGGCTCCAGCTAAAGTTCAAAGTGCACTTCTTGAGGCAATGCAGGAGAAAAAAGTAACCATAGGCGAAGAAACTTTCAGCCTTGATCTGCCATTTTTTGTTGTAGCAACACAAAATCCTCTTGAGCAGGAAGGTGTTTATCCTCTGCCAGAAGCACAGATGGATAGATTTTTGTTTAAAGTTTTGGTTACGTATCCTGATAAGGAGGAAGAAAAAGCCATAATGAGGGAACATGCTTTTGAACATGAAACTGAATTAAACAAAGTTTTTGATAAAGAGACTCTGGATAAAATAAAGGGAGCTCTTGAAGATATTTATATAGATGAAAAAATAGAAGATTATATAGTTGATGTTGTTTCTGCTACAAGAGACCTTGATAGAATAAAAATGGACAGAAGACTTCTTAATTTTGGTGCATCTCCAAGAGCATCTCTTAATTTGTTCAAAGCTGCAAAAGGTAATGCGTTTTTGGAATCTAGGGCGTATGTTATACCTCAAGATGTTAAAGATGTTGCAAAAGAGGTATTAAGGCACAGAATTTTATTAAGTTACGAAGCTGAAGCGGAAAATATTACAACAGATAACATAATAGAAGAAATTTTAAATAAAATCCCAACACCATAATTCATATTTTCATCAGGATTTTTTATTATGCTTGAATTATTCGAATATATAAAAAAATTAAATATTAAAATAAAATTTCTTTCTACTGATATTTTTGCAGGAGAATATGCAAGTGCATTTAAAGGCAGAGGTATTGAATTTGAAGAAGTCAGAGAATATATAGTTGGCGATGATATTAAATCAATAGATTGGAATACCACTGCTAAAACTGGTAGGTTGCATACCAAAGTTTTCAGAGAAGAGAGAGAATTAACATCAATAATTCTGTTAGACACATCTACTTCAATGAATTTCGGTTCCAAATGGGTGTTTAAATCAGACCTTGCCACAGAAATAGCAGCTCTTTTTTCATACACAGCCATAAAGAATAATGACAAAGTAGGCTTGATTCTGTTTGATAAAGAAGTCCATACATATATTTTACCTAAAAAAGGCAGAAATCATATCTGGCATATAATCAAGACAATGGTCAACAATAAAAACCACAATAAAAAAACAGATATTAACGAGGCTCTTAAATTTTTATCAAATACAATAAAAAAGAAAAGTATAGCATTTGTAATTTCAGATTTTATAACAAACAAGGATTTTCTTACTTCATTTAAATCATTGAAAAAAAATTTTGATTTTGTTCCAATAATTATAACTGATCCTTTTGAGGAACGTTTGAATTTGTCAAAAAAATTTATTTTAAGTTTTAAAGATTGTGAATCTGAAAATAGTTACAAAGGATATATTGATTTTGAAAATAATATGAAAAAAATAATTAGCAGAGAATTTAAAAGAATTAATATTTATCCCTTAGAGATAAAGACAAATAAGCCTTATTTACCTGAAATTGTAAAATACTTTAGAGCAAGGAGAAAAACATTATAAAAAGGACAGTTTTTTTTATTATACTTTGCTTTGTTTCTGTTTCAGCTCTTTTTGCTGAAAATTTTCAGGTGAATATTACCTATGATAAAAACAAAATCTATCTGGGAGAATTAGTTAAATTCACTATAAAAATCGACTCTGATATAAACATTAAAAATATTAATTCAAATTTAAAGAATAAATTACAGGATTTTGGAATTTCAGAAATAACCAAAAATTTAGACAATAAAAAAGTTGTTTATAATTTTAATTTACAGTTTTTTAAAACCGGCACAGTTAAAATTCCGTCAATTGAGTTTAATATAACAACTGAAAAGGGCAATTATAAAATATATTCAAATTCTTTAAATGTGGATATTTTATCCAATTTAAAAGATAATGAAAGTTTTCATGATATTAAACCTCCTGAAAAAGTAGGTTTTTATTTAACAACAAGAGAATTTTTGATTTTATCAATTATTATTTCATTAATTATCTTATTAATGTTTCTTTTTAGATATTTAAAAAACAGAATAAGCACAAAAGAGCATTCTGTAAAATTAAGTCCAATTGAAGAGTTTAATGATAGGTGTAAAATATGTGAAAAATTACTGAACAGAAGTGATTTAAAAGGATTTTATTTTAAAATTTCAGAAGCAGCAAGGATCTATTTTGACAGAATTTACAATATTCACACACTTGAGGCTACAATAAAAGAGATAAAATATATATTTGAAAATAATTTATCAGTTGATGGAAGCATTAAAAATGAGATTATAAATTTGTTTAAAAAATGGGATTTTTACAAATTTACAGGGAATTTTCCCAGTATTGAAGAAGCTAAAAAAGATTTCAGAAAAATAAAGAATATAATTGAGCTTATAGAAGAACTTACGCAGCAGAAAGATAAAAACAATGTATAGATTTGAAAATCCCGAATATTTTTTATTGATTTTTTTAATTCCTTTTATACTTTATTATTACAATCTAATTCAGAATAGATTGAAATTTAGCTATTCTGTTGCTGATTATATAGGCAGTAACAATAAATTTTTCTTTTATTTCCGCAATTTTATTAATTTGTTTGTTTTAATTTTTTTAATTTTTTCTCTTGCTAATTTGCAAAAAATAGAATCAATTACAAATACTACTGCAAAAGGTATAAATATTTTAATCACCCTTGATAGTTCCGGAAGCATGGCAGCACTTGATTTTCGCAGAAAAGGTAAAGAGATGACCAGATTGGATGCGTTAAAATCAGTAGTAAATGATTTTATTAATAAACGGCTTAATGACAAAATTGGACTTGTGGTTTTTGGCAAAGAAGCATTTACCCAATGCCCATTAACCATTGACCATGAAACATTACATTTTCTTGTTAATAGAATAGAGCTTGGTATGGCAGGAGATAGCACTGCCATAGGCTCAGCAATGCTTTTGTCTATAAAAAGATTAAAAGATGTTAAAAGTAAATCCAAAATTATTATTCTTGTTACTGACGGTAGAAATAACAGTGGCAAGGTTAACCCTATTACAGCTGCAAAACTTGCAAAAGAGTATGGGATTAAAATTTATACAATTGGCATAGGTAGTAAAGGTAAACCTGTTCCAATAATTCAAAGAACACCTTTTGGATTAAGGAAAATATTGGTAAATGTGGATTTGGATGATTATACTTTAAAACAAATAGCAGAAATAACAGGTGCAAAGTATTATAATGCAGCTAATTTCAAAGCTTTGAAGAAGATAATTAATGATATTAACAAAATTGAAAAAACCAAATTCAAAGTAAAAAAATATGTGCAAAGAACATATTTATACTATTATTTTCTTGCAGTTTTTTTAATTTTATTAATTTTTAAAATATTTTACTTTAATTTTTATAAAATAGAAATTCCGTAATACTCAATGAACTGGAGTGGTTAATGACGTTTAAAAATCAAGGTGTTTTGCTATTGCTTTTACTTGCGCCTTTTATTTTGTTGAGTTTTCACTATTCATATTTAAAGAGAGAGCGGTTTATAAAAAGTTTTTTCTCAACTTCTAATTTTGCCAAAATAGGAGTTTTTAGAAGCAGAGGCAAACTTTTTCTAAAATCTTTATTTATAACATTAGCCTATTGTATGGCTGTAATAGCTTTGGCAGGCCCCAGGTACGGGTTTAAAGATATTAATTTGTCCACTATTGGCAACAATGTTTTTATAGCAATAGACACATCAAAGAGTATGAATGCTCAGGATATAAAACCTGACAGAATTACAGTTGCAAAGAGAAAAATAATAGATTTTGTAAATAATGCAAAAGGTGAGAGAATAGCTCTGATTCCTTTTGCAGGCCAGCCTTATATGTTGATACCATTAACAACAGATTATTCTATTTTTAAATCTTTTATAGATATTGTTGATACAGATTTAATACCTGTGCAAAGTACTGATTTTTATAATCTTATAAATAGAATGGCCAAGGTTATTTCAAAATATAAATTAACCAATGTAGCGCTTCTAATTTTATCAGACGGAGAAGATTTTGGAGGAAACATTGATGCTGCAATAAAACTTTGCAAAAATTATAAAATAACAATTTATGCTATTGGCATAGGTAGTGGAGAACCTGCTCCCATACCGCTTAAAAACGGGGGGTTTAAAAAAGACAAGAATGGAAGCCTGATAACCACAAGATTAAATGAAAAATTTCTTGAAAACTTAGCTTTGTCTACAAATGGAGTTTATGTAAAATCTACATCTACATCAGAAGATATTGAATTTATATATAAAAAAATAGCTGCAAATAATAAAATTAATAAAGCTGCAATATATAAAAAAAGGATTTATTTCAATAGGTTTCAATGGTTTTTAATGTTGAGTTTCATATTTTTATGTTTTTATTTTGTTATTAATGAAAAGAAACTTAAATCTGTAATAACATTAATTTTAATGGTAATGATTTTTCAAATATCCCCTTTATTAGCAAATCCGTATTTTAACAACAAAAGAGGCATTAGCTCCTTTAATAAACATCAATATAGAGAATCAATAGAATATTTCAATAAAGCCTTTAAAGAGGATAAGAATCTTAAATTTAAATTTAATTTAGGAGATTCTTTGTATAAATTAAAAAAATATGATAATAGCAGTAGAGCTTTTACCTCAATTATAGATAAATCAAAAAGCAGCATTTTAAAAGAGAAAGCATTTTACAATAGAGGTGTAATTAATTATACACAAAAAAAATTTAAAAAAGCCCTTGATGATTTTAAATTAGCCATTAAATTAAATCCTGAAGACAAAGAAGCAAGAATTAATTATGAGCTTACATTAAAAAAATTACAACAGAAGCAAAAAAATCAGAAACACCGGCAAAAGAATAACAATCAACAGAAGCAAAAAAAGAAGAAAAAACAAAAGAATCAGCAAAATCAGCAAAAAAATAAACAGAATGAAAGTAAAAAGCATAAAGAGAATCCTTCTGAGTTAAAAAAACAAAAAAAGAATAATGCTGCACAAAATAAAGACAAAGAAAAGATAGATAAAAAACTATTGAACCTCTACAATGACAATAAAGTTTTCTTAAAACAAGCAATAAAAAAACATTTTCTAATGCATAAATACAAAAATCCTGAGAAGGATTGGTAATAGAGGTATAAGTTGAGAAATATATTAAAGTTAATTATTTTTATGTTTATCTTATGTTCTGTGGCAATTTCTCATGCAAAAGAGAGTATAGTTCTGTCAGTGGATTCTACTAATCTTGTTATAGGGCAAAGCACAAATTTAAGCATTACAATTAGCAATGTTTCAACATCTGAAAAACCTGAAATAAAAAATATTTCCGATTTTAATATCAGTTATATAGGAACTTCAAGCAGTATATCCATTATAAACGGCAGTTTTAAGTCCAATAAAACATATACTTATATTTTGGTGCCACTTAAAAAAGGAAAGTTTACAATAGGCCCTGCTGTTCTAACCTCGAAAGGAAAGGTTTACAAGAGCAACACAGTGGTAATATCAGTTTCTGATAGACCTGTTGCCAGAGGAAAAAAGGAAAATAAGAATATATTTTTAGTTGTAAATGCAAATAAAAGTAATGTTAAGCTAAATGAAGAAGTTATTTTAGATGTGAAATTATACAGGCGTATAGAACTATACAATATGAGAATAAAAGTTCCTGATTTAAACGAGTTTCTTATTACCAAACTTACAAATGCACAGGAATATATAGAGCCTTTTAATGGCATAAAATATTATGTTGATGAATTAAAGTATTCATTAATTCCCACTGAAACTGGAAAATTTACAATTCCACCGTTTATACTTTACGGTGAAAAACCTCTGTCAGATTCACCTGTTGGAGGATTTTTTAAAAATCCTTTTATTGCTGGTGAAACAAAGCAGATTTCTGTACCAAGCAATAGTTTAAAAATTACTGTTAACCCGTTAAAAGACAATGTTTATGCAGTGGGGGATTATAGTTTTTCATGTAGTATTGATAAAGATAGAGTTAAGGTAGGAGAGAGTATTACTTTTACATTTAAGATTTCAGGTTCCGGAGATCTTAATTTTTCTCAAAATTTAAAATTGCCTAAAATTAAAGGTTTAAAGTATTATCCTGACAAACCAAAGGTTTCAGTTAAATCTTCAAAAAATGGTTTAATAAGCAGTAAAATTGAAAAAATAGCAATTATCCCTGAAAAAAGCGGTTTTTATAAAATATCAAAACTGAAAATTTTATTTTATAATCCCAGGAAAAATAAATATGAGCGATTTTTTTTGCCTAAAATTTCATTTGATGTATTTGCAAGCAACAAGAGTAAATTAAAAGTTGTTGAATCAAACAATAAGAACCAGAGCAAAAGCCAAGAAGTTACTTCTGAAGAAACGATTGATACAATTATTACTAACCAACCTATTGAGAATCAGATGATTTTCATATCATTTTATAAAATTCTCATATTCTACATTATACCTATAATAATTTTAATTGTAAGTTATTTATTGAGATATTCTTATCTTATAAGAAGAGCCAATTATAAAAAAATAATTCAATCAAATGCTTTTAATAATTTCAAAAAATTTATTAATCAAACTGACGATATAGAGCAGATCAGCAATGGAATAAAAAAATATTTTTCAGAGAAAACAGGAAATATTGAGCATTCTTATACATTTAAAGAGATTATCTTAATTCTGGAAAAATATGAAATTGAGAAAAGTATTATTGAAAAGTTGCAGGGTATTTTATCAAATATAGAAAAAGTTCAGTTTGCTAAATCTGGTAATATTGATATTCAGTTAATTAAAAATGAAATTATAAGATTGATTGATAAAATTGATAAAAAAATGAGGTTTAAATAATGAAATTTCTCATAAAAATAATTTTAATTTTTCCCATTGCACTATCTTTATATGCTGGTAATGTTGAGCAATCTGAAATTTATCAATCTTTTGGCAGTGCAAACAAATATTTTCATGAGAAAAATTATAACAAAGCTATTGAGCTTTACAAAGAAATTTATAAAAAAGGCATTCATAATGGATATATTTTTTACAATATAGGCACATCTTATATTAAAAAACATGAGCTTGGCAAAAGTCTATATTGGTACAATAAAGCAAAATTTTTTATTCCATTAAACAGCTCTTTAAATAAAAATATTCAGATAGCTATTAGCAGAAATCAAGATAACATTCCTGACAAAACTTTTTTTAAATATCTTGAAAGTATTTTTATATTAGGTAAAATTTTTTCTATGAAAATAAACTATTATATTACAACTGGTTTGTTCTTGGTGCTAATTTTATTTTTAATTATAAAAAATTTTGTAATTAATTTGAAAAAAAAATATATTCTTAACAGAGCTATAATTTTTTCATTAGTTTTATTTGTAATTTTTTCCATTAATCTTATTTTTGAATATTATGAATATAATTTTCTAAATACAGGATACATTATTGCAAACAATACCTCTGTTAAAGATGATTACAACATAGATGCAAATACCATTGCCACTGTTAATGACGGCACAAAAGTGTTTATTTTATCAGGTAATGATAAGTTTTACAAAATAAAGCTTTTAAACAAGCTTGAAGGCTGGGTGTTGAAAAGCAAAGTTATAAATAAAGAGAATGAATAGTTAAAAATGAATTATGAAAAATTATTTTCGATTTGGTAAAAGGGAGGATACCACATGGAATATAAAGTAATCAAGTTTGAAAAAAAAGAGAGAATAGCTTATATCACTTTAAATAATCCTGCTGCTTACAATCCCTATGGCAGGGAGTTAGCCCTTGAATTGTATGATGTTATGAAAAAAATAAAATGGGATAATGAAATCAGAGTGGTTGTTATTAAGGCTGTGGGTAAAGCATACTCTGCAGGTGGTGATATCAAGCAGTTTAAACAAGCAGTTGACAATAAAAAATTTACTGAATTAGTTGAAGATTTAATATTATATCTTAATGCAACTGTGCTTTTAATGAAAAAAATGGATAAAATTATAATAAGTTTTGTTAATGGAATATGTGCAGGAGTGGGGTTGTCTCTTGCACTAAATACAGATATTAGTATTGCAACGGAAACTTCTCAATTTATAGGTGCGTATAACGGGCTTGCAACTACACCTGATGGTGGTTCAAGTTATGTTGTTTTGAAAAATGCAGGTTTACCGAGAACGCTCTGGTTCTTTCTTTCAAATGAAGCAATATCTGCTAAAGAGGCAAATCAGTGGGGGATTTTAAGTAAAGTTGTTGAGAATGGAACAGGTGAGGCTTATGTTGATAGGTTAGCTGAGAAAATTGCAAAAGGTCCTTTTAAAGCTAATATTTTAACTAAAAGATTATTTGTGTATGGTGAAAAGGCAAGTTTTGAAGAATATATAGAAATGGAAAAAGATGGTATTATTAAATCAACCAGAACAAATGATATGAAAGAGGCTGTTAATTCTTTTATTGAAAAAAGAGAACCTGAATTTGAATAAGTAATATTACAAAATTGTATCAAGAGTATGCTTTGTTACAATTTTGTAATAGATAAGTTATAACAAAGAATGATTAATAATTAAGAATAGATTTTATGAGATGTAAAACTTAGAAGAGTATTTAGTGTTTGTGTTAGGATTTATAGGGGCGATATTTAAATCGCCCCTATAAATAATTGATATACTGGAAATTAAGTTTAACTGTAAGCTTTTTCACTGTGTTCTGACAAATCAAGTCCCATTGCTTCGTCTTCTTCAGATACTTTTAATCCGCCAAGCAAAATACCTATTACTTTTAAAATAATATAAGTTGCTATAAGTGAATAAACAACAACTACAGCAGTTCCAATTAGTTGTATAATAAATGTTTTTGCATTTCCAAAAAATAGACCGTTTATACCGTTAATACTTTTTTGCGCAAAAAGTCCGAGGCAAAGTGTGCCTAATATCCCGCCTATTCCATGAACTCCGAAAACATCAAGAGAATCATCATATTTAAACCTTTCTTTTAACTGAATTGCATAGTAGCATATTAAAGCTGCTAAAAAACCGATTACAACTGCAAAAACAGGCGATACAAAACCTGATGCTGGGGTTATTGTTGCAAGGCCTGCAACTGCTCCTGTGGCACCACCTAAAACTGTTGGTTTGCCGTTTTTTATCCATTCGACTATCAACCATACAAAAAGTGCTGTTGCAGCGGAAATATGAGTGGTCAAAAATGCATTTACAGCAACTGAATTAACACTTAAGGCACTTCCGGCATTAAAACCAAACCATCCGAACCAGAGTAATCCGGTTCCTAAAACTACCATTGGTAAATGATGTGGAAATATTGCCTCTCTTAGAAATGTCCTTCTTTTGCTAACCAGTATTGCAGCAACAAGAGCTGATACACCGCATGTGGCATGAACTACCAATCCTCCGGCAAAGTCTGCAACACCTAATTTTGCCAGCCAACCGCCTCCCCATATCCAGTGAACAGCAGGATAATATACTAATAATGACCAAAAAATAATGAAAAGCAGATATGCTGAAAATTTAACTCTCTCTGCAATAGCTCCTGAAATTAGAGCAGGTGTAATAATTGCAAACATACATTGATAAATCATAAAAACAGATGCAGGAATTGTAGGGGCAAAACTTGAAGGTGCAAACCCCACTCCGTTTAGAAACAAGTATTTAAAATCTCCTATGATTCCACCAATATCTCCTCCAAAAGATAAAGAATAACCTATTATTATCCATTCTAATGTTAAAACACCCATTGCAACGATACTGTGCATAATTGTTGATAGAACATTTTTTTTCCTAACAAGTCCTCCGTAAAACAATGCAAGCCCAGGTGTCATAATAAGCACAAGAGCAGCTGATACAAGCATAAAACTTGTATCTATTGTGCTGATTTCATTAATATTTCCGCACCATGCGTTTGTTGCAAATAAAACAGAAAATAAAAAAATTGTAACAATATACATAATAGATGCCCTCCTTTTTTATATTTATGAATTTTATGGGATTCAATGCAAGTGATATGCCAAATTTTCAATTAAGTTAGATCTTGTTTGTTTTTTTGGTTTTTGAGGATTTTTTAATATTCCAAATAATGAGGAATAGTTAAAAATATGAATAGTTAACTGTTATCTTCTTTAAGTTCTTTAAGGGTAACACCTAATTGTTTAAATCTCAATTCTATTTTTCTTATGCTGATATTTAAGATTTCAGCAGTTTTCTTTTTATTGAAATTATTAGCTTTTAATGTTTCCATAATTATTCTGTTTTCAGCTTCTTTTAAAGTAGTATTAAAAGGAATAAAAATACCATTTTGTTTGTCCTCGGATATTACACTAATTTTTGAAATGGTTAAATCATCAGAATCTATTAGATTCCCTGATGTTAAAATAACAGCTCTTTCAATTATATGTTTTAACTCCCTAATATTTCCAGGAAATTCATAACTTAAGAGAATATTAATTGCTGACTGACTTAAACCTGAAATTTTTTTATTATATTTTTTGCTGAAATTTTTAATAAATATTGCAGAAAGTGGTAATATATCTTCTTTACGGTTTCTTAAAGGTGGTATGTTGATTTTAAAAACATTAAGTCTGAAATATAGGTCTTTTCTGAATTTACCTTCAGATACAAGATGTTCAAGATTTTTGTTAGTAGCAGCAATTATTCTTACATCAGTTTTATAACTTTTTTCACTGCCTATTTTTTCAACAATGCCATCTTCTAAAATTCGTAATAATTTTGATTGGATTTCATAATCCATTTCTGAGATTTCATCTAAAAAAATAGTCCCTTTATCAGCTAAAATAAATTTCCCCCTTCTTGAACGGATTGCTCCTGTAAAAGCACCTTTTTCAAAACCAAAAAGTTCTGATTCAAGAAGTTCTTTTGGCAAAGCAGCACAATTAACAGGTAAAAAAGGTTTATTTGCTCTAAAACTATTTTTGTGTAAAAATCTTGATATAACTTCTTTTCCTGTGCCGGTTTCTCCAACTAAAAGTACTGTAGAATCAGATTTGGCAATTTTTTGTGATAAGTTTATTACTTTTTTCATGTTTTCTGATTCAGCAATTATTTCAATATAGTGGTTTGGGTCTGAACTAATAATATTTTGTAATTTTCTATATTCTGAAATATTTAAAATTTGAGTCTTTAATTCTTCGTAATTAATAGGTTTTAAAATATAGTGAGAAGCACCTTTTTTAATGGCATTTACTGCAATGGATATGTCTCCAAATGCAGTTATTAAAATAACATCTATGCTGCTGTTAAAATTTTTAATTTCTTCAAGAAGCTCCATACCTGTTAAATGAGGCATTTTTATATCTGAGATAACCAGATCCACATTATTATTTTTAATGAAATTAAGAGCTTTTAAAGGGTCTGAAAAAGGAGTTACATCAAAGTTGTCAAGGGATAATAATTCTGCAAGTGATTCAAGTGCTGATTTGTCATCTTCTACAATAATTATTTTCAGGTCGTTCATATGTCTCCAAATTGTATTCTGTATAGTTTTTTATATTCTCCGTTTATTTCCATTAATTCATCATGGGTGCCAGATTCTATTATTTTGCCATCTGAAATTACAAGTATTTTATCTGCATCTAAAATTGTGCTTAACCTGTGGGCGATTACAATGGATGTTTTTCCAATCATAAGATTATTCAAAGCTTTTTGAACTTCTTTTTCAGATTTAGTATCAAGCGACGCAGTAGCCTCATCAAGTATTAATATTGGTGCATTCTTCAGTATGGCTCTTGCTATTGCAATTCGTTGTTTTTCTCCGCCTGAGAGTCTTACTCCTTTTTCACCTATTATTGTATCAAACTGCTCAGGTAAGTTCATTATAAAATCGTAAGCATTTGCTTTTTTGGAAGCTTCTATAATCTCCTCAAAAGAGATATTTTTAGTTCCATAACTAATGTTATTTTTAATAGAGTCGTTAAATAGGATAGTTTCTTGAGTTACAAGAGCAATGTTTTGTCTAAGTGATTGTAGAGTAAAATCCCTTATATCAGCTCCGTCAATTGAGATTTTACCTTTTGTTACATCGTAAAATCTTGGTAAAAGTGAAGCAATAGTTGATTTGCCACTCCCACTTTTTCCGACAATTGCGTAACGTTTGCCCTTGGGCAGAGTAAAATTTATATCTTTTAGAACATAATCCTCAGCTGAATTATATTGAAACCATACAGAATCAAACATAATATTGTCATTAAATTGTTTTAATTCTGCAGAACCTGTGTCTTTTTCTTTTTCAATTGCCAATACTGAATAAATTCTTTCAGCAGCTGCAATGCTTTCCTGAATTTGATTGTTTTTTTTAGATAAACCTTTTATAGGCTGGTACATCATAAATATAGCTGTTAAAAAAGAGAAAAAAGTTCCAGGAGTTGAATGACCTTTAATAACCTGGTAACCGCCATACCAGATAATTGTAGCTGCGGCAATTCCTCCTATGAATTCCATTGTAGGAGATGAAAGAGCCCTGTATTTTAATCTTTTTAAAATAAATTTTAAAAATTTATTGTTTTCATTTAAGAACCTTTCACTTTCTCCCTTTTCCATGTTAAAAGCCTTAACAACGGTAATTCCTGTAATAATCTCATGAGCTGATGTTGTAAGCTCTCCTGCTTGCTGCTGCCCTTTTTTGCTTACGCTTTTTGACTTTTTACCGAGTTTTATAACAGGCAGCACTGCCAGAGGCAATATGTATAGAGCAATGCTGCCAAGAACCGCATCCCTGTAAAAAGCAACGCATATTAAACTTACAACAGTGAAAAGGTCCTTTATTATACCTGTAATTGCATTGGATATTGTATTTTGAATTAGTGTAACATCGTATAAAAGTCTTGCAATTATTGAACCGGTAGAATTTTTTTGAAAAAAATTCAAAGGCAGATTAACAATATGTGAAAATAGCTCCTGCCTGATATCAGTAACGATTTTTTGGCAAATATATCCAATTTGATAAGTTTGTAAAAAATCAAAAACTCCTTTAACAGCATACAGTACAATAACTACAACTGGAATTATATACAGCATTTTCAGATTTTTATTAATAAAAATATCATCAAGCACAGGTTTTACAAGAAAGGCAATTGCAGATGTACACAGTGAAACAATTATTAATGAAATAATTGCAAAAAATATTTTATGTTTGAAATTTTTAAGCTTTGCTAAAATATTTAAAAGGTACTTCATAAAAAGTTTTTAACAAAATTCTAATAAAAAATAAAGATAATTTGTAGAAATTTAGAAAAATCAAAAATTATTGATTAAGAGTGAATCTTTCAACATCAATATACGTGGGACCATCTTTTTTTAAAATGCTTTCAATAAGGTAAAATTCATTTACCTGAATTTCAATAAAATTTCTGTTAGTGTTTTTTAGGATAAAATCTATTAATTTTTTTTTGTTATTAATGTATTTTATCCTGCCAAGAGTGAGATGTGGATTAAATCTTCTGTTTTCCGGTTTTATTCCTATTTTTGAAAGCTCATTGTCAATAGCTTTATGTAAATTAAATAGATGTGGATTTTTATCAATGCCAATCCATATAACTCTTAAATTTTTAAAATCTTTAAAAATCCCTGTTCCTTTAAAATTTAAATTAAATTTACTGCTATTTTGGGAAACTTTCTCAATAATTTTTGTGATTTCAGGAATTAACTCTGTATCTGTATCACCAAGGAATTTTAAAGTTAAATGAAGTTGATTAAAGTTGACCCATTTAATTTTTTCTTTAATAAAAAGAGACTTGATTTCATTAAACTGGTTGATTATTACATATGGGAAATTTAATTTAATTGCAATAAATAATCTTTTCATTATTCTTTTTCAAGAATTTTTAACAATATTTCCAGAATTTTTTTTATTGTGCTAATTCTTATAAAATTTCTTTCACCTGTAAAATTGAATTTGTAAGAAAAGAGTTTGTCATTTAGAATAATTGTGCTAAAAACCGTTCCAACAGGTTTTCCATCAGTACCACCGCCAGGGCCTGCTATTCCTGTAGTGGATATAGCAATGTTCGAACCTGTTAGCTCTTTAATATTTTTTGCCATTTCATTTGCGCATTGTTCACTAACAGCACCGAAGTTTTTTAATATATCTTCATTTATTTTTAAAAGATTTTTTTTCTGATAATTTGAGTATGCTATTATTGAAGAAACAAAAAATGATGAACTACCTGCAATGGATGTAAAAATTCCTGCAAGCAGTCCCCCTGTACATGATTCTGCCGTAGATAAGGTATATTTTTTATAGTCAAGAATTTCTTTTATTTTAATTAAATTTGATTCAAACTCTTGAAAGATATTTTTCACTATTTTAACCTATTTACGGCAATTAGAAAATCCTTTACAGTAAAGTTGGTTTTATCCAATAAAGCAAGGGCATCTTTTAAACTGTTTTTTGTTATTATTCCCTGCAGGCCAATAGCAACTTTTACAATTTTTAAGGCATAGGAATAAGGTTGCATTGTTTCATCAGACATCTCCGGGTTTTCAGCCCCAATAATAGGTAAAATAACATTAATGTTAAATCTCCACTTGTAGAGAATTCTAGCTGTGGTTTCAAGAGATGAATACCCTATATATTCTTTTTCTAATTTTAAAATCTCATCAATATTTTTTGCATTTTTTATTTTATTTGAAAATTCTTTTTCCAGACCGCTTTCTGCAATAATTTCAGCTATTATTAACTTTCCCAAATCACTTAAAAATGAAGCAGGGATGAGAGAATCTGATTTCTTTAAGTTTAATGAAACATGCCATAAAATCATCAATCTTTTTTGTTTAAAAGAAGATTGCATAAAATTTTCAACTGATAATGAGTAAGGTGTTAAATCGATTTTTTGGAATTGGTTTTTTAACGCTGTTTCCATGGCAAATGTCAATATTGTGTTAATACCCAAAAGAGCCACTGCATCGGTAATATTGGTTATTTTGCTTGTAAAACCGTAATAGGGAGAATTTGCTACTTTTAAAATTTTAGCAGTTAAAATAGGGTCGATTTCCACTATCTTTACTATATCCTGTACAGTCGAATTTTCGTTGTTGCAAATATTCTCTATTTCCACAACAGTATCAGGTAAAGGAGGTATTTTATCTATTTTTTCTGTAATTATTTCTGCAAATCTCAACGTAACTCCTATTGGAAAGTTTTATTGAAACATCATATCCCCGTTAATAGAAGCATTGTCCAACCACCAGTTAACTTCAACAGTTTCCGGTAAGCAGTTGCATATATTGCCATCTTGGGCACATTCAGGCAAAGTTATAATGGCTGTTGGAATGGCGGAATCAGCAGAAAATTGTGATAATAGGGAACTGTATTGTTCACATATTCCTTGTTCTTGAGCAAGTTCTTTTAAATTAACAGTAGTTTTTCCTCCGCCTTTTATGGTGCCATTTACAGGAATTAATGTGTCTGTCATGTTGTTTAAGTCTATGTTGATTACTATTGAACCGCCAAATTTACTGCTACTTTGATCTGCAGGAGTAAAATTGGAAATGTTTATATTTTCAAATCCTTCACCGTATGAGTTGTAATTTGCAGAATCATAAGTTTCTGTCCACGCACCTCCAAAAAAAAGTCCGTCTTGCATACTTCCTTGCAGTTCGCCGCTCCATGTGCCGTAATATGGAAAAGACAATGATATAGGAGGTAGTGTGAAAAATCCCTGAGCTGATGACACTAACGAGGATAATTCAGGAGCTATGCATTCGTCAGATAAGCTAAGGTTTAAAGTAGCTGTTCCTTTAAAAATTCCATTTGCACTTCCTGTTATTGATTGGTCAGGTAATATGTTAACCTCCCATTTTCCTGCTACTTTTCCGTTTTCATCAGTTACATAGCTGTTACCACAGGATTGGGAATTGTATGAATTTAAAACATTCCAGCCTACTTTAACATTTAAACCTGTGTTAATACTGCCTGTTAATTCAGTTGGATATCCTTCGAAATTGAGAGTTAAATTCCCGGTAAAAGGAATGCCTCCACTTTCAGTTGGTATTGTGCCGCTAATAGGACCTTTAAATTTTCCTGTAAACTCATCAATTGAAAATTGTATTGTATTTGAAGTTGTAAGCCCCGGAAGTGTCCATGTGCCTGTTAGCATCATGGTTTTTGGGTCGTAATTTACCTCAAATTTACCGCTTATGCCGTTATTCCCGTTGATACTGCCAAAGGTGCCACTTGCCGAGCCTGTAATGCTACCGTCATCTTCCATTGTAGCATTCCACGAGCCTGAAATTTTACCGGTCAATTCTTTGGTAGTATTATCGCCTATTATCATTTGTCCGTCAATTGCTCCGGATAATGCACCTGAATAAAGCTTTTCAGCTGCATTTAAAAATGAAGCTGAAAATAAAATAATTATTACAAATAAAAATATTTTTTTCATAATATCTCCCCCTTTATTTTAATTCTGCTATTGTTATTCCCGTTCCACCACTTATTTCAATGGGAGAATAAAAATTTTTTATAAAACTGTTGTTTTTCAAATATTCGTCAATTCCTTTTTTTAATCTTCCGGTGCCAAGTCCATGTATGATTTCTATTTTATTTGCTCCTTTTAATAATGCGTAATCTATTAGTTTTTCCACTTCTGCAATTCCTTCATCAACTGTTTTGCCTATAATATTGACGGTGAAAAGTTTATTAGAGTCTTCCGAATAATTGTAAAACTGCTGTTTCTTTTCTTCTGTAATTTCAATTGGAATTAATTCTCTGTAATCTAAAAAAAGTTTCAAATTGTTTTCAAATATAACTTCTATTTTGCCTTTTTCAATGTCAATTTTGTTAACCCTGCCGTTAACTCCTGTTTTAATATGTTTAACGATTTTACCAATAAAATAGTCTGTTATATTATAGTTTATTTTTTTATTTTTTTCAATTTTTTTTGAAAAACTTTTTTTAATAGCAGTTTCCAATTTCTTTTTTTTCTCCATTATCTTGGCATATTCTTTTGCAGTAAGAACAGGTTTCACTTCATTTGCTATAAATTTCTCCAATTTTAAAATTTGATTTTCATACTTTTTTTTATATTTTTCTTTTAATTTTTCGAGGATATTATTTTTCTCAACAGCTATTTTTTCTTTTAATCTTATAAATTTTTTTCTCTCCAATTCCACTTGTTGCTTTTGTATAAGTATTTGCCTTTCTCTTTCCAAAAGTTCTTTTTTTAAATTGTCAATATCTATTAATTTTTTTAAAAACTCAGAAGAAGTTTCATTGTAAAATTGCTTGCTAAGTTTAATTACTTCTTTGTTAAACTTAAGTTTTTCAGCTATACTTATACCGTAACTATGCCCTGCAACTCCGTAAATCAGCCTGTATTCGGGCTTTATGTTTTTTTCATTAAAAGCAACTGAAACATTTTCAACTTTATCGTAAACATAGTTGAGATATTTTAAATCCTCTATATGGCTTGTTATTGCAGCAAAAGAATCTTTTTTGAGAATGTACTCTATTAATGCTCTGCCAATGGCAGCGCCATCTTTTGGGTCAGTACCTGTGCCTAATTCATCTATAATAATGAGTGTATTATTGTCACAATGTTCCAGGAATGAGTTTATATTTGTAATATGAGCTGAGAATGTGCTTAAATCAGAAGAAATATCCTGTTCATCGCCTATATCAATAAAAATTTTCTCAAAGAATTTGATTTTACTTTTTTCAGATACTGGAACAGGAAAACCGCATTTTGCCATAAGAGATATGATTCCGAGAGTTTTTAATGCAACAGTTTTTCCACCTGTATTTGCGCCTGTAATAATAAGAATGTTTTTATTCTCAAATAACAGGTCTATTGGAACAACATTTTTACCGTGTATTGCAAGTATTGGATTATAAGCATTGATTATTTTATTTTCATTTTCATTTAATGTTATTGGAAGGAAATTGTATTTTTTGGCTAATTTTGCTTTTGCTACTTTAAAATCTATTTTTATCAAGTTTTTATAAGATTCATCTATTTCATAAAAATTATTTTTTACTTCTTCTGTAATTTCAGTGAGGATTCTGATTTTCTCATTGTATTCTTCCTGATGTAAATACGCAAGTTTGTTATTTAGATTTACCACAAAGTCAGGCTCTACAAATATAGTGTTTCTTGTTGATGAATAATCTTGTATAATGCCTTTTACTCTTTGTGCAAAGTTTGGTTTCAGAGGGATAACATATCTGTTGTTCCTGATAGTGATAATTGTCTCCTGGATAATGTTTGTAAAATAACCTGAGAATAAAAATTCATTGAGTTTGTCAAGTATTTGATTTCTTGTGTCCCGTAGTTTGCTTCTAATTGATTTTAATTCCGGGCTTGCACTGTCTCTGAATTCTCCTATTTCATCAAAAGTTGTTTCAATTAAATTTTCCAAATATTTGAAATAATGCAATTTGTTGTTATATTTTATTTTAATTTTATAAAAATCATCATCTAATTTTTCTATTAAATTTTTTACAGATGCTGAGATTTTAAAAAGATTTAATAGTTTTAAAAAATCTTGAGTTTGTAAAAATCCTCCCTCTTTTTTGAGTAATAGAAAAATGTTGGATAAGTTTTCAATATCTATTTCAGGAAAACTTTCTTCATTGATTACTTTCAGAAAATTTGATACTTCTTCAATTTCCTCATTTGCTTCAAAAATTGACTGAAAAGGTTCCAAATTTTTAATGTTTTCCTGATTGGCTTCAGCTTTTGAAAATTTTAAAAGAGTATCAAGAATTTCATTAAACTGAAGACTTTGGGCTATTTTTTTGAAATCCATTTATTCCCCTTTATATAAAATCTTTTCAAGAGTTCTTTGCCTTTTGATATGCCAACTCTTGTAGTTTGTGTAATGTTTTGTTTGGTGCAGCCATTTTCCAAAATAAAAATTTTATCTTTGTTTATTTTTAAAAAATTAAAGGAGTTGTCTATTCCAAGTGCTATTGTAAGTTTGGCTGGGCCATTGGTAAGGTTGAGTATATTATTTGAATTTCGTCGTTTTTTCATAATATCTATGCCGTCAGTTGGTTCTATGGCTCTAATAAAAACTGAAGATGGAAAATCTTTAACTGAAGTAACTATATTTAGAAGGTAAAATTTACCGTAAATTAAATAAACATATACAATCCCTCCATGTTCAAATATAGGTTTATTCCTTTCGGTTTTGCCTATGAATCCGTGAGATGCAGGGTCTTGAAATCCTTCATAACTTTCAGTTTCAACTATAATTCCACCTGTAATTTTATTGTCTATTTTTGTGAGTAATTTTTTACCAAGAAGTTCTTTTGCCACTATATCTGATGATTTTTCAAAACCTTTGTAATGTTTCATTTTAAAAGAAATTATCAGTTAAAAAAATTTTTATCAAGTTTTTAATTAATCAGGTAAAAAAGTTTCCTATTCTAAAATGATATTTTTGAATTTTCAACTATTTAAAATTGGTTTTTCTTTTTCCCAAAAGAATTTCTTTTTGTATTCGTTTTATTTTGAGGTTTTTAACCACTTCAATCTTTTTTTTAGTAAAGGGATTTTTTTCAATATAATACATTACAGATGACCATGTTAATGGAAGCGGAGTAAATATTTGAACCTGTTCAGGAATTACTTTGATGGTTTTAAGTAATTTTTGTTTTAATCCTTCTGTTTTTTTTAAGCTACATCCGGGATGAGCAACAATCAGATAAAAAGTTAAATATTGTTTTTTATGTGTGGATTTATTTAAAGTATAAAATTTTTTAACAAAATTTTCCAAAATATCATTTGAAGGTTTACCCATTAAATTTAAAACATCATCATCAAGATGTTCAGGTGCTATTTTTAATTGTCCTGAAATATGATGATTTATAAGCTCTTTAAGATAAATATCCCCGAATTTTTTATCCTTTACAATTAAATCATATCTTAAACCTGACTGAATAAAAACTTTTTTAACCCCTTGTATCTTTCTAACTGTTTTTAACAATTTAATCAATTTTTTGTGGGATACTTTCATTTTTTTACAAACATCAGGGAAAATACATTTTTTATTATTACATTTGCCTAATTTAATTTTTTTATCACATTCATATCCATACATATTGGCAGTTGCACCTCCAAGGTCATTTATAATTCCCTTGAAATATTTTGTTTTTTTTATTTTTTCAATTTCCCTAACAATAGAGCCTATTGAGCGGCTAATAACAGTAGTGCCTTGATGCAATGCTATTGAGCAGAAATTACATTCCCCAAAACAGCCTCTGTTAATAGTTATTGAATTTTTTAATGTGTGAATAGCTTTTACTTCACCTTGTTTTTTTATTAGAGGATGAACATCATATTCAAAATCAAGTTCATAAAATGAATCAAGTTCTTCTTGAGTTGGCAAAAATTGAGGTGGATTATGTATTAAAAATCTATCTCCATGTTTTTGCATTAATCCTTTTGAATTTAACGTATCTTGATTTTCGTAAAACAGTTTCATCATTTCAATAAATTTCTCTTTATTACCTGCAACTTCTTCATATGATGGCAGGGTTAAGAAATCTTTTTCAGATTTATTGGATATATAACATAATCCCCTGATATTTTTATAAGAGAGATTATTAGCGAGATTATAAGCAAATTCCAAAATGGTTTTTTCACTCATTCCAAACATTAAAACATCTGCTTTTGAATCAAAAAGAATGGAGCGTCTGACCTTGTCAGACCAGAAATCATAATGTGCAATTCTCCGAAGGCTTGCTTCAATACCGCCTATTGATATGGGTTTTTTATATTTATCATACTGTTTTATGAGATTTACGTATTTGATTGTAGCTCTGTCAGGTCTTCTGTTATTAATTCCACCAGGTGTGAAATCATCTTTTTTTCTTTTTTTTAAAAGAGATGTATAGTTTGCCACCATTGAGTCAATACTTCCGGCAGTAACTGCCCAGAAAAGTTTTGGAATTCCAAGGGAAAGAATATCTGTCTCACCTTTTATATCTGGCTGTGATATTATACCTACTTTGTAACCGTTTTTAACAAGTAATTTGCCAAGGATGGCAACCCCGATATATGGTGAATCTATGTACGCATCTCCTGTTACAAAGATTATGTCAAGGTTATCCCATCCAAGTTTTTTGCACTCATCTTTATTAATAGGTAAAAACATTGTATTATTTAAATTATAGATAAAAGAATTATTGAAACAGAGAAATATATTGTTAATCCGGTTATATCATTAAGAGTTGAAATAAAAGGGCTGGAAGCAACAGCTGGATCAAAACTAAATTTTACAAGAAGAGCAGGGACAAAAGTACCTATAAAAGTGGCGAAAGTCACAACGGAAAACATTGCAACAGCAACAACATAACCGAGCTTAGGATCTCCGTGCCACAACGGAGCAACTATTCCAAGTAATATTCCCATTATTATACCCATAACAATACCAACCCTGAGCTCTTTGAGCATAACTTTGCCAAGATTTTTTTTATCAATTTTGCCGATAGCCATACCCCTAATTAAAATAGTGGAAGATTGGTTGCCAACATTACCGCCCATAGCCATTATCAAAGGCATGAAACTTGATAAAATGGCAAATTCGTGAACCTTGCCCTGGAAAAATGTTATAACAAAACCTGAAATTAATTCTCCGAAAAATGTTATTAAAAGCCAAGGGAGTCTGACTTTGGCAATTCTGATGGATTTGTCACCAAGTAAAACTTCATCTTCAGATGTACCAGCCATTTTGTAAATATCTTCAGTAGCTTCTTCTCTAATAATATCTATAATATCATCAACGGTAATGATACCTACAAGTATATTTTGCTCATCAACAACAGGAATAGCCAATAAATCGTATTTTTCAACAATTTTGGCAACATCTTCCCTGTCCATGTCAACAGTGACTTTAATAACATCTCTAATCATTATTTCATTTAAAGTTTTTTCAGGCGGATTAATTATTAATTGCCTTAGGGAAATTACTCCAACAAGTCTGCCACTGTCGTCAGTAACATAGACATAAAATACCATTTCAACATCTTCAGCTTTTTGCAAAGTTTTTGTGGCATCTTTTACTGTGGTTTTTTCATGAAGTGCAAAGAAATTGGGGTTCATAACAGCTCCGGCACTATCCTCCGGATAATGCAAGAGCTCTTCAACTGCTTCTAATTCATCTTTAGTCATATATTTTAAAATTTCATTGACTTTTTCTTCATTAAATAATCTTAAAATATTGGCAGCATCGTCACTTTCCATTTCATTTAAGATATTAGCAATTCCTTGTGGTTCAAGCTCCTCAAAGAATTCTATTATTAAGGGATCTTCAAGCTCAAGAATAATATTTGCAATTTTTGATTTGTCGCTTATAAATTCCCAAATTTTTTTTCTGTCAAGATCAGGGATATTTTTGATTATAGAAGCAATATCAGCAGGGTGTAACTTACTCAAAACTTTTTCAAGATTAGGCTTTGCATTTCTCCTAATAAGTTTTTTTACAGCCTCTATTTTTATTCTTAATGGTGGTGAAATCATTTCTTTCCTGCAATAAATTTGAAATTTGTTTCATTTAGCAATATATATGCTAAAAGTCAAATTATAATTTTTGATAATTGCGAAAAAAGAAGTATATCTCAGATGTTCTGCTAAATTCGCAGTTGGAGTTTTATTTTAGTGTATAAAAAAGAAAGTCGTAAACACAATGGTTTAATACGACTTTCATATACAAATGTGAAGAAATCACTTTGCTGTTGCTTATTTAACACTTTTCCATCTAACAGAATATTTAAAACTTTTAGGAGCAAGATAATCAATAGGTTTCCCGTCAATTTCTACATAAGGATACATTAAATAATTTAAAGGAGCTTTTTTCTGTGCAGGATTCAAAAAAAGGTCTTTCCCTGTTGAAAGCTTAATTCTGTAAGGTTCAATTCCTTCCCAGTAAAATTTGAGATAATATTTTGTTTTTTCGCTATTCCATGAAAGATTTTTTATTAGCATCATTTTTCTTACATCTGCTGGATCAACACTGTACCATCCGTATCCTGGAATGTAAAATTGAGTCCAGCAGTGATAAGCTTTTGTAATATCCTGAGTATTTTTTTTACTAAGTCTTATTCCAAAAATTTCTCTTGCTGGAATTCCGGCTGCTCTGCAAAGGGTTACAAACATTGTGCTTATATCAGCACATTTTCCACCTGGGTCCTTTAACAGTTTGCATATATCTCCTTTTCCACATCCTCTGGTTTTAGGATTTCTGTAAGTATTTTTACAAACCCACAAGTATATTGCCCTTGCTTTTTCAGGAATATTTTTTTTGCCTTTGATAATTTTTTGTGCGAGGTTTTTTACAATATTGTTTATTGGTGCGAGTTCTGAGCCTTGCAGATATGTTCTAAAATCATTTTTATTCCAGGCAAGTGCTTTTTCAGGATAAGAATAATTTTTCAAATATATTCTTTTTACTTTAAAACTAAATGTTAGCACTCTTTTTTTTGCATTTTTATCCCACTCAGCATAATAATTTAGATTGCCATATTTTTTTTCAGCATAAACCCCGTTTTTTGCAAAATTTCCTGTAATTTTAATATCAGTAATATCTTGATACTTATTGGATACAGGATATGGAAACCATAATCTAACCTTTTTCCCTTGAGGATATTGTGACATATCAAAGTTCATAGTTACAATTCCTTTAACATTTTCGGGAGTTGCATGAAGATAAGCAGCAAAGAACAGACTTAAAACAATTAAAATCAGTTTTTTCATTTTTTCCTCCTTTTTTAAATTTTTTCAATTTTTACTTTTATTCCTTTAAAAGCGATTTGTCCTGATATTGGACACATTGCTTTTGAATTTGTTACGAAATTAATGGATTCCCAGGGTGAAAACGGCTGTTTTTCACCATATGAATAAGGCACAAATATGGTATCATTTCTTATTTCTTCTGAAATAACAGCAAGGCACGTTGCTTTTCCGTAAGGAGAAATTACGTTGATTTTACTATGATTTTTTATGTTTAAAAGTTTGGCAGTTTCAGGATGAATAACGCATATTTGATTGGGAGAGATGGAATACAGAAGTTTTGACCAATGAGATGCATCTCCCATGATTGCCCATGACGGCCTTCCAGTAATTAAATTCAAAAAATAACTGCTGCTATCTGATTTTTTAATAATCTTTACAGGCTTTGCAAAACATGTTCCTTTTTGAAAAGGAGATTTTATCAGAATTTTTTCATATCCAATTGTGTTTTCTCCTTTTTTTGCAATATCAGGATCAATATAAAAGTGAGGAAAAGTACTTAATCCGCAAATTTTAAATTTTTCTTTATTTGCGGAAAATAGAAATTTTCCAGATTTTGTTTGAAATTTGCCATTGGCAAAAAGAGTTTTTCTTCCTACAGGTGCTCTAAGTGCACGAGTTTTTTCCTCTTTTATAAAGTTTTCTACAGAAAAGCCATATTTTGCACATGCAAAGTCTATTAATTTTTTATAATCTTTAAACTCATCTTTGAATATTTTTTCCCAGCCCATTTTTTTGCCAAGTTCTATCCACCACCATCTGTCAGGTTTTGCTTCTCCTGGAGGTTGAACTATTTTGGGGACAAAAGCAAATCTGCTGTCGTCAGATACAGGGGCTATACCACCAGCTTCAATCCAGGTTGCAGCAGGGAGAATATATTTGAAATAGTAAGCATTGACACTTGGCACAATTCCATTCCAAACGCTTAATTCGAGTTTTGGGATAATTCTTCTTATTTTATTTTGTTCCGGCCATTGAGTTAACGGACTTCCTGTAGATATTAAAGCTTTTAATTTATACGGATATTCAGGATTTTCAACTGATTCAAGCCATGTGACAGGATTTTTGCCAAGTCCCTGTCTGCAATGAGGAGTCATTGATTTTGGCACAGGAATTTCTCCTATTTTATGTCCCCCATTATTGAGACAGGCATATCCCATACCTGGTTTTCCAAAGTGTCCTGTTATTGCAGCAAGCATATTAAAGGCTCTGTGAGTTTGAACAGAATTTGTGTGGTGGCTTAATCCTGCATTTCCAATAATTATTGCTTTTTTTGTAGTTGCATATAATTTTGCCAGTTTTTCAAGATCATTTGCTGGAATTCCAGTAACAGATGATGCCCATTTAATAGAGTAATTATTTTCAAGAAGTTCTTTTCTGAAATTTTCAAATCCTTCAGTGTGTTTCTCTATAAATTTTTTGTTTTCAAGATTGTTTTTAATAATATAATGCATAAGCCCCAGAGCAAGTGCTAAATCTGTTCCTGGTCTTATTGGAAGCCATTTATCAGATTTATTGGCAGTTTCAGTTTTTCTCGGATCAATACAGATAAATTTGCATTCCCTTATTTTTTTTTCTTTTTCAAGATTCAAAAAGATAGGTGCTCTTGTTGCAGCCATATTTGATCCAATGAAAATATAAAGGTCAGCAAAATAAAAATCCCTATGATCATAGATCCATGGAGTGTGTCTTGTGCCTGTTGTTGTAATACCTGCAATTTTGCCTGAGTAATTGCAAAACGGACCTGTTTTTTCCCAGTTGGGTGTGCCATACAGTTTGGCAAATGCTTTGTTCAGCAGTCTTCCGTCAAAAGCACTTCTTCCTGATGCCCATATACCAAGGCATTCTCCCCCATACTTTTCTTTTAATTGTTTTAAATTATAGGCTATTTCATCAAGAATTTCATCCCAAGATATTTTTACATATTTTTTGCCGCTTCTTTTTAAAGGATGTTTCAATCTTGCAGGGGATTTTAAAATTTCAAGACTTCCAAATGGTTTAATACATAAGGCCCCCTTTGTAACGGGATCATCTGGATTTCCGGTTAAATGAACAACTTTTCCGTTTTTTACAAATACAACCATAGTGCAACCTGCTTGACACCACATACAACCTGTAATGAACTTTTCAGCACCTTTTATTTTATTTGCTCCCATTAAAAGTGCTTTTTTATAAGGAATTACAGGGAGTATTGCTGATGCACAAATAAATTTTAAAAATTTTCTTCTATCCATAACCGCTCCAATGATTTAAAATTATTTTTGATAATATTTTTTTGATAAAATGTGAGAGTGATGATTAAATAAATTAATAAGTGAAGTCAAATTGAAAAAAATTATGATAAATAATTAAATTATAGAAAAATTTTATAAACAAGTTTGAGTTTTCTGTAAGGTAAATTAAGATAAATAGATTAAAAGTACTTAGATAAGAGGTTATTAATTTATATTATTGATGCCATCTTCTGCAACAATCAGATGAGGGTTTTTTTTGTAATGTTTCCATTTGAGCTTTTCTCTGATTTTTTTTCTTGTTTCTTCTGGTTCAATTACCATTTTATGGAAAAGGTGGTAGGCTTTTAATTGTCTGTTAAATCCTATTCTTTTGGTGCCGTTTAATACCAGCCTTTTCATTAAATCAGTATCTTCACCTCTGTTTTTAAATTGATTATCAAAACCATTTACTGAAAAAAAACCTTCTCTGTTTACTGCAAAATTAGCTCCCCATGCTTTTGCATACTTTATTTTAAGCAATTTATAATAAAAATATTTTAAGTATCTGAATTCTCTGTATAAAATCTCATTAATACCAAAATCTTTTTTAATCATTTTCATAATGTCATCAATGCTTAAGTTTCTGTTGTTCAAGATTTTCACGCTAATATCTTTTTTTAAAAAAATCAGATCACCTGTAATTAATAGTTTGTTGTGTTTTTTTTTGTTTTCTCTGTAAAAATCCAAAAATCTTCTGATATGCTCTTTATTAACAACAACATCACAGTCTAAAAAAACAAGCAATTCACCAGATGACTTTTTTACAGCTTTATTTAAAATTAAAGATTTTTGGAATCCATTGTCAGGATGCCAGATATGTTTTATTGTCATGTTAGTTGAAAATAGTGATATGACTTCCTTTAGTTTTTTAAGATTTATTCCCTCAGTACCATCATCGGCAATTATCACTTCAAAGTTTCTAAAGGATTGATTAGCAAGGCTTTTGAGGCACCAGTATAAATGCTTATATCTATTATAGACTGAAACTATAACAGAAATATCCATAAAATGCTGATAACATAAATTTTTGAGATAAACAATATTTATTGAAAAAAAGTTTGTGTTATGGTAAAAACAGAAAATTTGGAAAAGAGGTAGTAATAATGTCTCAATATATGGAAGATTTTGATGAAGGTAAAATAATTGAAGAAATAGAGGAACTTTTAACCACTTTTAGAAAAGATACTTTTTACATATTACCTGCTCTTCAGACAATTCAGATGAAATATGGATATGTTCCCAAAAGAAGTATTGCCTTAATAGGAGATTATTTTAATGTTTCTCATAACAGGGTTTATGGAATAGCTACTTTTTACAATCAATTCAAGTTTAATCCTCCAGGTAAATATCAAATCAAAGTTTGTTTGGGCACTGCGTGTCATGTAAAAGGTGCAGAGATAATTCTTGAGAATTTTGAAAGAAAATTGGGTATTAATGAGGGAGAAACAACAAAAGATAGAAAATACAGTCTTGAAAGAGTTGCATGTGTGGGATGTTGCTCTCTTGCTCCTGTGGTAGTAGTAAACGAGGATGTTGAAGGATATATGATGCCAAGTAAAGTGGAAGGTCTTATTGAAAAGCACAGAATAGAAGAAGAAATGGAGCAAAGAAAAGAGAAGGAGACTGTTGATGAATCTTAATGAAAAATATGAGATTTTGAAAAAAACAGCATTAGAACAGTGGAATAATTTAAAAGATTCAGAAGATATAGTGATATATGTTGGCAATGTTACATGTGGCAGAGCTGCAGGTTCCCAAGCTACTATTTCCGCTTTTGTTAAACTTCTTGAAGAAAATAATATTAAGGGCAGGGTTGTACCTGTGGGGTGCAATGGACATTGCTATGCAGAGCCTATTGTTATTATACAAAATCCTGGTTTTCCTCCTTTAATGTATAAAAATATCAACCCTGGTGAAGCAGGTGTTCTTGTTAGGGCATTTTTACTTGAAGGGGACCCTTGTTTTGATTATCTTATAGGCTCTTTAATCCCTGATGATAATTTTCCTACAATTAATGATTACCCGAGATTTTTATTTGAGAAAAAGGTTGTAATGGACTTATGCGGTTATATAGATCCTTATAATATTTATCATTACATTGCCAATGACGGATATAACGGACTTGTAAAAGCTCTTGGAATGTCTCAAAAAGATATTATTGAAGAGATTAAAAATTCAAAGCTAAGAGGCAGAGGTGGAGCGGGATTCCCCACTGGTGTTAAATGGGAAATTACATACAATGCAAAAGGTAATTTTAAAACTATAATTTGTAATGGTGATGAAGGTGACCCTGGTGCTTATATGGATAGAACAATTATGGAGAGTAATCCACATCAGCTGTTAGAAGGAATTTTAATTGGAGCTTATGCTATTGGTGCAGAAAATGCAATATTATACATTAGAGCTGAATATCCTTTAGCAGTTAATACTGTTAAAGCTGCAATTAATGATGCAAAAAAGCTGAATCTGTTAGGTGAAAATATTCTTGGAACTGGGATAAGTATAAACGTATCAGTTTTCCAAGGAGCTGGAGCTTTTGTTTGTGGTGAGGAAACAGCTCTTATAGAATCTATTGAAGGCAGAAGAGGTATGCCGAGAATTAAGCCACCATATCCTGCTGAAAAAGGTTTCAGAGACGAGCCAACTTTGATTAACAATGTAAAAACATTATCAAATATCCCTTATATAATAAAAAAAGGAGCTGATAAATTTAAAGAAATAGGTACAGAAAATAGCCCTGGGACAGCTATATTCTCAATTGTAGGCGATGTGAATTATCCCGGACTTGTTGAAATACCAATGGGAGTTACATTAAACCATTTGATTTTTGATATATGCGGCGGTATAAAAGATGATAAGAATTTCAAGGCTGTGCAGATAGGTGGACCATCTGGCGGATGTTTACCTGAAAAATTTCTTGAAACACCAATAGATTTTGATTCATTAAAAAAAGCAGGCGCAATGATGGGATCAGGCGGAATGGTAATAATGGACGATACTAATTGTATGGTTGAAGTGGCGAGATATTTTCTGGATTTTACCCAAAAAGAATCTTGCGGTAAATGTACATTCTGCAGAATAGGCACGAGACAACTCCTTGAGATATTGCATAGAATTACTATTGGTGAAGGTACTGCTAATGATTTGAACATATTAGAGGAATTATGTGAAGTAATAATCAAAGGTTCTTTGTGTGGCCTTGGCAAAACTGCACCTAATCCTGTACTTACCACTTTAAGATATTTTAGAGATGAATATTTAGCCCATATAGAAGAAAAACAATGTCCTGCTTTAATGTGTAGGAAATTAATTGCATTTTATATTGATCTTGAAAAATGTGCAAGAGGTTGTGATGCATGTGTAGGGTGTTGTCCTACTGAAGCTATTTTTACCACTAAAAAATCAAGAAAAAAAGCTATTGATCAGGAAAAATGTGTTAAATGCGGTGAATGTGTGAAAGCTTGCCCACCAGAGTATGATGCTGTAGAAATTGTTTCACCGCCTGAACTTGCACCTATAATTACAGAAGAGTAAGTTAAAGGAGTTGAAATGTCTGAAAATATGGTTACTATTACTGTTGATAATAAAAAGATAGAAGCAAGGGAAGGAGATATTCTTTTAAAGGTTTGTTTGGAAAATGATATTTACATTCCTAATTTATGTTACTTACCGGAAATAAAAGAACCACCAGTATCATGCAGGTTATGTTTTGTTGAAATAGAAGGCTACAAAGAGCCTGTTAATTCCTGTTCCATAAAAGTATCAGAAGGAATGGTTGTTAAAACAGATACTTATGAAGTTAGAAAATTACAGAAATGGGGTTTTGAGTTAATTTTATCCATTGATAAAAGCTATTGCAGAGAATGTATTGCTAATCATGTTTGTGAGCTTCAAAGAATTGCAAACTTTCTAAATGTTCCTTTAAGACCTGAGAAATTGCCGATTATAGAGAGGGACAGCAAAATTGATTATACAACACATCCCCATATTTTGTATGACTACAAAAAATGCGTTTTATGTGGAAGATGTGTATATATATGTAGTCAGCTTAATAAAAAGGATTCCATTGATTTTGGTAAAAGGGGATATAATACGATTATTACATTTTTTGTGAAAAAGGAGATTTCAGATACATATTGCAAAGGCTGCCTGAAATGTGTTGAGGTTTGTCCTGTTGGTGCGTTACAAGGTAAAGACAAAGATAAAATGGCTAAAATAATTAAGAGAAAAGAAAAAAAGTTTAATAAATAATTGCTTTTTATTAAAATTGGATACCCTTAGAAAATATATTATCAGCTTCAATCTCTGCTCGCCTTATACTTATTTCAAGGTTTAAATGTTTGTATTTTTCTTTTTTGAGAATTAAGTTAATAAAAGGATTTACTATTTTTAAAGTATCATTAATTACTTGATTATGCTGCATGTTGATTTTCATGATAATTGACACTTTAGTTTGATATTGGTGTTATTAGCAAATTTTTATTTTTTATGAAGCTACTTGACATATCTTAAAGGTAATGATATCAAGCAAAAATTCAATATGCCCCCATAGCTCAGGCGGATAGAGCAATGGATTCCTAATCCATGTGCCACAGGTTCGAGTCCTGTTGGGGGTATATTTCACAATTCATAGTTTCTTAATTTTGTTAAGAATATTCCTGCTGAATTTATGTGATAACTGACAATAAAAATAAAATAGCTAAACTTAAGCAAGCAGTATATTTATTTGAGAATTTTCTGATAATATCATAGTTAAAAAATTCTTGATTTTATAAAATTCTTATGCTAATGACACTCTGCTTTTTACATGTGCGCCCGTAGCTCAGCAGGATAGAGCAACGGACTTCTAATCCGTAGGCCAGAGGTTCGAATCCTCTCGGGCGTGCTTTTAAAATCATCAACTTTTCAATTTATTATATATTCCTCTTGAATAATACTTTTCTTTTAGATAATAATTTATAGGTTCTAATAAAATGGATAAAAATAAAATTTTTGGCGGTATTTTTGGATTAATTGTAGGTGATGCACTTGGAGTGCCTGTTGAATTTGTTTCAAGGGAAGAATTAAAAGAGAATCCAGTAAAAGACATGATTGGATACGGCACTTACAATATGCCGCCAGGAACCTGGTCTGATGATTCTTCTCTGACACTTTGCCTTCTTGATTCCCTTTGCAATGGTTTGAATTTAAATGATATGGCAGATAAATTTATCAAATGGTATAAAGATGGGTTATGGACTCCTTTTGGAGATGCATTTGATATTGGGAATACAACAAAATTTGCAATTAATAATCTGATAAAAGGAGTCGCACCTGACAAAGCAGGCCCAATAGACGAAAGAAGTAATGGAAACGGCTCATTAATGAGGATACTTCCAATTGCTTTTTATTTAAAAGATTTTGATATATCAGAGCAATTTGATATAACTCATAAAATATCAGCAATTACTCATGGCCATATGCGCTCTCAAATAGCTTGTGGAATTTATATTCAGTTTATAATTCAACTTTTAGAGGGCAAAGGAGCATTTGAAGCTTATGATAATACCAAAAAAATAGCTTTGGATTTCTATTCAAAAGAGCCATTTAACACCCAATTATCTCATTACAATAGAATATTAAAATCAGATATTTCAAAATTAGAAGAACATGAAATAAGCTCAAGCGGTTATGTGGTTAGTTCTCTTGAAGCTTCTTTCTGGTGTTTTTTTAATAGCAGTAATTTTGAAGAATGTGTATTAAAAGCAGTAAATTTAGGATATGATACTGACACAATAGGAGCTATTGCCGGAGGAATTGCAGGAGTTTATTACGGGTTTGACTCTATCCCTGAAAAATGGGTTAAAAATTTAATAAGATTTGAAGATATTTCTGAATTGGCAGAGCTATTTTATAATTCTTTACTGTAAATTTTCCAGGGTATTATTTGCCTGTCTATTTTCTCTTAAATTTTTTCTTAAAGCGTTTGATCTGAGAATTATTTATTAAAAATTTTCAGGCAACCATATAGTTTGGTACTTTAAACAGGTTCACTTTTAAATGCAGCAAATGCACTTATAATACAGGAAAAAACAGCAATACTTGAAAATGCACCTAAAATGGTCATATTGGAAAAATAGCGCATAACAACACCTACAAGAGCACTTCCTATAGCTGAAGCTCCAAGCAAAGTTGCTCCTTGTAATGCAGCAGCAATACCACTATTTTCACGAAAAGCAGTAATAGATGATTTCATTCCAACAGGAGATATGGCACCGAATATTGCTGCAAAAACACCTACAACAAATAGAAAACTCCACAGTCCGGACAATTTTCCCGCTCCGGTTAACAAAAAAAGAAATGCAACGCCAAGAGTGGCATATCCACAGTATCTGTATACGGTAATGCCTCCATATTGCTGATATATTTTTGCTCCTATCCAACGTCCAATGAATAATCCTGCTACAATAATACCGTTACTGGCACCAAACTCAACAGGACCGAGTCCATATCCTGACATAATAATATATGGTGCAGCGGCGAGAAATGCTCCTTGTAATGTGAAAAATGCAATAACAGGAAGCATAACAAGTAAAAATTGGGAAGAGGTTAACATCACCAATATTAAACGTAATGTTCTTTTGAAATTCAAAGGTGTTCGTTTTTCAAACAAATGTGTTTCCGGAATATAAAAAAGAGAGACAACTAAAACTATTGCTCCAAACATAACCAAAAACCAGAAATTTGCTGTCCAGCCCATGAAATGTGTGAGAACTCCGCCAATCATGGGAGACGCGACGAGAAACAGCCCTCCAAGAACAGAGAGCCAGCCTACAAGAGAAACAATGCGCGAATCTGAACATGCATCACGTATCATTGCCATAAGTGTTCCTGGAATCATGCTTGCTCCAAGTGCCTGTAACATTCTGCCTGCAATCAGTAAAGTAAAGTTGCGAGATAAGGCACACAGTGCAGAGCCAATACAAAAAACAAGCATACCTGTAAGTAAAACCGGCCTTCGACCATATGCATCACTTAATGTGCCGGCAACAAGTATAAAAGATGCAAAAACAATAAAATAAACTGTGAGCGTATAACTCATCATTGTTTTGTCAATATGCAAATTTTCTCCGATAATTGGCATAGCAGGCAGGTAAATAGAGGCACCTATACGGATAATAGAGCCTATTAACAGGACAAGTCCACCAAATAGAAGGGTGTCTCCGACAGTAACTCTCTCTTTTTTCATAAATTCTCTTTCCTGTTGAATATAAACTCAGGTGCAGGTACTTTATCATAAACAAGAGGCAATTTTATCTGTGCTCTTGTTTTGTCCGAAGCACCATGCTTTATATAAAGAGTATTCTGCCATCCTGCTCTCATAAAAAACACTTGAAGAGGCTTAATTAAGTTTTGTTTTCTAAAGATGGGATATATAAAAGTATTTTTAATAAGTAATTTCTCAAGGATTAATGCAAGTTCTTTTTCAATTTTTTTAATATCTTTAATTTCCACTGCTGATTCAATATAAAAATGATACCTTTTTTGCTTTGTATCAGGAACAATACACCAATGAACCGGAAGATGTCCTGTTACCTTACTTACAGCAGCTGCAACAGAGGGAATTAATGTAGATGCTGCAACTTTTTCTCCGCAGAGATTTATTATATCTGCTGTTTTTTGTTCAAAAAAAATTTCAGGAGTGCTGCCTAAAAATTTTTCTACACGCACAATATCTCCCATTGCATACCTGTAAAGCCCCGAGTAATTGGTAACATACAGTTCATAACTTTTTCCCTGTTTAACCTCGCTTGCAAGGAGGAAATTTCCTGTTTCTTTATCTAAAAATTCGTAAAAACCTGCATATATTGTTAATGGCCCAAAAGCCTGTTCTGGTTCAAGAGGTATGTTAAATTTCCCTTCTGTGGCGCCATATCCTACATCAAAGAAAAGCACGTTTTTACTTAGCAATGCTCGAAGTTCTTCTGTATACTGTCCTACAGAGCTGGAAAGCCAGCAGCCTACTATTTTCAATCTTGGCCAATAAATATCAGGAAGAAATCTTTTGTTATTTTTTTTAGCACGTCTCAGTTCTTCGGCTCTTTTCGGATTTGGTTGCAATGCTGCTTTTAACTTGTGTTGAATTTCTTCAGCCAAGGATTTGAATCCCTGCAATGTACCATGTTCAATATCGCTGATAATGTTATCAGCTTGCTCTTCTGCAAGTTTAATAAACTGAGTTATACGTCCTGCATTATTTCCAAAAATAGCATAAACATCTTCTGCAATACTGAAACGCATAAGAGCATAGTCTGCAATATCTCCGTAGTCAATATCAAGCACAGTCATGGGAAATGCCACTATCTTTTTTGTAGGCTCAGGTGCAGTAGCCAAAGTAATACCTGAAGCGCTTCCATAGGGCAATCCGGAAGGAGTGTATCCTTCAATTGCATGGTTAACCAATGGTAAAATTTTACCCTGCATAAGCTCTGGAATTTTTTTTCTAATTGCTTCAAGTCGCAGTTGTCCTGTTAAAGATTTTAAAACTTTGCCTTTTTCTGATTCAGGAATAATTTTCACACCGCCTGTTGTGCCGCTGGTGCAAATAAAATATGAAGGTGCTCCTGGAAAAAGCAAATCACTTTCACCGTGCTGAATTCTCTCTGCGTAAGGGGCAACATCTTTCCAAGTTGTTGTGGAAACACGTTCCCTATAGGTGTCAATATCTTTTATTGAGCCAAAGTCAAACCTCTTTCCTATCTCTGTATCAGCAGATGAATGGAGTATGTTGAAAAGGACTTCTTGCTGAACAGTATCACATTCATTGCAAAGCATTATAAATTCATCTAAGTTATGAGGAATCTGATTTATCATATTTTATCCTTAAGCTTATTATACTGTGATTTCATATAATCACGGAGCATTATAGCTTTTTTATCACTTAACATTACACCGTCAAAATTAAAATTCTGTCCTTGAAGAAGTGTGTAAACAAGCTCCCATTTATCCAGTGTTTTTATAATTACACCACTGTAAAAAAGCTTAAATTTTTGAATTATTTTTTCAAAATCAGGTGGAAGAGGTTTATCAGAGGGGAAATAAACATGAATGGTAATAAAGCTGCTGTCAATAAGCTCTCTGATTTTCAAACGTAATATATCTACCCAATCCCTGCCTATTTGCTCAATTATAACAACTGCATAACGTTCAGACTCAAACCGGTCAACTGTAAACTTTGAATGCTCTTTTTCAATAGAATCTGCTGCAATAGATAAAGTGAGATTGTTAAAAGAACTTATTAATGAATCTGTGATTTTCAGATGTTCTTTGGGAATATGGACAATTGCAGGTTTCGCTCCATCGGGAATATGAAGACAATAGAGTAGACTTTCTCTTTCATTGCTGTTAGTATCCATACCAACAAATTTCACTCTGTCATGAACCGAAAGTTTTATAGCTGTTGGATTGTATCCAAATGCAGTAACAAGCCTCTGAGATTTTACATGACCAGTTACCAAGTTGGAAAAAGCTACTCTGAGACCGGAACTCCCTTTATTTAAAAAATCACTCTGCATACGGGCAACTTTGAGCAGAGCACGGTTTTTCCTGTAATCTGGCCTGCTCATAAGCACACCAGCCTCAGCTATTGAATTGCTATAAGGTGAACGGATATAAGAAGAGTTTACAACTATTTCTCCTTTACTGTTCTTGGCAATAAAACTGATAATTTGCTGTTTGGCAATTGCATTTTCCAGTTCTTTTCTAAAATAAAAACTTGATTTAACATACGTATATTTATAGGTAAGATAAGTTAAACGAATAATTCCATAAGCATCTTTAGGCTGAGCTATGGAAATACTCAACTTTTCTTTGGAACATGCATCAAGGGTTTTTGTATCAGGAGGAAGCTCCTCTTTAAGCGGTGTAAATCGTCGGAATCTCTTTTCAAATTCAAGAACCCAACCATTTTTGCCCTCATTACGAAAATACATGGCATCTGTAATTGAATCAAGAAGTAGAAAAGGGAGTCCTTCCAATGAATCTTCGGGATTTCTGCTGTCATAAACCGGCAGATTCTCTTCATCTACAGGGAGTCCCTTGTTACGAAAAGAAAAACAGAGCCCCTGGTCAATTACTCTTGCTTCTATTTCAAATAATTCCTTTTTGTCAGGCTGAAGAGATTTAATAATAAATCCTGCTGCCTCTTCTGCTGCAAGTTCAAGGTGCTTGGCTTCAGTATCATCTGCTCCAAAAAATCTGCCATTTTCAGCAACAAAAGCTCTTATAATTGGAATGGCTCTAATATCATGATAAGTTGCAAGATGAGTTATCATAGTTATTGTCCAATAAGATTAATAAATACAAACATATGTTTTGTCAAGAATTTTTTATTTTTACCTAATAAAGTATAATGTATATGAAGTAATTGTAAAATAAAAATAATAATAATTTTAACATAGCAGATTACAATCATTATGGTTTTTTTACATTCTATATATTTCCACTGTTTTTACCATAAATTTTATTTGACAAATAAAAACTAATCTTATATAAAGTTTGACCTTTAAAATTTTAATATTCTAAAAAGGAGGTGGACTATGAGAGCACTTGGCAGACACTTACTTGTAGAATTTTATGATTGTAATCCCGATATAATTAACAACAAAGAATTAGTTGAACAATATATGAAAGAAGCGGCTTTAAAAGCTGGTTCTACAATTGTTCAATCAGTGTTTCATATGTTTCAACCTCATGGAGTTAGCGGTGTTGTTGTTATTGCAGAATCGCATCTTGCCATTCATACATGGCCAGAATACAAGTATGCCTCTGTTGACCTTTATACATGTGGTTCATGTGTTGACCCTTTAATTGCATACAGATATCTTAAAAATAAATTTGAATCAAACAATGCTGACTTAAAAGAAATAACAAGAGGAGAGCTTGAAAATATTTTACCATATGCCAGCTATAAACCTGAAAAATGTACCTATAAGCAAGCTGTTAATGATGATACTCAAAGAAGGGGAGTTGTTCTTTGACTGAAAAATTATCTAAAGACCAGGGGAGGTTATTCCCATGATGTGTCAAACACCAACTAAATATTTTCTTGTTGCAGGAGTGGGAGAAGGATATACACCGTTAAATTCTTTTGATACTGCTCTTTTAAATGCAGGTATTGGTAATACCAATCTTGTGAAAATGAGCAGCATTATTCCGCCTAACTGTAAAGAAGTTAGCCCTTTACCATTGCCTTTTGGAGCATTAGTGCCAGTTGCATATGCATCAATTACCACAGATCTTTCAGAAGAAGTAATATCAGCTGCTGTTGCTGTTGCTATTCCCGAAGATATTGAGAAACCTGGATTGATTATGGAATACTCATCAAGGGGAAGAAAGGAAGATATTGAGAATATTGTTAGAAATATGGCTCAAAAGGGTATGGAAATGAGAGGAGAAAAAATAAAAGATATTAAAAGTATATCAATTCAGCATAGAGTTAAAAAAACAGGAACTGCATTTGCAGCTGTTGTGTTATGGTATTAGAGGAGATCTAAATAAATGAATGGTTTATGGTTTACTGAATTACATGGTAATCACTATGGAATTACAATTAAAATAAATAAAGTTTTGAAAAGCATGAAAACAAAATTTCAAAAACTTGATGTATATGATACAGAAGGTTTCGGAAGATTACTTACACTTGATGATCTTGTTATGGTTACTGAGAGGGATGAATTTGTTTATCATGAAATGATTGTTCATGTGCCTTTTTTTTGTCATAATTTACCTGAAACTGTTTTGATAATAGGAGGTGGTGACGGGGGGACAGTTAGAGAAATTTTAAAACATAAAACAGTAAAGCATATTGATATGGTGGAAATAGATGAAGAAGTTGTAAAATCTGCAAAAGAATTTTTTCCTACATTGTCATGCGAGCTTGATAATCCAAAGGTTAAGTTGCATTTTAAAGATGGTGTTGAATTTGTTAAAAATATTAACAATTTCTATGATGTTGTTATAATAGATTCAACTGATCCTATTAATGTTGGAGAAGGTTTATTTACTACAGAGTTTTATAAAAATTGTTATAGCGCACTTAAAGAGGATGGCATTCTAACAAATCAGAGTGAATCACCTTTTCATAATGCAGATTGGGTTAAAAATATTTATGAGAAATTAAATAAAGTTTTTCCTATTGTTAAAATGTATACTGCATCAGTTCCCACTTATCCGTCCGGCTTATGGAGTTTTGCTTTTTGTTCTAAAAGTATTAATCCGGTTGATAATTTTAAAGAAACCAGATATGATGAATACAATTTAAAATTAAAGTATTATAACAAAGATATACATAAAGCTTCTTTTGCAATACCAAATTTTGCAAAAGAATTAATAAAATAATGAAATTTTTAGCTGCAAAAAATAATTTTGATTTAGCAAATATTATATTGCTTGGAGTACCATTTGATGCTACAAGCTCTTTTAGAAGCGGTAGCAGATTTGCACCAGATAGTATAAGAATATACTCTGATGTTTTAGAGACATACAGCCCTTATTTTGATTATGATATTGAGAACATAGATTTTTTTGATTATGGTAATTTATGTGCAACTGTTAGTAATTTTGAAACATTAAATAAAGAGTTGACAAGGCTTATAGATAATTTTTTAAATAAAAATAAAAAAGTTATTGCAATTGGTGGTGAACATTTAATAACTTTACCAATTGTTGAAGCTTATTTAAGAAAATTTGATGATTTAGTTATTGTTCAAATAGATGCTCATGCAGATTTAAGAAACGAATATTTTAATGAAAAATATTCACATGCTACTGTTTTAAGAAGGATATTTGACATTATTGGTGGTGATAGAATCTTCCAAATAGGAATACGCTCCGGATTAAAGGAAGAATTTATTTTTGCTGAAGAAAATAGTAATTTTTATCCTTTTTCAACAGATATCAATGATGCTGTTGTTGAAAAGTTGAAAAATAAAAAATTATATCTTACAATAGATTTGGATGTACTTGATCCTTCAGTATTTCCTGGTACTGGTGCTCCAGAACCAGGAGGAATCAGTTTTAATGATATGATTGATTTTTTGAAAAAGATGTATAAATTAGACATAGTTGGTGCAGATGTTGTAGAACTTTCTCCTCATTACGATGCAAGTGGAATTTCAAGTATTACAGCAGCAAAAATTATTAGAGAACTCTTAATTGTTTTAAATAAAAATTAAAGGAGTAAAATAGTGGAGCAAGAAAAATTACAATTTTTTAAAGATTTACTTATGAAAGAGAAAGAAAGACTCCTTGAAAAAATGGAAAAAATGAAAAATGGTGAAGTTTATGTAGATAAAGAGCAGATTAAAGACGTAGTTGATGCTGCATCAGACGAACTTGACAAAGCTTTTGTAATGAGAATTAGAGATAGAGAATTGAAGCTTATAAAAAAAATAGACGAAGCTTTAAATAGAATAGAAAAAGGCACTTATGGAGTTTGTGAAGAGTGTGGATGTGAAATTGAAGAGCGAAGACTTAGGGCAAGACCTGTTGCAACTCTCTGTATTTCTTGCAAAGAAGATCAGGAAGAACAAGAGCAGAGAATGGAAAAACAGAGGAAATGAAAAACAAAAAGATTATTGAAGAGGTAATTTATAATCTTTTAAAAAATAATATAAAATTAAAAGAATCTGAAAAGATTTTAGTTTTTACTGATAATAAAAGTATATGTAACCAAAGTAATCAAGAAAATGAGTTGTTTGAAATAGCTCTGTATTTTTCAGAAATAGCAAAAACCATTTCAAAAAAAGTATCTTTTTTATATTATCCTTCCTTGTGCGGACATGGCATTGAACCCAGTGAAAATGTATGGATAGAAGCATTTGGTGAAGATGTTGTCAAACAGCTTAAAAAGAAAAAATTGTTTAATAAAATTTTAAAAAAAAATTTGCCTCAGGATAAAATAGAAAGTGTAAAAAAAATAATCAAAGATTTTTCAATAGAAATAGTGGATGTGGTTATAGCTCTCTCTTATTTTTCCACAAGCCACACTCAATTTAGGTATTTTTTAACAAATTTTTGTGGTGTGAGATACTGCAGTATGCCGCTATTTGAAAGAAGTATGTTTTTTTCAGCTTTACAGGAAGATTGGGCATTACTGAAAAAGAGAAGTTTATTTTTAAAAGAAAAATTAAAGAACAGCTCTTTTGTTATTGTAAAATCTGATAACGGAACTGATTTAAGATTCTCTGTAACTGGCAGAGAGTTTCAGGTTGATACAGGTGATCTTTCATATAAAGGTGCTTTTTCCAATATTCCTGCAGGTGAAGTTTTTATTGCACCTATTGAGAAAACTGCAAATGGAAAATTAGTAATAGAATATTCTCCTACTTCCAAATTGGATTCAAATCTTACATTATGGGTAGAAAATGGTTTTGTTAATTATATAGAAGGCAATGATAAATATAAAGATGAATTATATAAAAAAATCAACCAGAACAAGTTAAATAGCAATATTGCAGAATTTGGCATAGGAACAAACAGTAGAGCCAACAATATGTTAAACATTTTGGAATCAGAGAAAATTTTAGGGACAATCCATATTGCCCTTGGAGATAACTCTTCTTTTGGAGGTAATATCAGAACCAGTTTTCATGAAGATTATCTTGTATTAAAGCCTACAGTTGAAATTTACAATGAAAATAAGGATAATTTTTTTATTTTGATTGATGGGAAACCAATCTTTTAAATTTTCAGGAGAATAAAATTGCAGAAAATACTCATCCTTACTGGTCCCACTGCCACTGGAAAATCAAAATTATCTTTTGAAATAGCAGATAAATTCAATATTGAAATAATTAATATTGATTCAATGCAGGTTTATAAATATTTTGACATTGGTACTGATAAACCTGAAATTTCTGTTTTAAAAAAGTATCCGCATCATTTAATAAGTTATGTTGATCCAAGTTCAGATTATAATGTTAAACAATACATAGCCGATGCTGATGAAAAAATAAATGAAATATCTAATAAAGGGAAAAAACCACTTTTTGTTGGTGGAACAGGACTTTATATAAGATGTTTTTTAAATGGTATAATAGAAGAAGATAAAGATGATAACGAGTTGAGAAAATATTTCAGTCAATTTTCATTTGATTATTTATATACAAAATTAAAGATTATAGATTTTGATGCTTATAAAAAAATAAAAATTAATGATAAATATAGAGTTATAAGGGCATTAAGTTATTATTATAATACTGGCAAATTGATTTCTGCTATGTGGAGGGAGCATAATTTCAATAAACCAAGATATAAATATTTAAAATTTGCAATTTCTTTTAATAGGGATGCACTTTACAATAAAATTAACTTTCGGGTTGACCATATGATTGAAAAAGGTTTAATTGATGAAACAGTGAGATTAATTGAAAAAGGTTTTTCAAATAGCAGGCCTATGAATGGCATAGGTTACAAAGAGATTAAATTATTTTTAGAAGGTAAATTATCAAAAAGTAATGCAATAGATCTTATTAAGCAAAATACAAGGAAGTATGCTAAAAGGCAAATTACCTGGTTTAGGAAAGAAAATGATATTTTTTGGATAGATAAAAACAAAAAGGATGAGTTATTTTATAAAATAGAAAAATTTTTACAGGATTGAAAAATGACAAAAGATTTTAATATTCAAAATCAATTTTTGAACAAATTGAGGAAGTCCAAAAATCCGGTGATAATTCAGATTAAAGGAGACAGAATTTTCCAGGGTATTATTGTGGCGTACGATAATTATGCAATTCTGGTCAAAGAGCAACCTTCTGCTCCGCCAGTATTGATTTTTAAGCATGCAATTGCTTATATTATACCTGAGAGAAAGCATGATGAAATTATAAATTTTGGCAATGAAAACTAATCTATACCACTAAATCACCATGTTTTTTTATATACTCTACAAGCCCGCCGCTATTTAATATTTTAGTCATAACATCAGGCAGAGGCGGAAAATCAAGGATGATATTTTTTGTTTTATTTAAAACCGTTCCATTTTCAAGACTTACTTCTAAAATATCGTTTTCTTCAATTTTATCAGTATCGCATATTATTACAGGGAGTCCAACATTAATAGCATTTCTGAAAAATATTCTTGCAAAAGATTTTGCAAGAACTGCATTGACTCCTGCAAGTTTTATAATGGTTGGCGCATGTTCACGACTTGAGCCTAAACCGAAATTGTTGCCTCCAACAACAAAATCACCTTTACTCATAGATTTTGCAAAATCCTCCCTTGCATCCTCAAGAACATGTTTTGCAAGTTCTGGCAAATTTGATCTTAGATGGAATAATCTTCCAGGAGCAATGTGGTCAGTTGAAATATCATCTCCGAATTTCCAGGCCTTACCAATAAGCATATCTGTTATCCTCCTATTTTTTAACTTTGTTCACTAAAGTTCCTATTCCTTCAATTGTAACTTCTACAGTATCTCCATATTGTAAGGGGCCAACACCTGAAGGTGTGCCAGTTGCAATAATATCGCCGGGAAATAAAGTCATTATTTTCGAGATATATGAAACAAGAAATTTTGGTTTGAATTTCATGTTTGATGTATTTGATTTTTGTACAGTTCTTCCATTTACCTTAGTTTCAATATCCAGATTATCAACATCAAGATTATTTTCCATCCATGGGCCTACAGGAGCAAATGTATCGAAACTTTTACTTCTTGTGTATTGTCCATCTTTTTCCTGCAAATCTCTTGCAGTGACATCATTAAAACATGTATAACCTAAAATATAATCATCAACTTCGTCCGGTTCAATATTTTTACATTTCTGACCTATTACAACTGCAAGTTCACCTTCATAATCAACTCTTTTTGAAACTTCAGGCAGTATAATTTCTTCATTATGCGCAATAACAGCAGAGTTGGGTTTCATAAATAGAAGGGGTTCTTCAGGAATTGGTTTATCCATTTCATTGGCATGATCAATGTAATTTAAACCTATTGCTATTATTTTAGTAGGTACTGAAACAGGTAAAATTTTTATTTCCTCAAAGCTAATAGCATCACCCTTAAAACTGTCTTTAGTAATAACTGATATTAATTTTTTCTCTTCATCTAAGATACCGTAAAGATTTTCCAAATCTTTAAAAGAAAAATGTATAAGTTTCATTTATTCTCCTTTTTGAAATAGATTTCTTATTTCTAACACATCTTGCATATCGTAATATCCTGCATCTCTCTTATAAATCCATTTTGCGGCTTTTAATGCGCCTCTTGCAAAATTTTCTCTGTTATGTGCTCTATGTGTAAGCTCTATTCTTTCTCCTATACCACCAAACATAACAGTATGTTCTCCAACAATATCTCCTGCTCTTATAACCTGCATTCCTATTTCCTTATTTGTCCTTTCTCCAATAATCCCGTTTCTTTCGAACACAGCATCATCAGGATATTTTCTTCCAACAGCTTCTGCAACTATTTCACCAAGTTTAACTGCTGTTCCGCTTGGTGCATCTTTTTTAAACCTGTGGTGAGCCTCGAAAATTTCAATATCATAATCATTATTTAATATTTTTGCAGTGATTTCAGCTAACTTAAATAAAGTATTTACACCAACGCTCATATTAGGTGATTGAACAATTGGAATTTTTTTGGATGCTTCAGCAATCTGAGCTTTATCTTTTTCTGTTAAACCTGTTGTGCCTATAACCATTGAAACGGAATTTTCAACTGCAAACTTTAAGGTTTTCATGGTAGCTTCAGGCATTGTAAAATCTATTATAACATCTGCATTTAAATTTTTTAATTTCTCTATATTATCTACTATTGTTACTCCTATTTCACCTATGTTTGCAGGTATACCTGCATCAACAGGAGAAAAACCTTCTCTCTCAACTGCTCCGATAACTTCCAAATTATTGTCGCTATTAATAAGCCTGATAATAGTACTGCCCATTCTACCTGCAGCACCTGTTATAATGGCTTTAATCATTCTACCCTCCTGTCCTTTAATTCAAACTATTTACGTAGAGATTAAAAATCCCTACATTTAATATTCTAAAATTTTAAATAAGTTTATATTTTTTTAAAACTTCTTTTAAAATTTCTACAGGTTTTCCGTTCATACTAACAAGAGGCAATCTTATCTCATCCTCAACAAGACCCATTAAAGCTGCGGCTTTTTTAACAGGAATAGGATTAGTCTGAATAAACATAACTCTTGCCAATTCATTTACAGCAAAATGAAGTTGTCTGGCTTTTTCAATATTGCCAGCAGCAAAATTATCGTAAAGCTCTGAAGTTATTTTTGGTGCAATATTAGCAACTACTGAAATAACTCCGTCTCCACCTACAGCTAAAAATGGAAAATAAACAAAATCATCACCAGAAAGCAGACAAAAGTCATTGCTCTTTGTATTTTCAATAATTTCAGTCAAAACTTTCATGCTTCCTGTGGCATCTTTAATACCCACAATATTAGAGATTTCAGAAAGTTTCCCAACGGTTTCTGGAAGCATGTCAACAGCAGTTCTCCCAGGGACGTTGTACATTACAATAGGAATGGAAACTTCATTTGCTAAAGTTTTAAAATGTTCATATAATCCCTCTTGGGTAGGTTTGTTATAATAAGGTGTAATAACAAGGGCTGCATCTGCACCGTCGTCCTGAGCGGCTTTGGTGAGTTCTATAGCCTCTTTGGTATTATTTGAACCTGTTCCGGCTATAACAGGAACTCTTTTATTCACTTCATCAATTACTATTTTAATAACATTTTTATGTTCCTCATAACTTAGAGTTGCAGACTCACCTGTAGTCCCGCATGGTATGATACCGTCTGTGCCATTTTCAATGTGCCAGTTTACAAGTTTTCTTAAAGCTTCCTCATCTAATTCTCCATTTTTAAAAGGTGTTATTATTGCGACTAACGAACCTTTAAACATTTTTTCCTCCTTAATTGTTTATCTTCTTTTTAAATCTTACTCCAATTAATGTTAGGTCATCTGTATGATATTTACCAGCAAATTTTTTTTGCAAATTTTCTTTTATTAATGAAATAATTTTTTCCATAGATTCATTTTGATTTTCAATATAAATATTTTTGATAATTTCTTCTGCATCAATGTTCTGGTAATAACTGAAATCAGCTATTCCATCTGAAAAAATAAAAATAGCATCTCCATTATTGATTTTTTTGATGTATGTGTTGTATTTTACATTGTTGAAAGAACCTAATATCAAATCATTTTTCTTTAATTTTAAGAACTTATTTTTTGTTTTATCATAAAAAATCGGATATTCGTGTCCAGCATTTCCGTAATATAAAATACTTTTTTCAGAATTAAAAAAACCGTAAAAACAGGTAAGGAATAGACCTTCTTTTTCATCAAGATCGTTTATTAATATATTATTTAGATTTTCAAATATTTTTTTAGGACTTTTTATGTTTTTAATTAATGCTCTCCAATAACTTCTGAATGATGTCATAATAAGAGATGCAGGGATTCCTTTTCCAGCAACATCAGCCAGTATAAAAGCATAGCATGACTGATTTATTTCCATAATATCAAAACAATCGCCTCCAACTTCAAAAGTAGGAATAGTAAAACCATATGAATCGATGTGGTTATTATTTGGCATATCCTTCGGAATAAGGGAATCCTGAACTCTTTTGGCTATTTTAAGTTGTTCTTTTAAAATCCTGTTTCTTAAAATTTGTTCGCTTAATTTTGTATTCTCAATGGTAATTGCTATTTGATCGCTTAGGATTAAAATAGCTTGAGCCTCAATGTCACTGAAAGGTTTTCCTGAAATGGTATCTGTTAGATTCAGAACTCCTAACAATTTACCTCCTGTAATAATAAGAGGGACAGATATAAAAGATGATATATTGTATTTGTCTTTGGGCGTAATTCCAAATTTTTTAATATCCTCTACATTGCGAGCAACAACTGGTTTTTTATTCTCAATAACGTATTTTATAATTTTACTTTGCTTTATAGGATCAATCTTTTTCATTTCGTCTTTTGTCAGGTTAAACCCGGTAGCCGCCACTATTTCAAATCTTTTTTCAGCTTCATGAAAGAGTACAAGAGAACACCTTTTTACAAAAAGAGCTTCTGCTAATATTTCAATAACTTCTTGAAGCTTGCTATCCAAATGAGTCTCTGTTTTTGTAAGAAGAAAGCTTAACTTTGTAAGTAGAGCAATACTTGATTTTAAATTGTTAGTTCCCAGCATCTTCCATTAATCTCCCTTCATAAACTAATTTTGCATCACCTTCTAAAAAAACTTTATTAAAATCGTTTTCAGTTTCTTCAAAATAGATTACTAATGTTTCATTTCCACTATTTTCAACGTTTACAGGTTTTTTTACAAAACCTTTTTTATATGCTATTAGAGCAGCAGCTACAGAACCTGTACCACATGCAAGGGTTTCTGCTTCCACTCCTCTCTCATATGTTCTGATCCTCAGAGTATTCCTGTTAATTACAGAAACAAAGTTGACATTAGTGCCATTAGGTTGAAAAATCTCATGATATCTAATTTTTCTGCCCATTTTATTTACATCGTAATTTTCAAGTTCTTTTACAAACTTCACAACATGCGGTACTCCTGTATTGATGCTTGAAATAAAATATTTGTTATTGTCAATGTAAATTTCATAATCTAATTTCAAATCAAAAGGAGTGGTCATTAAAACTTTAACGCAGTCTTCCTTTACTTCAGCTTCTATAATTCCTGCAAGGGTTTCAAATTTTAATTTGTTTTTGCAAATATTTTTTATATATGCAAATTTAGCAGCACAACGAGAACCGTTTCCGCACATTTCAGCTTCACTACCGTCAGAATTAAAAAATCTCCATTTAAAATCTGCAATAGCAGAAGGTTCTATAATAATTACACCATCAGCTCCAACAGAAAGTTTTCTCCTGCATATTGCAGGAATGTATTTTCTGAATTCGTCACTTGAAATTTTCTTTTTCATATTGTCTATTATAATAAAGTCATTTCCGCTACCATTCATTTTATAAAATTCAATTCCTTTAAAAATCATTCATATTCCTCCTCGTATTAATTAGAAGTAAATTATCAACATGGAGTATAAATCAAATTTTAAATAATCTAAATCTTAAAAAGTTTTTCCCCTTGAATAATATCTGAATAAGTTTCTCTTTCTCTGATTATTGAAAAATTGCTGTCATTTACAATTACTTCAGCAGCTCTTGGTCGTGAATTGTAATTTGAAGCCATTGTAAATCCATAAGCTCCGGCACTTCTCACAGCAATGTATTCTCCTTGACTCAACAATGATAATTCTCTGTCCTGGCCAAGATAATCGCCAGACTCGCAAATTGGTCCTACTATGTCAACTTTAATTTTATTTTTATTTTTTGCATTTACAGGAATAATTTCCTGATAAGCTTCATACAGAGAAGGCCTTATAAGGTCATTCATAGCAGCATCAACAATTACAAAATGTTTCAAGTCTCCTTTTTTATTATATAGCACTTTACTTACTAAAATTCCAGCATTTGCTACTAAAACTCTTCCAGGTTCCAAAATTAATGTAACATCGAGATCTTTGACTAATTCAATAATTGCATTTGCATATTCTTGAGGAGTTGGGGGATTTTCATCTTTATATCTGACTCCAAGGCCTCCGCCTATATCAAGATGAGAGATATGGATATTTATTGATTCTAACTGTTTTATAAGAGCAATAATTTTATTTAAAGCATCCACAAAAGGAGTTATTTTTGTAAGTTGTGAGCCTATATGGCAATCTACACCTCTTACTTCAATATTTTTTAATTTATTGGCCTCTTTGTACCATTCCAATGCTTGATTTATATTTACACCAAATTTATTCTTTTTTAATCCAGTTGATATTTTTGGATGTGTTTGAGGATCAACATCAGGATTAACTCTTAATGCAACAGGAGCTTTTAGGTTTAAAGATTGAGCTATATTGTTAATAGTATACAGTTCTTCAAATGATTCAACATTAAACATTAAAATGTTGTTCTCAAGAGCAAATTTGATTTCATCTTCAGTTTTTCCAACTCCTGAATAAACAACTTTTTTCATATCAGCGCCGATTTTCAAAACTCTGAAAAGCTCTCCCCCTGATACAATATCAAACCCACTGCCTGATTCTTTGAAAATATTTAAAACAGATAAGTTTGAATTAGCTTTAACTGAATAACAAGTAATATGTTTGATTTTATTAAAAGCATCATCAAATGCTTTAAAATGTTTTTTTAATGTTTCATAACTGTATATATAACATGGTGTTCCTACTTCTTTTGCTATTTTTTCCACAGGAACATTTTCACAAAGAAGTTGGTTATTTTTATAAATAAAATAATCCATTTTGTTTAATCCTCCGCTTTCTCATCTTTTTATTCAGCAATTACTTTAACAGGTTTACTAAACTTACTTGGATTAAAATGTTTATCTATGCATCTGATTTTATAATAGTAAATTTTGCCTTTTTTAACATCAGAATCAAAGTAAAATTCTTTTTTAATAATACTATCATTTATTTGTTTAAATTTTCTATCTCCTTCTTTTTTCCTAACAATATCATAACCATAAATGTCATCAGAAACACTTCTTGCCCATTTTAAATATATTCCACCATTTGTAAAAAATCCTGTAAATACTTGAGGTAGTTCAGGTGGAGTTAAATCCTCAGGAACCGCTTCAACAGTAATCAGTTTTCCTTCAATTAAAGTATCTTGATAATAGTAGAGAGGAGCAACGTAAAAGGTGTACTTTACAGTGTTTTTTAAATCTTTTACAATATAGAAATTGTTTTTTGTTTCAGTAAAAATTAAATTATAATTATTATTTTTTTCTTTTTTGTAAATATTAATACCTTTGAATGATATACCAGGAAAATTGTTTTTCTTCCAAGAAATAATTACGCTTCTATCCTGAGGAGTAATTTTGACATTATAAATTATATTATCTTTGTAAAACCAGCTAAAACAGACTTTGTTTGAAAAATCTCCTCTTTTGCTATTTTTAATTTCTGCTGCTACTGCATAACAATATTTAAAAGCATTATCCAAATTTTTAATATCAATGGAAACCATGTCTTCTTCTTCAAAATTTATATAATCGATTTTATCAATCAATTCGAAATTTTCATTACATTTTAAACAATATTTTACTCCTACAGGAGCTTTTGACATATAAATGTCGTAAAATTTAATATCTCTATCTTTTATGTTTTCCCAAAAAAGGGTGAAACGGGCATTTTTAATTTTATATTCAACTTTTTTAATATTAGGTGCATTTTTTATAAATGGAATTGTTGGAAATTTTTTTATGCCACATGATGTGAATGTAAGAATAAAAACAACAATAGCTAACTTTTTAAAGATATTTTTCACTTTTTCCCCCCTGTTTTTAGTTGAAAATTAAAGTAGAGATTAGTGCTAAGTTTTTCACTAATCTCTACTTTATAAATCCAAAATCATAGAATATTTAAGTTTTAGCATTTGATTCTTTATTTTTTTTTAAAAACTCAAAATTTTTTTCAATTTGTTCTTTTACCTTAATAATGGCAGTTCCTCCGTATGACATCCTTCTGTTAACAGCGGATTCCACTTTAATATATTCAAAAATATCTTTATTAAAAAGGTCTGAAAATCTTTTAAACTCATCTATTGATAAATCAAAGAGTTCCTTGTTGCTATCTATACAATATTTTACAATTTGTCCAGTAACTTTATGTGCATTTCTAAAAGACATGCCTTTTAATGAGAGATAATCTGCTATTTCAGTGGCTGTAGAAAATCCTTTTGATGCCCATTTAAATAAATTTTCTTTGTTAAATTTAATCTCCTGCATCATATCAATTGTAATTAGCAAGCTGTTTTTTAAAGTATCTACTGTATCAAACAATGGCTCTTTATCTTCCTGCATGTCTTTGTTGTAAGCAAGAGGTAAAGCTTTAAGTGTAGTTAAAATAGAAACAAGATTTCCATATATTCTTCCAGTTTTACCTCTGATAAGTTCAGGTATGTCAGGATTTTTTTTCTGAGGCATTATACTGCTGCCAGTACAAAATCCATCGCTGATTTCAATAAAATCAAATTGGAATGTTGACCATAAAATTAACTCTTCAGCCAATTTACTTAAATGCATCATAACAACTGATGAATTTGAAATAAATTCTATTATAAAATCCCTATCAGAAACAGTATCAATACTATTGTTTGTAGGAGTTTCAAAATGGAGTAAATTAGCTGTTAAAAATCGATCTATTGGAAAAGTTGTTCCTGCAAGAGCGCCTGCTCCAAGTGGACATTCTGATAATCTTTCAAGTAAAGAATTAAATCTTGAAAAATCTCTTTTAAACATTTCTACATATGCGAGAAGATAATGAGAGAGAAGTATTGGCTGAGCCTGCTGAAGATGGGTGAAACCAGGCATACAAATATCTAAGTTTTCTTCGGCTTTTTTATTGAAAACAGTGATTAAATCTATCAATATTTTTAAGACTTCTTTTGTCCTATTCCTAACATACATTTTTATATCAAGACTCACCTGGTCATTTCTGCTTCGTGCAGTGTGTAATTTTCCCCCTGTATCTCCTATTAATTCTATTAATCTTGCCTCAATATTCATGTGAATATCTTCAAGTTCTTCTTTAAAATTGAATTTACCTGTTTCTATTTCATTTAATATTTGTGTTAATCCATCTATAATTTGATTGCCTTCATCAATTGTAATAATCCCTTGTTTTACAAGCATTTTACAATGAGCAATACTACCCTGAATATCTTCTCTGTAAAGTCTTTTGTCAAAATTGATTGATGAGTTAAATTTATCAACAATTTCTCTAGTTTTTTCAGTAAAACGACCGTCCCACGGCTTCATATCATCTCCTCTTTAATGATTTTTGATATATATTTAATATCTTTCTCAGTTAAGTCAGTACCGCTTGGCAAACATATGCCCTGCTTAAACAATTTCTCGCTTGTCCCATTTATCAGTTTGCTGCAATTTTTAAAAACAGGTTGAAGATGCATAGGTTTCCATAAAGGTCGTGCTTCAATATTATGTTTATTTAATTTTCTTATAATTGTAATTGGAGAAGTTTTTTTCATAATTAAGCAAGTTAGCCATCTGTTACCATAAGCATTTTTCAGTTCCGGCATAAAAATTATCTCTTCTATATTTTGTAATTGCTCTTGATAATATTTGAAAATTTCTCTTTTTTTATTTATTCTATGTTCTAATATTTCCATCTGACCAACGCCAATGGCTGCAAGAACGTTGCTCATACGGTAGTTGTAACCTATTTCTTTATGTTCATACCATAGATAATCCTCTTTTGCCTGAGTTGCATAAAATTTTGCTTTTTCAATGTAATGTTCATTGTTGCTTACAAGCATTCCGCCGCCTGAAGTTGTAATTATTTTATTACCATTAAAGGAGAATATCCCAATATCTCCGAACCCTCCTGTGAATTTATTGTTATATTTTGCCCCTAAAGATTCAGCAGCATCTTCTATTAAAAATATGTTGTTTGCATTGCAAATTTCTGAAATTTTTTCAATATTAGCAGGTTGACCGTATAAATGAGTAACTATCAATGCTTTGGGTTTTTTATTATTTCTTTCTAAAAAATTAATAGCCTCTTCCAGCAAAGAAGGGTCAAGATTCCATGAACTTAAATTACTGTCAATGAAGAATGGTGTGGCTCCTTGAAAAATTATAGGTGAAGCAGAGCCTATAAAGGTAAAAGTTGAACATAAAACTATATCTGAGTTTGAAATGTTAAGAACTTTCAGAGCAAGATGGATTGCAGCAGTGCCTGAACTAACAGCTGCTGCATATTTTATCCCGGTAAATTGTGAGACAATTTGTTCAAATTTTTCAATATATTCTCCCACAGGAGCAATATAGTTGCTTTTAAACACTTCTTCTATATATCTCAATTCATTACCGCCCATATGAGGTGGTGATAAAAATATCCTTTTATTTTGCACGATTCCCCCTAATGATTTTCAACTTTTGCTAAAATATTTCCATCTGAAACCTTAATGTTAATTCTGTCATTAATTTTTACATCATTAATGCTTTGTATTAATTTTTTATTTTTCTGAACAATAGCGTACCCTCTGTTTAAAATATTTAACGGGCTTAAATAATGTAAATTCTGCATAAAATTCAAAAGAGAGTTTTTTTTTGAATTAAAAAGAGCAAAATAATTTTTATATAAGTTATTTGAGAAATAATCAAGTTTATCTTTGTAATTTTTGATTTTCATTTTAGGATTGAATTGATACAGCTGTAATGTCAGGTGTTTTACCTTTTCGTTTCTACTGTTAAAATATTGGGAAAATGAATTTATTAAATCTTTTTTTATTATTTTTATTTTATTGTTAAAATGCGTAATTTCCCATCTGAAATTGTTAAGATTTGTATTTGAATTATTTATTATATGCTTATAATAGTCAATTTTGGATTTAATCAAAAGAGTTAATCTTTTTGTAAGATTATCTAAGTGAATGGAAACTTCCTGTTTGTTTTTTACCACTAATTCAGCTGCTGCTGAAGGGGTAGGTGCTCTTAAATCAGCAACAAGGTCGGAAATTGAAAAGTCTGTTTCATGTCCGACTGCTGATATTATAGGTATATTTGATTTAAAAATAGCCCTTGCCACTGTTTCGTCATTGAAAGGCATTAAGTCTTCTATACTTCCTCCGCCTCTTGCTAAAATAATTACATCTATATTTTCCCTGAAGTTATTAAAGAATTTTATTCCTTCAGTTATTAAATTGGGAGCTTCTTCTCCTTGAACCTTTACAGGAAAAATAAATAATTCTATACCAGTAAATCTTCTATTTAATACATTTAAAATATCGCGAATAGCTGCACCTGTAACAGAAGTAACAACTCCTATTTTCTCAGGGAATTTTGGAATGTTCTTTTTGAATTTTTTTTCAAACAATCCTTCTTTAAATAGTTTTTCTTTTAATTTTTCAATCTGCATATATAATTTGCCAATACCGTAAGGTTCGAGATAGTCGATGATTATCTGGTATTCCCCCCTTGGTTCATATAGAGATATCCTTCCTCTAACTACAATTTCCTCGCCATTTTTTATATTGTAATTAATTAATTTTTTTTGTGTTTTAAAAAGAACAGCTTTTATAGAAGCTGTTTTATCTTTTAGAGTGAAGTAAGTATGACCAGACATAGGTGTGACAACATTGGAAACTTCTCCAAGTATCCAAACATCAAAGAATTCATCTTCTATAATATTTTTTATTTCTTCGGTTATTTCGGAAACAGTGTAAAATTTTTTCTCTAATATAGGTAGAATCTGTGCCATAATTTAAATTATATTAAAGTTTGAATTTATAGTCAAATAAAAAATTGACTAATATGAAAAAGAAACTAATTTAAACAGTGTAGGGTATAAAAAATTTTAAATTAAATTAGTTGATAGACAATGAATAATGAAAAATTAAAAAATGGATTTAGGATTTTGGGATTAAAGATTAGTAAAAAACTACATCTGAAATCCCAACAACTAAATCTTAATTCAACTTTGAACATTAAGCTATTAAAAAGGAGGTTAATATGGATTTAAATAAATTTACTCAAAAATCTATTGAAGCATTGCAAGAAGCACAGAAAATTGCAATTTCAAAAAGAAACCAGAATGTTGATGTTGAGCATTTGGTTTATGCCTTGCTTACACAAGAAGGAGGGCTTGTTCCTGTAATATTAGATGCAATGAATGTTGAAAAAAATAATATTATAAATGACATTAAAAATGAAATTGAGAAAATTCCGCAGGTTGCGGGACCGGGGGTAGACAGTGGTCAGGTATATATTACAAACAGATTAAATAGAGTTTTTATTGAATCTGAAAATGAAATGAAAAAATGGGGAGATGAATTTTTAAGTGTTGAAATCATACTGTTAAGCTTGTTTGTTTTGGAAAGTTCAGATAAAATAGTACAAATTTTAAACAAATATGGAATTTACCGAGATAATTTGGAAAAAATAATAAAAAATATTAGGAGGGATGAAAAAGTGACAAATCAAAATCCTGAATCAACAATGAATGCATTGGATAAATTTGCAATAAATCTTACCCAAAAAGCATCAGAAGGCAAATTAGATCCTGTTATTGGTAGGGATGATGAAATTCGGAGAGTTATTCAGGTATTGTCCAGAAGGACAAAAAATAATCCTGTTTTAATAGGGGAGCCTGGTGTTGGAAAAACAGCTATTGTTGAAGGACTGGCACAGAGAATTGTAAATAAAGATGTTCCAGAAGGGCTTAAAGATAAAGAAGTGCTTTCTCTTGATATGGGTGCATTAATAGCAGGGGCTAAATTTAGAGGCGAATTTGAGGAAAGATTAAAAGCAGTTTTAAAAGAAGTGCAGAAGTCTGAAGGAAAGATAATACTTTTTATTGATGAACTTCACACTGTAGTTGGTGCAGGAGCTGCAGAAGGCGCAATGGACGCAGGCAACCTTTTAAAGCCGCTACTTGCAAGAGGAGAACTGCACTGTATAGGAGCAACAACTTTAAATGAATATAAAAAATATATTGAGAAAGATGCAGCACTTGAAAGAAGGTTCCAGCCGGTACTTGTAAATGAACCTTCTGTGGAAGATACTATATCCATTTTAAGAGGATTAAAGGAAAGGTATGAGAATCATCATGGTGTAAGGATTAAGGATTCTGCGCTGGTTGCTGCAGCAGTTTTAAGTCACAGATATATTAGTGACAGGTTTTTGCCTGACAAGGCAATTGATCTTATTGATGAAGCAGCTGCAAGGTTAAGAACTGAAATAGATTCATTGCCAAGTGAACTTGATGAAATAACAAGAAAAGTTATGCAGCTTGAAATAGAAGCTCAGGCTTTAAAAAAAGAATCAGATGAAGGTTCTAAGAAACGACTTGAAAACATAAATAAAGAACTTGCTAATTTAAAAGAGAAGAAAAATCAGTTGGAAACTCAGTGGAACCTTGAAAAAGAGATTATTAAAGAGATTAGGGATATTAAGAGACAAATAGAAGAGACCAAACTTGAAATAGAAAAAGCAGAAAGGGAATATGATTTAAATAAAGCAGCTCAATTAAAATATGGCAAGTTGAGAGACCTTGAAGTTAAATTAAAAAAGAAAGAAGAACAGGCGAAAAATAGAAGCAGTGAAAACAAATTATTAAAAGAAGAAGTTGATGAAGATGATATTGCTCTTGTGTTGTCAAGGTGGACAGGAATACCTGTAACAAAACTTCTTGAAGGTGAAAAACAGAAGTTATTGAACCTTGAAAAACATCTGCATACACGTGTTATAGGACAAGATGAGGCAGTGACAGCAGTTTCCCAAGCAATATTAAGAGCAAGAGCAGGTTTGAAAGATCCCACAAGACCCATTGGCAGTTTTATATTTCTTGGCCCTACAGGAGTGGGTAAAACAGAGCTGGCAAAAACTCTTGCAGAAAGCCTCTTTGATGATGAAAACAATATGATTAGACTTGACATGAGTGAATTTATGGAACGTCATACAGTTGCAAAATTAATAGGAGCACCTCCAGGATATGTAGGTTATGAAGAAGGCGGGCAACTTACAGAAGCTGTAAGAAGGAAACCATATTGTGTAATTCTGCTTGATGAAATTGAAAAAGCACATCCTGATGTGTTTAATATTTTACTTCAGATTTTAGATGATGGAAGGCTTACAGATTCTCAAGGGAAAACTATTGATTTTAAAAATACTGTAATAATAATGACTTCGAATATAGGCAGTGAAACAATTTTGAATTACAAACCTGATGAAGATTTTGAAAAAGTTAAAACAACAGTTACTAATATGCTGATAAACTATTTTAAACCTGAATTTCTAAACAGGGTAGATGAAATAGTCGTATTTCATGGTTTAACAAAAGATAATATTAAAGAAATTTTAAAATTACAGATTCAGGCATTGAATATGAGGTTGCAAGACAATGACATTAATATTGAACTTACTGAAAAAGCAGCAGATTTTATTGTAAAAGTCGGATATGACCCACACTATGGTGCTAGGCCATTAAGAAGAACAATTCAGAGATATATTGAAAATTCTCTTTCAAGAGAGATAATTTCAGGAAATGTGAAACCTGGAGACAAGTTAATAATTGATTATGACGATAAAGAAGATAAAATAATTTTTAGACAAGGGTAGAGTATTTAGACGGCATTCGACTTTAATTAAGTCGAGTGCTGTTTTCATATTATATTTAATAACCTGAGATGACCTTATAATATAAACTTCCTCAAAATACTTGACTTTTAGAAGATTCAAAAGTATCATTATTAATGAAATCTATCTGAATTGTTTTCAAATTAAACAAGGAAAAAATTTGGAAAATAGAAATTTTAAGAATTATATCCAAAATTTCATTTCACTAACGTTCTTAATTACTATTATAGTGTTCAGCATAATTGCTTATTTTACGATTAAGAAAGTCGCATATCCAATCCTTCTTTCCAAAGAGTATGAAAACATTAGAAATATCGGGAATAGCATTGTTCTTGAACTTAGAAATAAAATAAAAAATGCTGAAACTTTATCTTTAACTGAAGCAAATATTTACAAACTATTAGAAAAGAAAAAAAGTGTTTTTATAAAAATCATTCCAAATTTTTTAAATCTTTCAGGTTATGAAAATATTATTGCAGGAGGAGGAATATGGCCTGAGCCGTATACTTTTAGCAAAAAAGATTTTTACAGAAGTTTTTTCTGGGGTAGAGATAAAAATGGAATTTTAAAGTATTATAATGATTACAATAATCCATCGGGAAAAGGCTATTTTCATGAAGAGTGGTATGTACCAGTAAAATTTTTAGATAAATCAAAAGTATATTGGTCAAGGTCATACATAGATCCGTATTCCAAGCAGCCAATGGTGACATGCACTTCACCTATAATAGACAATAAAAAATTTTTAGGAGTTGCAACAGTTGATTTAAAGTTGGAGGGTTTGGAAAAGTTATTTTCGCAATATGCAAAAAAAGTAAACGGATATATTTTTGTCCTTGATAGGGAAAATAATTTTTTATATTTCCCAAAGGGCAAAACTGTCAGATGGAAAGGAAGTTTTTATAAAAAATATATCAATTTATCAGAATTTACTAAAAGGTTTCCTCGCTTTAGTATTATAAAAAATAAAATTGAATCAATGGATTATAAATTTATTAATTTGGCAAGACAAAAAAACTCAAGATTTGACAAGATAGCAGATAAAATATCTGAAGAATCCTACCAAATTAGTAAACAAGAAGCTGTTTTAATAACAACAATTTTAACAAATCCTTTAAAATTGAAACTTGCAAGCAACTTGGAATCTTTTAAAGTAGAAAAAGATATGATTTTCAATGAACCTGCAATTTGTACTATTATATATATGCCAGGTACCTATTGGAAAATTGGTGTTGTTGTTACTGAGAAATTAATGTCCAATTTAGTTAATCAAATTTCTTGGAGAATTATTTCGAACCTCTTTTTTCCTATAATTTTTATCCTTTTAATCGGATATTTTCTAATTAGACATAATCTTCTTGTTCCTTTGAAAAAAATTACTTTGGAATTGTTAAATCCTCATGACAAAGAAGATTTTTATATTAATTACTCCAGTAATAACGAGCTTGGCAGGTTAGTTTATTATTTTAATAAAAGGACAAGAGAATTAAAAGAAAGTGAAGCTTATTCAAAAGCAATTTTTGAACAATCTCCGGTTCCCATTCAGATTTTTGATAAAAAAGGTATAGCTATTGATGCTAACAAAGCATGGGAAAATATGTGGGGCATGGATAAAAGAGATTTTAATGGAAAATATAATATTTTTAGAGACAAAATCTTTAAAAACAGCAAAGAATTTAAATACATTCATGATGTTTTCAATGGTAAGCCATATATTATAAAAAAATTTGAGTATAAATTAAAAACCGTTGCCAATATAGGGAGAGACAGAATACTTAATGTTATAATGTTTCCCATTAAAGATACCAATTCCAATATTGTTAGAGTTGTTGTCATACAGGAGGATATCACTGATAAAGTAAAAATGGAAGAATCTATTCAAAGAATTGGGCAATTAGAAGCATTAGGCGAGCTTTCAGCAGGAGTGGCACATGATTTCAATAATATTCTTACAGGTATGGTGCTTAATCTTGAAATGCTGGAAATCAAACTTAAGGGAAATAGAGAGGCGATAAGATTTATTAATAAAATCAAGATAAGTATGGATTCTGCAAAAAATTTAATACATAAAATAAGGATGGTTTCCAGAAGAGAAGAGCATAAAATGTTTCCGTGTAAATTAAATGAGATTTTAAAAGAATCTCTTGATATAATAAAACCGGCAATATCATCTAATATAGATTTAAAAGTTCATATTTTAGGAAATCACTTTTGGATAGAATGTGATAAAAACAGTATAAATCAACTGATTATGAATCTAATTATAAATGCAAGAGATGCGATTAAAACAGCTGAAAGGTCTAATGGATTAATAGAAATTACTCTTAAAGAGGAAAATAATTTTATAATTCTAAAAGTTTCAGATAACGGAATTGGGATTCCTGAAGAAATTAAAGAAAGAATTTTTGAACCATTTTTCAGTACCAAACAAAAAACAGAACATAGAGGTACAGGACTTGGGTTGTCAATAGTTTTTAATATAGTAATAATGCATAAAGGTGAGATAGCAGTTAAATCTGAAGTAGGAAAGGGCACAACATTTACTGTGAAATTTTATTTACTTGATTATCAAATAGATGATAGGAAAGAGGATAAAAAAAACATCCGTTTAAACAAAAGTCTATATAATAAAACAGTTTTGCTTGTTGAAGATGAAGATAATGTCAGTGAGGCTGAATCTGAAATTTTAAAATATTTGGGATTTAAAGTTGTAAATGCCAAAAATGGCAAAGAAGCTGTTGATATTGTGAAATCCAGTGAAAAAATTGATATAGTTTTGATAGATTGGGATATGCCTATAATGAATGGAGAAAAGGCTATTCTTGATATAAGAAAAATTAATCAAACAATACCTATTTTTATTGTATCAGGTGCAATTAGTGAAAGAATGGAAAAATTTAAAAATAGTGGATTAATAACAGAGATTATTAATAAACCATTTAAGAAAGATGAGATTATTGAAAAATTCAATTTTTACATAAACTGATTAATGGAAATTTGAAATTTTAAGTATATATTATAATTTTCCGATATTAACTATTTTAGGAGTAATAAATATAAGCAATTCTCCGCTTGATTTTTGATTTATTTCATTTTTAAATAACCCTCCAAAAATTGGAATATCTCCGAAAAATGGAACTTTTGTTTCGCTTTTGGAAACTGAATTTTCCAAAATACCTCCTATTACAGCAGTTTCACCGTTTTTAAGTAGCAACTTTGTATTTATCTCTTGGGTATTAATGGAAGGTTCTCCATTAACGGTTATCTTCCCAACACTATCTTTGGTCAAATGTATTTCAATTGATATTATATTATTTGCTGAAATGTGAGGAGTAACTTTTAATTTTAATTTAGCGTCCTTAAATTCAGTATCAGTACCTGCATCACTAACAGATTTGTAGGGAATTTCAAGCCCCTGCCCAATAACAGCTTCCTCATTATTTAATACTAAAACTTTGGGACTGGAAATAACTTTTGCTAAATCTCTTGATTTTAAAGCTGTAAGTTTGAAAGCCAAATTGTAAAATCCCCATTTACCAAATATTAAACCAATACCACCTGCAGCAGGAGAAATTGTTGGCAGATTAACTACATAACTTGAAGGAATTGAAATTTCATTGAGGTTTGAAGTTGATTCCACACCATGTGGAATGGCATTTGTAATTCCTCCTGATCCTGGAAATTCCGTATCAATTGAAGAAGTAGTGGTAGTACCTGTTGTTTCTTCTGTCGTCGTTGAAGTTGTACTGCCAGTTCCTCCTTTGATTCCATAGAAAAAATTACTGGATGCTAATCTATTGACATACGAACCACCCCATTGAATGCCTAATTCCTTAGATGCATCGTTATTTATCACAACTATTTTTGCTTCTATCATAACTTGTTTTGTCGGATTATCAATAGTTTTTATAAACTTTTCTATTTTTGAAATATTTCCCAAGAAATCTTGAACAAGCAAACTATTGGTCCTTTCGTCAATAATTACCTTCCCCTCTTTTGAAAGAATGTTTTCAATCTGATCACTTATATTCTTAGCTTTTGCAAAATTTAAATAAAAAATTTTACTTTTAAGATTTTCTTTGCCTTTAATTTTTTCTACGTTCTCCTTTTTATCAATAAAAATAATATTATTTTTGTAGTAATAAGAATATCCGGAAATATTGGTAATAACTTTCAGAGCGTCGTCAAATGTAACATTATCAAGATATATGCTTATTTTTCCGGAAATATCCGGTGGAATAACAATGTTGTGTTTCATATATTTGGCAAGATTAACAATTATATCATGAATATCAACATTTTTGAGGTTAAGAGAAATTCTTTTATTGTTTAATGAATTTCCTGAGAGTGGCAATGCGGATAATATAAAAAATATTAAAATAAAAATTTTAGTTTTCAATTTTTAACACCACCTTTTCATTATTTGTAATATCAGACAACATAACTTTATGAATATCAATAGATAAAATTTTGTAACCATTAACTACAGCTCCAACCGGATACGAATCCCCGTTAATAATTGCAAAGAAGTCTTCATTTATCTTAAAAATACCGGTTAGTTTTAAGATTTCTAAAAAATTTATTTTTTCTTGAATGCTGTTAGACGTATTTTTTTCTTTTTTCTTAGGATGTTCATTTTTAATTAAATTGAGTTTTATATGAAATTTTTCAAAATAAGTTGTATTAGAGGGCATTTTTAGTCTTTCTATTATGCTGAAACCGTAGCATTGATTAAAGCATGTAATAATAAAAATAAAAGTAAAAACTTTCTTCATTTAATATACCCCAATTATGAAATAATATAAACGAATTTTAATATCATTTCAACTTTATAATTATCAGATCCTTCTTGTATGCTTTTTAATTTATAATTTTGAATCATAAGAAATTCTTGTTTGTTCTCTATTATATCAATAAGAGAAATAAAATTTTCAAGTGTTGCATTGCCAATGAATTTAAATAAAATTTTACCGGTTTCTTTTTCAGTTTGTTCGGATATTAATTCTATTTTTACAAGATTAACATTGCTTTTAAGTACAATGTCTCTAAAAACATTTATTATCTCTTTTCTTGATTTATTTTTGTTTTTTAAGTATCCGATTTCATATTTGTTTTCCATAATTTTGTTTTCTAAGATTTTGATTTTATTTAATAATGTCTGGTTTTTGTTAAACTTGGATATAAATATCCGAATAGCTTTAGTTATACCTACGACTTCTGTTTTTTCTTTGGAAATTACATATCTTAACTTAACATAAATATGATTGTAATAGTTGAAATTAATAAGAAAAAGAATTAAAATAAAACCAATAATAATATGAGAGATCTTCATGTTTGCATATATGTTTTTCATTCTATCTTCCTCAATAACACACTAATCTTAAAATCAAACAAATCTAAATTGCCTTTTTGTTCAAAATAATAAAAATTTACTTTTTTAACCAATTTATTTTTGTTTAAAATTGAATAAAAATCGTAGAATGATTTAGAAGAAGTAGCATTGCCTTTTAGAATAAACTTTCCATTTGAATAGCTTAGAGTATTTATTTTTATTCCATTCGTTAAACATTTACCTAATATTAGTAAAGAAAGAAACGATGAATATTGAGTTTTATTGGTAACATAGTATAAGCCTTTTTTCTTATTAAGAGAGTTCATTTTTTTTAAAAGTTCTGAGTATTTTTCTTGAAAGACCTTAAAATTTTCAACAATGGTTGATATTTTTTTTAATTTGATTTTCTGCTCATAAATTTTACTCTCTAAGAATTTCTTTTCCAAAAGCAAATTTAAACTGATTAAAAGCAAGAAGATTACGTTAAAAATCAATATTATAAAAAATCGTTTTAATAAAAAATGTTTATTAATGTCAAATCTGGCATGTTCAGGAAGTAAATTTATCTCTTTTCTCTTCATATTTCCCTCAGGGAAGTGCCTAAGATTTCTGACAGATAAGTCATTTTCTCAATCATTTGAATGTCAGTATTTATGAAAAATTGTTTCAAGCTGTTAAACTTTTCTGTATTAATGAGAAAGAGTTGCGAAAGAAATTTATCAATTCCATTAATATTTAAGATTTTTCCAGTTAAAATCAGTTTGGAAATAGGTATATTTCTAAACTGACTGTTATAAAAGTCAATAGTTCTTTGTAATTCTATGGTGAATTTGTCAAGTGCTTTTGCAAGAGGTAAATCTTCAAAGTTTAATTTTTCCAATATGATGGATTCTTCCAATTTAGTTTCTTCATACAGATATTTAATAATGTTTTTAAAACCAAAATTTAATTCTCTAAATGCAAATAGGGTTTCATCTGACATAACAGTGAAAATTGTTTTATCATCTCTCAAATGAATATTCATCACAACTTCACCTGGATAATTGTAACTTATTAAACGTTTTAAAGCCATTATATCTATTTCTGCAAATAGTAATTTAAATTTTTGTGATTTTAAGTGTCTTAATATTGAGTCAAAAAAAGGTTTATTAATGCCAGCTATGAAAACAAGGGTCATGTTTTTAAAATTGTATGTTTCAAAATCAATATAATAGTCATTGAGCTGTATATCAAAAGTGGTTTTAAATCTGTTTAATGCCTCGAATCTTAAGTTGGCTGTTTCATTTTGATTAAGAATAAATTTGTATTTTAGCACATGATCATTGATAATATTCAGTTTGGTCAATTTATTATTTTTTACATATTGAGAAATTTCTGAAAATGCATTATTTAAACTCGACTTGTCAAATGGATTTATGGAAAAATACGAGCACCCCTCTATAATAAACTCATCTTTTTTTATTGAATAAATTATATGATTTATTTCTGAATCACTGATTAAGATTGTATTAATTTTTTTTTGATTCATAGTTTTCCATTAAAAATATCTTATTATAAATTCTTTTTTTCAACAAAGGATCTTGCACAAGACTATAGGACTTTTGGTAGAATTTTAACGAGTTTTTCAAATCTCCGATTTTTTCATAAATAATCGCTTTGTTGTATGCTGTTTCGAAATTGTCGTCTGAAATTTTGTTATAAATCTCGATGGCTTTTGAAAAATTATTCTGAATATAATAAATGTTGCCTAAATATGACAAAACATCTCTGTCAAATTTATATTTTTTAATATATAATGATAAATTTTTAATTGCATTTTTGTAATCTTTTTGTTTAAAACAAAGAATGCCAAAATATTTAAGATAAATTTTTTCATTGGATAATTTTATTTTTTCTAAAAGCTCTTTTAATTCTTCAAAATTATTCATTGTTAAAAAATATTTTAATTTTATTTCATTTTTATTTGCTGTTTTCATTTTCTGAAATTGATTTACAGTTGCATAATAGATTTTTTCATAATGTTCAATTTTAAAATTTGTAATATTATTATTTTTTTTCACAAAAAAATAATAATTGATACCGAAACCTGTTAACAATAGAAGAAACAGAAGTATTATACCATAGAAACCTGCAATGAAATATTTTGAGTTAGAAAAAGCCACAGCTTTATAAAAAGGCTGCTTTTCCTTCGATTTATCTTGGGTTTTAATCTTTTTTAAAGATTTAGCTATTATGCTCATAATATCACATTTTATTACTATGAAATATTTAATTTTTCAAGTAGTAAGATTATTAAAATGATTAAAAAAATTACAATTAATGAAATCAAAGTAATTTTAGGTTTTTTTTTGACAAATTTTTTATAATATTCCTTTGCAGCTATTTTCACATCTCTTCTGGTAACTGTTTTATGATTATTGGCAAAAGCAGTTATAAGAGAAATTTCAGCTAATTGGTTTATATCTCGTGGAATTCCGTTTGTATATTTGTATATAAGTTTTAAAGCTGCATTAGTAAATAAAAATCTTTTATAATGAAGTGTTTCTTGAATTCTGAAATTTATGTAGTTTACAGTATCATCAAGGGTTAATGGCCCTAATTCAATAACAGTACTTATTCTCTGTCTTAATTGTCGGTACTCTTTTAAATTGATTTTGTCAATTAATTCTGGCTGTCCTGCAAAAATAATCTGAACAAGTTTTGTGTCTTCCAATTCAATGTTGGAGATTTGTCTTATCATCTCAAATGCTTCAAATGAGAGATTTTGAGCTTCATCTACAATAATCAGACTATTTTTACCTTTTTTATAACTTGTTACCAAAAATTTTGTTAAAAGATGAAATAGTCCTCCTTTATTAATGTTTGAATTATCCTTGATTATTCCAAAATCTTTGCATATGTAATAAAGGATTTCTTTTTCATTTAAAAAAGGATTAAGAATAAGAGTTGTATTAAAATCAACAAGTTTATTTAATAATGTTCTGCAAAGTATAGTTTTACCGGTTCCAACGTCTCCTGTTAGCAAAAGAAAGCCCCTTCTCTTATTTAATTGATATTCTATAACATTTATAACCTCTTCAATTTGTTCAGAGCAGTAAAATAGCTCTGAATCAGGGGTTATGGCGAATGGTTCAGTTTGAAACCCAAAATATTTTTTATACATTTTATTGCTTCCAGAATTTAATAAAAATTTTTCTTTTTATATTAAAGATTTTTCCTGTTGAATATACTGAAAAAAGTTTTTTGCCATCAGGTCCATCCATGATTTTTTTCAGTGTTACATTTGTACTGTAATTGTTAAAATTATCAAATTCGTAAGTTCTGGAATCCTCTGTTGTGTCACCTTCAAGAGTTTCTCTAATCCGGATTTCTGCTCCGCTTTCTGCTATATACAAGGCTTGCAGAGAAATAAAATCTTCAGAAGAAGTTACTGAAGAAGTTGTCAGCATTGAGACAATTGACACACCAAGCAAACTAAAAATTACAAGTAAAATAAGAGCATAAGCAAGTACAAATCCTTTTTGAGTTTTTTTAGGGAACATTTCTAAAGTGCACCTCATTTTTATAATTTAAGGTAATATCATTTTTTCGTAATGTTAAAGAAATTTCTAATATACCATCTTTTTTTATTGTGCCTGGTGAATAGTCAAAAGTAACATTATCCACATAATTTGTTAAAATATTACATGTACCGGCATTTTTACCGTCTGAACCGGTAATTTCATAGCCAAAACATCTGACCAACTTATCACTGTTTTTAAAAATAGTAACAGGTGTCTCCACAAGGTAACATCTGTGGTATGGTGAATCAGTTATAATATCTTTATCAAATGTAAGTGTCCACGAATTATCGGCATTTTTAACTGAATTAACAATGCCATATACTTTTTGTAAACTACTGTTAGAGTTAAAAATATCATCGTAAGACAAGGTATAAATAGTAATTTTTTCACCGTTTAAATTCAAGTTGGTAAGATTATCATATACAATAATAGAATTTGAAGTATTTTTTTTGTAAAAGAAGGTTTTTGAAAACAAAACAAATTGCAATAAATCGTTATTCTCTGCTCTTACAGAGTTTGGAACAGAGTTAAGCAATTCTCTACCAAGCCTTTCAAACGTGAACATTGTTTCATTGTATAAAAAATTTTTAATTTTTGTATCCGAATAGCCATAGAAGACATTGTAAATAACATTTACACCAATACCTGAGACTATTGCGAATATGGTAATTGCTATAACCAATTCAATTAATGTAAAACCTTTTTTCACTTAAAAACCCTTTAGAAATTTGCTTTTACTGCAATTAATTTGTAACTTTCATTTAAACCGTTACTTTGCACCTCTATCTGAATAAGTTTGTAATTTGATTTTGAAGAAGTATTTTCATATACCTTATTCCCTGTTATTCTGGCATAACTTATTGTGATTTTAATATTAAACCCACTTATCAGACCAAAATCTTGACTCAACCAGTCTCTGCTCTTCTTATAAGCACTACCTGAGTTAACAAAGTCATCAATATCGTCGTAATCATTTAGAGATGTTTCACCAGAATCAGGCCCAATGCTTGATGATAGGGCACTACATTCAGTTGTAATATTGTCGCAGCCACCGTTTGGAGTGTTTTCATCCCATTTTTTATTGTAAACCACTTCCATTACTGATTGGAGTACTTGAACAGCGTTATTTCTTAGAATTGGATCACTTGTTTTTCCAAGAGTATTAATGTAAAGAGTCATTACTCCGACAATTCCGAGGGAAAAAACAACTATGAACAGAATCATTTCCAATAATGTAAAACCTCGTTTATTGAACATAGATTCCACCGGAATAAGGTTCTATAATAACATTTTGAGAACCAATTGTAATGTTAATTTGTGATGTGATAAGGTTATTGCCTGAGGTAACAGGTCTGCCAAGATAGTCAAAATAGAATTCAGACAGAGTAGAAGAAATGGAAGTATCAACACTTACAGGGTTGTCGCCTCCTGGCATTTTAGGTACATCATTTGTGTTTATAGAATCATTGTCTATTGTATATTTATTTTCAGATGAAGATATTATTATTCTCCAATTATTGCCTGTGACCATTGAATTGTGCTGAGCATATCTTGCATTGGATATAAAAGTGTCAATATCTGCTGTTTCTTTAAAGCTTGTCATCTCCAATTTAGGAACTATAGTTAACGACACTATGCCAATAAGTGCTAAAATTATTATAAGCTCTACAAGAGTAAAACCTTTCATCATTTAGCCGGTACTTCCTCCCACATTATTATCCTGTCTCTTCCTCTATACAATCCGAAGGTAGCTTTTCCTAAACTGTTATTATCATGTAAAAATGAGTTTGAAGAAAAATCAACATCAACACTTCCGTTGTTATTTTTTCCTGGGGCAGAAAGCGTAAGTCTACCATTGCCTTTTGAAATTTGAGAAATATTAATAATTTTTGTTTCTCCTGGATTAAGGTTGTTAGTATAATTTTTTAAAATAAAATCAGATTTATAAAAAAATGTGCATGAATCGTCAGTATTTAACATCCAGTTGCCATTATTCCAGAAATATGATTTTAATTTCAATTTCAAATTTCTGGTTTCCGGACCGTAATTGTTTAAAATATCTACTCTGCCATACTTCATTTTTTGACCTGAAACTGTCAAAGTCTGAGGTAGATTGTTACATGCTATATTATCTTTATCTTTAATTTGGGAAATTGTAATAGAAAATTGCGGACTGAAAGGAGAAATTTTGGAATTACTATTTTTTATATATGTGATGTTATCATTTCCAAAAGTATAATTGTATGTTCCGTCATTGTTGGAATTCAGACTGGCAACAGATTGGACGACATTAATTTCCAATTCTTTACTGTTTCCATGTTGGTTGTCATCTTCCGTAGGATAATCAAGCGTGATACTTCCTGTGGTCAAAAAATTAAAATTGTTTTTATAATTTTGTGTTGTTTTGTTGTCCTTGTTTTGAGCAATAATTTTAAATGATGGTGGCACTAAATATGTTATTGTATCTCCTGTATAATTGAAGGATGTACATTTTTCCTGTAAAATTCCATTACTTTTGTTTGTAACAGAGAAATGGTCAGGAGTAAATCGTCCAATATATTTGTATAATGGCCAACCAATTACATCGTTTCCTGAAACAATATAATCATTTGATAAAACAGAGTTAATAGATAATATACCAACATCTGAAAAGGTTGCCTTAATTTCACCTATTCCGTTTTTAAAATCAGTTTCGTTGATTTGTGAAGGATTCAGGCTTCCTGAACCATTACTTGGATTAGAAACCTTCCAGAGTAATTTGGTGTTTGCATGGAAATTTTTTAAAGGCATTTTATTGTCTTTGAGATTTGCATTTGTATCAGGGATACCATCTTTTGGTGATTTGTCATCACTTGCATCATAGCATACACCTTGTGCATTTATTATGAATGCATTGTAACCTGCCTTTAATTTGGTTGAAAAGGAAGAAATGTTGTTATTATTTTTTGCATCAATATTTTGAAAATCAACAAAAATTCCAAATGGAGAAAAAGTTATTTCATTGTTTGAATCCATGGTAGTCATTTCATAACCTGGTGAAAAAGGATCAAGGTCATAGGCAAACTGTAACTTTAACTTACCGGCATCATAGTATAACAAATCCAATTTTGCTTTGCCGTTTTTAAAATAAATTCTGATTTTATCCCATTTGTTGGGATTATCATCCTTGTGAAAACGTATTCGGTTTTTATTTACCAGCAAATAAGGACTTCCTATTATTTCACTGCTATCAGGATTCAAATACAAGATTCTGCTTTTTAAAGTTTTTTTCCCATTAAACAGAGATTCGCAGGCACCGGTTATACTATTTGTTGTAATGGATATAAGGTAAAGGGAGGAATCTATTTTCGGATTAGTTGATGAATTTAAACAGGAAAGTTGTTTATCCCATGGAGATGAATTATTATCCCAAGAAAATTTAAAAGCAGATTTCAGAAATTCTACATAATATGAATTTTCTATACTTTCATTAGCTGAGCTTATAATAATTTTTAATTCTTCCGAGTCTGCCATTATTTGTTTATTGGTTAAAAACAGACAGAAGTTTCCTTTATCGCTTTTCTCAAAAGTATAACCTACAGTTGATTCTCCTTCATTGGTTAAAGAACCTGCCGGTGGGTCAGTGTTTGTGTATCCGGAGTAACTTTTATACCATTTTCCCTTTGACGAATGATTCAAAAAAGAGCCTATTTTTACTTCGCCTGTATAAGTTGTTAATGTGTTATTATCTTTATCTTTTGCAGTAAAACAAATAAGTTCAGGCTCGCAAGCAATGTCTGATTGGTCGTTTTGATTGTCAGTGATATCAAAATGATGCAATCCTGAAGGAGTGGAACAATTTTTACACTCCCTTTTTTCGCCATTCCAGTTATTGCCAGCATTTTCATTTTTGTATATTTGTAAAATTTCGGTGGATGTTAATGCTTTATCAAATATTTTAAGTTCATCCAAATATCCATGTGATATATTTTCAGCTGATTTTAAATTGTTGATATTTATATTAGTGTTATAAGATGATGAAAAAGATTTGCATCCTATCTTTTTATTATCCACGTATAAACATACCTCTCTGGATTCTCTGCTCCATGCTAAAAAATGCCATTTGTTATCATTTAATTTTGGCACGGTGAACATTACATAACCGTTTCTTAACCACAATCTAATCCTATTTGATCTGAAAACTTCAAAAACAATCTCTTTGCTCCTAAAATTATTTCTACCTCTAATAATATATTCTTGGTT
>CAZBLP010000002.1:0-66808 GCA_964492825.1 uncultured bacterium
ATTGGCAAATTTATTTGAAAGATTTTTTATTTTATGAAAAGAATATTTAACTGTTTTACCATTATCATCTTCGCAGATTAATGCTATTGAATCTGGAGAATTTTCAGCATGTACATCGCATGTAGCAACACCAATATTGAAATGAATAGGGATATTCCATTTGAATCTGTTATAAAGAGCATTATAATCTTCCATGGAAGACTCCTTATAATTGGGATGATATTACAAAAGAAATGGCAACGAGCAATTGTTAAAAAAAGTTTGACAATTTAAATACGTTATTGTATACAATAACTACTGGTCTGATGGTCTGACCAGTAGTTATTTATCAAACAATGTCTAAAAAGTCAAGAAGAAAATGATAGAGATTGAAAAAATTCCAGATAAAGTTGCTGAGAAAATTTTAAGCCTTATTTCTGAAGGTAAATTGAAAACCGGGGATACTCTTCCTTCTGAAAGAAAGCTTGCGGAAATGTTTAAAGTAAGCAGGGCATCCATTAGAGAGGCATTGAAATATCTTGAAATAGCGGGATTTATAAAGTCTTCGCAAGGTAGAAGAACAGTTATAAAAAATACAACAGAAGAAACAATAAAAAATCCTCTTGAAGTTTTACTCATTAAAGATGACAGTAAAATAATAGAGTTGACAAAAGTCAGAGTATTTCTTGAGTCTTATGGCGCAAGAGATGCAGCAATAAATAGAACAGATGAAGATGTGAAAAAATTGGAAAAAATAATAGAGGATATGGAATATTATTTTAATAACAATGTCTTAAACTTTAAAACTGACTTTGATTTTCATACCACTATTGCAACTGCCACTAAAAATATAATTTATATTCATATAATTGAAACCGTTCATAATCTGATAAGTTCATCTTTAAAGTTTTACAGAGAGGTTTTTTTTACCTCAAAAGAATCTCAAGAACAACTACTACAGCAGCACAAAGCAATTTTTCTATCAATAAAAAACAAAAATCCAGATGAAGCTGAAAAAAATATGCGATACCACCTTGAATATGTAATAGATGAGTATAACAGAGTTAAAAAGGATAAAATTTAATTATAATGAATTATCTATCAATTGATTTAGAAAAAATTGCCTTTAATGCTTTAAAAGCCGGCATTAATGAAGTCCTTCCTGAAAATTGCATAAAAAAAAATCTCTCTTTAATAAACAAACAGACATTAAAAATTCAGGATCAAATTTTTTATTTAAGAGATTTTCAACAGATTAACCTTATTGCTTTTGGCAAAGCAAGTATTGAAATGAGCAATACTTTAATAGAATTATTACCAGTTTCAGAAGGGATAATTGTGAGTAATAAAGATTGGAGCAATAAATATTCTGCACTAAAAAATTTTACTTTTATAAAAGCTGGGCATCCTGTTCCAGATGAGAACAGTTTCTTAGCTGGTAAAAAAATAATGGAATTTGCTGAACAGACAGAGAACGAGCATTTAACTTTTGTATTGATTTCCGGTGGTGGTTCTGCTCTTGTTGAGCATTCGGAAATCCATTTAATGGAATATCAAAATATTACAAATTTACTTTTAAAATCTGGTGCAACTATTGATGAAATTAACATTGTCAGAAAACAAATTTCATTGATAAAAGGCGGAAGGTTGATCAAGAAAATTAAAGGTAAAGTAATATCTCTGATTCTTTCTGATGTTGTTGGTGATAAATTGGATACTATTGCCTCAGGACCAACTTTTTACGATAATTCAACTTTTTATGATGCAATTGAAATTTTAAAAAAATACAATATAATACAGAAAATTTCTGAAAAAGTATTACATATTATAGAAAATGGCAATGAAATGCCTCTAAATCAAAAGGAATTTCAAATTAAAGATATTGAAAATATTATAATAGGTTCCAACAGAGATGCTTGTATTAAAATAATAGGATTTTTAAAACAAAATGGATTTGAAGTTTTATATCTTGGTTCGCAGATACAGGGTGAAGCAAGAGAAGTTGCTAAAGTGTTTGGTGGTATAGCTGCGGAAATATACAATGAAAACATAAAAATAAAAAAACCTGCTGCTATTGTTGCAGGAGGAGAAACCACAGTAACTGTTAAAGGAAAGGGAAAAGGCGGAAGGAACCAGGAACTGGCACTTGCAATGTTTCCATATATTGAAAAAATTAATGGTTTGTTCTTATCCTTTGGTACTGACGGTATTGATGGCCCTACTGATGCAGCAGGAGCAATAATGTATAAAAGCTACATTAATAAAGCTTATTCTTTAAAATTGGATTGGAAGAAATATTTGTCTGATAATAACTCTTATAATTTTTTCAAACAAACAGGCGGACTTATAAAAACAGGAGCCACAGGCACAAACGTAGCTGATATACAGATATTTCTCTGCAATTAAGAATATTTAAATAACTTAAGCTGGCAAGGGGAATTGAACCCCTGACCTGCTGATTACGAATCAGCTGCTCTGCCATCTGAGCCATGCCAGCATATAATGGTTTTCCCTGATACTACTACGTTTGATAAAAGTCAAGATAGTTAGTTTATTTGGGAAGAAAATGTTATAAAAACAAATTAAAGTATAGTTTAATAAACATGGACTTAAAAAGGTTTTATAGTTATATTTTGTTTTGTCTGATTTTGACAGAGTTGTTATAGATTGGTTTGTTTGTTAATGTATATTTCAATAAAACCGCCAAAATGGCGGCTTTACTATTCTAAGAATTTATTCAAAGGAAATTCCACAATCCCTGTGGCACCAAATTCTTTGAATTTTGGTAGCAGTTCTCTTACCCTTGATTCTTTTAATATTACTATAAGGTCAAGCCAGTTTTCATCTGAAAGGGTTGATATAGTAGGCATTTTATCAGGAATAATTTCCAAGATTTTATCAATATTGTTTTTTGGTACATTCATCATTAATCCAACTCTTGTTTGTGCATTGAGAGCTGCTTCAAGAAGCATTATTATTCTCTCAATTTTTTGTTTTTTCCACTGTTCATTAAAAGCTTTTTTATTAACAATAAACATTGTATTGGTTTCAAGTACAGTATCAACAATTCTAAGTTTATTAGCTTTTAAGGATGATCCTGTTTCTGTAATTTCAACAATTGCGTCTGCTAAATGTGGTACTTTAACTTCTGTGGCTCCGTAAGAAAATTCAATTTTTGCATTAACTCCATGTTTTTCAAGATATTTTTTTGTAATATTAACAACTTCTGTTGATATGGTTTTGCCTTCGAGATCTTTAACAGATTTTATTGGAGAAGATTCAGGAACAGCAAGAACCCATCTTACAACATTTAATGTTGCTTTTGCATATTGAAGCTCTTTATATTCAATAACATCAGCATCATTTTCTACAACCCAGTCATGTCCTGTAATACCTGCATCAAGAATACCAGATTCAACATACCTTGCCATTTCCTGTGCCCTAATCAACATGCACTCTATTTCATCATCATTTATTGTAGGAAAATATGACCTGGAACTTACTGATATTTTATAACCTGCTTTTGCAAAAAGATTGATTGTAGATTCCTGCAAAGAACCTTTTGGAATACCTAACTTTAATTTCATTTTATTCTCCTTTCCCATATACTTTTTCAGGGTCAAAAACCTTTTCTTTTTTTATTATAATACCATTTCCATTATCATCTATTTTTGTATAAAAACATGAATTATATCCTGTATGACATGCTGCACCGCCAATCTGGTTAACTTTCAAAACAACAGCGTCTCTATCACAGTCTATAAGTATTTCTTTTACTTCCTGGAAGTTACCAGATTCTTCGCCTTTTCTCCACAATTTTTTTCTGCTTCTACTATAATAACAAGCTCTTTTGGTTTTTAAAGTTTCCATATAAGCATCCTCGTTCATATATGCAACCATTAAGATTTCACCTGTTTTAAAATCTTGGGCAATAGCTGTTATTAAACCACTGCTTTTTTCAAAGTCAGGCTTTAACATACTTCCTCCTTTAATTTTCTGCTCATTAAATTTTTAATTGCTTCCATAACAGATTTTCCCTGATAAATTATATTGTAAATCTCTCTGGCTATAGGCATATCAACTTTGTATTTTTCAGATAATTGAAAAGCACAATAACTTGTATCAACTCCTTCAGCAGCCATTCCAAGATTTTTCAATATTTCGTCTAATAGATTGCCTTTACCAAGTTCCATACCAACTTTTCTGTTTCTGCTTAAATCGCCTGTGCATGTTAAAACCAGGTCTCCTAATCCTGCAAGTCCTGAGAAAGTTTGAGGGTTTGCTCCTAATTTTATTCCCAATCTGATTATTTCAGCTAACCCTCTTGTAATAAGGGATGCTCGTGCATTGTGCCCGAGATTAAGGGAATCAGTAATGCCAACTCCTATTGCTATGACATTTTTAAGAGCTCCACCTAATAAAACACCTTTTATATCTTTCTGAGTATATACTCTAAAATAGCTGTTATTGAAAATTTTCTGACATTTTTTTGCTAAATCTGCATCTTCTGAAGCAATTGTTGTGGCAGTGGGCAATCTTTTAATAACTTCTATTGCAAATGTGGGTCCTGACAGATAAGCTATTTTAAACTGTCTGTGTTCCAGAATATCCTTAAAAATATCGTCAATAAGCATTAACGAAGTTTTTTCTATACCTTTGGAAGTGTTAATAATGATTTTATTTTTTAATAAATTGGAAACAGGTTCAAAAACATTTCTTATTTTTTGAGTTGGGATTGCATTTACTATAATTTCAGAATTTAAAATAGAATCTTCAAGATTGTCAGTTGCTTTTATTTTGTTGTTCAATATAAAGCCTTTTAAATATTTAACATTTTCATGGATATTATTAATAGATTCTAAAACTCTTTTATCTCTTCCCCAAATTTTGACTTCCAGTTTATTGTCAGCTAAAATATTTGATATTGCTGTTCCCCAACTACCTGCACCAATTACTAATATTTTCATTGCTCATTCCCATTAAAAATTGTATTGTTTTCATGCTCTTCTTCATCCTCAATTTCAGGGTCTTTAATAATTGTAACTGATACAACTTTTTCTTTGTCAGTGTTAATATTTACTAATTTTACTCCCTGAGTAACCCTGCTGTATAAACCAATTTCAGAGACTGATATTCTAATAACCTTGCCACTATCTGTACTTAAAATTATGTCTGAATTGTCTTTTACTTGGAGAGCATCTATTATAGCTCCTGTTTTTTCAGTAACTTTTGATATTAATCTCCCTTTGCCGCCTCTTCTTTGTATGGCATATTCTTTTAATCTGCTCCTTTTACCAAAACCTTTTTCAGCAATTGTAAGAACAGGTTCTTCGGTTTTTATAACTTCCATTGACACAACAGCATCACCCTTAGACAATTTTATGCCAATAACACCAATGGAATTTCTACCTGTAACTCTAATCTGTTTTTCCTGAAATCTAATGGCTTTACCCAACTTGGTTGCCAGTAAAATATCATTGTCTCCATTTGTGAGATCTGCAGTTACTAATTGGTCGTCTTCTTCAAGTTTAATAGCTATAATCCCTGTAGCTCTCGGATAGGAGTATGCTTTAAGAGCTGTTTTTTTCACAAGTCCGTTACGTGTTGCCATAGTTACAAATTTATCCTCAGAGAAATCTTTTACTGGTAGAATTGATAAAACCTTTTCTCCATATGATAAATTTATTAAATTAACAATTGCCCTGCCTTTTGCATTTAAATTTAAAGTTTGAGGGACTTCAAATACTTTTAACCAATAACATCTTCCTCTGTTTGTAAAAATTAATAAATAATCTTTTGTGGAAGCAACAAAAATATCTTTAACAAGGTCAGATTCTTTTGTAGCCATACCGGTTTTGCCTTTACCACCTCTTCTTTGGCTTTTAAAAAGTTTTAAAGAATTTCTTTTCATATAGCCGTCTTTGGTAATTGCAACAATTACTTTTTCGTCAGGAATCATATCTTCATCGTTGATTTCTTCAAAGTCTTTTTCAATTATAGTCCTTCTTGCATCGCCGTATCTATTTTTGATATCTTCTAACTCTTCTTTGATAACTTCCATTAACCTATCTTCATTTTCAAGTATTTCCTTTAATTCAGAAATCAATTTTAATATTTGATTATATTCTTCTATTAATTTCTCTATTTCAAGAGAAGTTAGTCTTTGTAATCTCATGTCAAGAATTGCTTGAGCTTGTATAGGAGTGAAGTCAAATTGTTTCATTAATGAAGCTTTTGCTTCTTTTGGGTCTCTTGAACCTCGAATAATTTTTATAACTTTGTCAATGTTCTCAACAGCTATTTTTAACCCTTCTAAAATATGGGCTCTTTCTTCAGCTTTTTTAAGATTATAAAGAGTTCTTCTTGTAACAACATCTTTTCTATGCTCAATAAAACTTGATAATAAATTTTTCAAATTAAAAATTCGTGGCTGATTGTTTAACACTCCAAGTAAAATGATTCCGAAATTACTTCTCAATTGAGTGTGTTTATATAGAAAGTTAAGAATTACCTGAGGCTGAGTATCTTTTTTCAATTCTATAACAACTCTCATTCCTTCCCTGTTAGACTCATCTCTAATATCTGATATGCCCTCGATTTTTTTTGTTTTAACAAGTGCAGCAATTTTTTCTATAAGTCTTGCTTTGTTAACAAGATATGGCAACTCTTTGATAATAATTGCAAATCTTCTGCCTTTTAACTCTTCAATATCCGTTTTACCAAATACAGTAATACTGCCTCTGCCTGTTTTATATGCATCTTCTATTCCTTTTGTCCCTTTAATTATTCCATAAGTTGGAAAATCAGGGCCAGGAACAATCTTTATCAGTTCATCAATTGAAAGCTCTGGATTATTGATTAATTCTATTAATGCATCGACAATTTCATTTAAATTGTGTGGCGGAATATTTGTTGCCATTCCAACTGCAATGCCTGACGAACCATTAACAAGAAGATTGGGAACTTTTGCAGGAAGTACAACAGGCTCTTGAAGAGACGAATCATAGTTAGGTATAAAATCCACAGTATCTTTATCTATATCAGTTAAAAATTCAGATGCAATTCTTGCCATTCTAACTTCAGTATACCTCATAGCTGCAGGAGGATCTCCGTCAACTGAACCAAAATTACCTTGTCCATCAATCAAAGGATACCTCAAAGAAAAATCTTGAGCCATTCTTACAATTGTATCATATACTGCTGAGTCGCCATGCGGATGAAATTTACCAATAACTTCTCCAACAATCCTTGCTGATTTTTTGTATGACTTGTTGTAAACGTTTCCTAACTCATGCATGGCAAATAAAATTCTTCTATGTACAGGTTTCAACCCATCCCTGATATCAGGCAAAGCTCTGCCTATAATAACGCTCATTGCATATTCCAAATAAGACTTTTGAAGTTCATCCTCAATTGGAATTTGATTAACTTTTCCTTTGAAAATCTCTTTCATTTCAACCCTTTCTTAGAAAGTTTGCTCAATGTTTTTTAAAAATTCTTTTAGTAGCATTATTAATTTCTTATTAGCATTTCTACTATTAATAGAAATTCTAAAAAATTTATTATTTAGTCCGTTAAAATTGGAACAATTTCTAATTAATATTTTGTTCTTTAACAAATATTTTTCTAATTGATTAACATTTGCTGATGTTAAAATTTTAATAAGTAAATAATTAGTGCACGAAGGAAAGATTTTTAACTCTTTAATTTCAGACAATTCTTTTATAACAAACTCTCTCTCTTTTTCAAGGAATTTTTTTGTATTTTCAATAAAATTATCAAGTTTTAATAATTTTTCACCAATTAGCTGGCTAAAAATATTGACTGACCATGGTTCTATATATTTTTCTATATGTTTTGCAACGAATTTATCAGCTTTTAAATAGCCTAACCGTAATCCCGGTATTGCAAAAATCTTGGTAAGAGATTTTAAAATTATAGTGTATTTAAAATTAGAAAAACTTAGACCGTTTTCATCAGTAAAGTCAATAAATGCTTCGTCTATTATTAAATACTTTTCCTTTTTTTCAAAAAATTCCGCAAGCAATTTTAAATTCTTGTTATTTACAACAATACCGTTTGGATTGTTAGGATTACACAAAAATAATGCGTCAAAGTTCTTTGATTTCAGATAGGTTTTAAGAGCATTAATATTTAAAATAAAATCGTCCTGTTCATTTAATTTGTATGAAAGAATTTTACAATTATATCTTTCTAAAGCACTTCTATATTCAGAAAAGGTAGGTTCAACTATAATTGCTGATTTAATGCTCAAGGCGTTTGGTATAGAGTAAATAAGCTGATTTGAGCCGTTGCCGACAACTATGTTTGATGAAGAACAATTTAATTTGTAAGCTATTTTCTCTTTTAGAGAATTTGAATTGATTTCCGGGTATAAAGTTATTTTATTAATATTTTCAAGAATTGTTTTTTTTAATATTTCGGGAAAACCAAGCGGGTTGATATTTACGCTGAAATCAAATAAGTCAGTATCTTTTAATCCGAGTTTTTTGCTTATGTGAATAATGTTCCCACCATGTTCAAAATTCATTTTTTAATATTAACATAAGAGCTCTTCAGTTACAATATATTATTTACATGGGAAATATGCAAAAAATTGATTGGAGCAAAAAAGATTTATTTTATTTCCTATGAATTTAATTTAAACTAAATCTTTTATTTCAATAGGTTTTCAAGTTTTTTATAAAGCGTATCTATATCTTTTACTTTGTTACAAACCTCTTTTAAAATCTCTGCCAAAGCAATTTCCCCTTCTTCTTTTGCTCTTTTTTGCCATTTTTCATATTCATTCATATGTGAATTATTATGCTCAATCCAATGAGATACAAGTATGTTAAGTTTCTCTTTAATGCTTTTGTCAGCAAAATTGTGATTGTGTCCATGATTATCATGGTGATGGTTGTGATTATGATGATGGCTCATACAATCCTCCTTAAATTTTTTATAATTGGATAATAAATGACAATAATGTTATTACTCCATTAATTTTTCAGCTAATTTTTCTGAAGAAAAAACCAAAGATTCCAGGTCAAGATAATCAAGAACATTTTTATCATAAAGAAATTTTACAGAAGCATCAATTCCTTCATCTTTTAATTCATCGTAAAAATTTACTCTTATTGGCAATTTGGGAAATATGTAAAACACTATACATATATCAGCAACACATTCATTTTTATCTAAAATTTTTCCACCTAATTTATTGGCTCTTTCTTTTAATAAGTTTAATTTCCCTTTGAAATATTCCTTAATAGGATTTTCAGCGCCTTTTTTTAGAGCTGATATTTTGGAGATTGAATTAGGCATATTTTCCATTGCAATCCATTGACCGGCAATCCCTTTTTCACCAGCAAAGAATATATAATTATAAATTAAAATTTTATCATATATATCAAAATCTTCATTGTTATCTTTTTTTAACGTCAAAGTATTATCTTTTCTATATAAAAAAATAAAAGTATCTATGTAATAAATTTTTAACATTTCTGTATTATCTTTTTTTTCATAAATTAAGTCCAGTTTTTTAGCAACTTTTTGAAAATCTAATTTTACAATACTACTTTCTAAGTTTGTTAAGGCATGCATACCAGGTATTCTATCTTTTTTTTCTGATTCAAAATAATCTTTAATCTCTTTTTTTAACTGTGGTGTAAGTTTTATATATGGACATTTTTTATAATCTATTGTTCTTCTTGTAACAGCAGTTGCAAAAGCCATACAAGTGTTTAATCCACATTCTCCACAATTGTTTTTAGGTAGAGTTTTAATAATATCTATTGGAGAAATTTCACCTTTCATATTTTCAACCTTGCCTGACATATTATTGGCTTAATGTTAAAAGTTAAATCAGTCTATATAAAAAAGTTTTTATTTCCAACGATTACAGAGTTTAAATTTAAGGAATCTCTGATTTATAATTGATAAAAGGAAAAAAGTCAAAATATTTCGCCTACAGGAGCAAATTGTTTAAATTGGTTTTAAGTTATAATTTTTCCTTTTTCTAATATAACTTTTTTATTTGTAACTTGGTTAACAAATATTTCATCATGAGATATAATAATAAAAGATAGATCTGTATTTTTTAAAAAATCTATTAAAAGCTCTAAATGCTTTTTGTCAATTCCATTTGTAGGTTCATCCAAAAGCAATACTTCTGGGTTCATTGCAAGAATCGTTGCAAGTGCAACCATTCTTTTTTCACCACCAGAAAGTTTGTATGTAATCCTATCTTTCAAATGATAAATTTTTAATTTTTTCAGAGTCTCTTCTGCTATTTTTTTTGCCTGCTCCCCTTTATAGCCTATATTTAACGGGCCAAAAGCAACATCATCAATAACAGTTGGAGAAAATAGTTGATCATCTGAATCTTGAAAAAGAAAACCGATTTTTGTCCTGTATTTTTTGAAATCTTGTTCAGAATTCATTAAATTACCAAAAAGATGAATTGTACCTGAGTTAACAGATAAAAGTCCCATTATTACATGAAAAAGAGTAGTTTTTCCTGAGCCGTTTTCACCTAATAATGCAACTTTTTCATTTTTATTTAAATTAAAATTGAGATTATGCAGAATATTTTTTTTAGAAGTGTATGAAAAGGACACATTTTCTAATTTTATTAATGGAAGCAAAAAGATACTCCTACAAGAATAGTAATATAACAAACTCCGAAAATAGAATAAGCCAAATCTTTTTTAGCAAAGGTAAAGTGCTTTAACGTATAGAAAGTTCCGTCAAACCCCCGGCATAACATGGCCTTAATTACTCTGGTGGCTCTGTCATAACTTTTTATTATAAGTATACCAACAAGATAAGCATAAGTTTTATAGGTGAAAAGATTTGTTGAGGGCTTAAAACCTCTAATTTTTAAAGAGTTAGTCAATTTTTGATATTGAAGAGATATATCGTGTATATATCTGTAACAAAAAAAGAGTAAAAAAATTAGCTTTTTGGGCACTTTAAGGTGTTCAAGAGCATGGGCGATTTCAATAAATGATGATATCCCAAGCAAAAAAATTGTTGTAATAACAATAGCATTTGATTTTAACGTTATAAGATACGCATAGTCAAAGCCTTGCTTTGTAAATTGTAGAGTCTTAAACTGATACAATATATCTCCAGGGTATGACATAGGTAAAAATACCCATAGAATAAATATGAAGCCATTAACAACAGACAACCTTTTAAATAAGTTTGAAAAATTTATACTCTTAGTTAAAATTAATATTACAGGTAAAGTTAAAGCAAAATATGCTGCATTAATGCTGTTGCTCAACGCAACAACAAGAGAGTAAGTAAAACAAAAAATTATTCTTACTCTTGGGTCAATACTTGCAATAACTGAATTTGAATTTATAAATTTAGAATCAATCATTTTTAGCCTTAAAATATAGTATTATACCAAAAATTCCGAAAATATATCCTATGCCACCAAAGATTTCATTAAAAGAAGGCTTGTTATTTCTTAAAAGAGCTAATTCCCTTAAAACAGGTTTTAGTTTTTTATCAAGCATTTTACCTATTTTTTTATAATCGCATTGTGTTTGAACAGCTGTATTATTAGGATTAGGCTGAGATTGCTTTGCCTGTGTCTCTGTGGTGATGTTTGACGAATTATTTTTTTCATCGCTTTCCATCCATTGTGAAGGCTTTATTATGACCTCTGTTCTGTGTCCCATTTCAGCGTCAAGTACTATTTTTAAATTATGGTTTTTAGGCAATTTAGGTATTTTAAAGTTAAATTTTCCTTTTAAATCTGTTTTTCCTTTTAAAAGTAATTTATCTAAATTGTTGTCATATATCAAAATCTCCGAGTTTCTGCACTTTGTACCGTCACTAAAGTAAGTTTCAAGATACATTTGGTTATTTTCAGCATAATAGAAAATATTAACTTTATGAGCATAAAGGAGAGAATTAACACCTAAAAAAAAGCCTAATAAAGTAAATACATATAAATATTTTTTCATTTCATTATCCAAAATTTTTTGCAAAAAAAAACCACGAAGAATATATCATCATATAACCTTCGTGGTTTTAAAAATTCTTTCTTAGAATTTTTAATTAAAAGTTACTATCATAAAAAATTTTTAAAGTCAATGTTTAATTTAAAGTACTTAAAAATAAATTTATTTTATTAATAAGTTCACTTCCCGTTATAGGTTTTTCAAGTATATTTTTAACACAAGAGTATTTCTTTAGCGATAATACCGTGGAATCAATATATCCAGTTATTATAAAAACAGGATAATTCAGATTATTGTTGATTAAAAAATCTAAAACATCTTTGGCATTTTTATTGTCATCCAAAACAAAATCAAGAATTATAAGGTCTGGATTAATATTTATCAAATTATCACAGAAATCTTTGGTTTTATCAAAATCAAAGATTTGGAATCCGTAAAAATCAAGAATTTCAGCTAAACTGTTTTTAAAATAAACATCATCATCTAATATTATGATTTTATAAGATTCTTTTTTACTTTTTTCTGTTGTTTCAAACCTATATGAAGCCTGATCCTCAAATTGGTATTCTGGAATTAAAACAATAAATTCGGTAAATTCATTTATTTTTGAAATCACATCAATGCTTCCGCCAATTTCTTTAATTTCCCTCATTACAATTGACAGCCCTAAACCTGTACCTTTTTTTACATAACTATCCTGGCCTGTTTTTGAGGTAAAAAAAGGTTCAAAAATTTTCTCTTTAAATTCATCAGGAATTCCAGTACCGTTATCTCTAACAACTATTCTAATAAAAGGTTTTTCTCTAATAAAAACTTTTTCACAAGATATTGAGATAATACCCTTTTCCTTTTTGCTTGTATGTATTGCGTCAGCGGCATTAATAATAAGGTTAAGTAAAACTTGAACAATAGAAGATTTATTGCCAAAGAATTTTTCTCTTTTGCATTTAATATCAGTTTCCAGACTTATATTGGAATATTTTTTTATTGCTGGAGAAACAATAGCCAGAGCATCTTGCAAACACGATATAAAAGTTATGGATTCTTTGGAAATTTTTGATTTTCTTGTAAAATTCAACATTTTTTGTAATAGATCATTTGCCTTGCCAATCAAATTGTCAATATTATCCAGATATTTGTCAATTTTTTCAGTATTATTTTTTTTAATTAATTTTGTTAATTCAACGTTATATCCAATACCTGTTAATATGTTGTTTATATCATGAATGATGGAACCTGTCATAAGTCCTATTAATTCCATTTTTTGAGCTTGTTTAAGTTGAGTTTCAAGTTCTTTTTTTTCTCTTATATCTCTAAATACACAAATGTAATGTTCTATTTTGTTATTTTCATCAAATAATCCGAAAATTTTAACAGCACATGGCACTACCTCATTTTTATCATTAATGACATTTAATTCGCCGACCCAATGTTTATGCTCTTTTATTGTTTTAATTATTGCTTTAACAGTATTGATTGCCTGAGCAGATACAGGTAAAATGTTCTTAGCTTTTGTATTGCTGGGAATATTGCCAAGAATTTTATTAAAATTCCTATTTTTATAGATTATTGTCCCATCTTTTTCTGTTATAAAAATTGCATCACTGTTTTCTTCAATAACTCTTGCAAATAGATCATGCTCTTTTTTTAGTTTTTCATGTTCCGTAACATCAAAAATCCATCCTTCCAATTTTTCTCCATTGTCAAATATTCTTCCTGAAAGAAATATATCTATAATCTTCCCATCTTTTCTCTTTATTTTAATTTTAAAGTTTTTAACCCTTCCATTTTCCTTTAATAAATTTAAAAATTTTTCTCTATCTTTTTTTTGAAAATATATATCTTCAGGAATATAAACCTTTTTTAATTCATCTAATGTTTCGTATCCGAATATTTTTAACAAATGTTTATTAGCATAAAGAAATTTACCAGAAACAGTTGATATGTAATAACCGACCAATGCATTTTCAATAGATTTTCTAAAATCGAAATTCTTTAGTTTCATGATAATTATCCTCTAACTGAAAAAAGAAAGTTATTAATAAAATCACCCAGTAGTTCTCCGTCCATCATTGCTTTTACATTGCCGGTTTCAAATCCGGTTCTATGGTCCTTAACAAGCTGATAAGGATGCATAATATATGATCTAATCTGACTTCCCCAACCAATTTCCTTCTGCTCGCCTCGCATTTCATCAATTTCTTCCTGATGTGCTTTTTTCTCAAGTTCATGAATTTTAGCTTTTAAAATATTCATAGCAACTTCTTTGTTTCTATGTTGGGATCTTTCATTCTGACATTGTACAACAATACCAGTAGGCAGGTGTGTAATTCTAACTGCTGAATCTGTTTTATTCACATGCTGGCCTCCTGCACCACTTGCTCTGTAAGTGTCAATCTTTAGGTCTTTTTCATTAATTTCAACTACTATTTCACTACTGATCTCAGGAATTACGGAAATGGAAGCAAAAGAAGTATGCCGTTTTTTATTTGCATCAAAAGGAGAAATTCTAACCAATCTGTGAATGCCTGTCTCACTTTTCAACAATCCGTAGGCATAATCACCTTTTGCCAAAAAGGTTGCACTTTTTATACCAGCTTCTTCCATTGATTGTATATCTACGATTTCTGTTTTAAATCCTTTTTTTTCGCACCATCTCAGATACATTCTCAATAGCATTTCCGCCCAATCTTGAGCTTCAGTGCCGCCAGCACCAGCATTTATGCTAACTATTGCATTTGACTGGTCATTTGTATCAGACAAAATTTCTTTTATTTCAAGATTATTTATTTCTTTTTTTAAAATCTTAAGTTCTGCTTCTATTTCTTTAAAAAATTCTTCATCATTTTCAGATTCAAAAAGCTCAATAGATATATTAAGATCATCCAGTTTATTACAGAGTAAATTAAAATGATTTATAATATCTTTTAATCTTTTTTCCTCTTTTAAAATATTTTTTGCTTTTTCAGGATCATCCCAAAACTTGGACTCAGATAATTGGTGAGAAATTTGGGATAATGTTTTTTTCTTATCTTCAATTTCAAAGATAACTCCTTAAGTTATCAAGTTTTTTTTCTAATTCAGAGACTTCTTTTTTTATTTCCCAAAGCTCCAACTTATTCCTCCCAAAGGTTTTCTAATATTAATGTATCATCTCTGTCTGCACCTATTGAAACTATTGAAATTTTCGTTTCAATTATATCTTCAATAGCCTTGATATAATCTTTGGCAGTCTGAGGAAGCTCGTTATATGTTTTTACTTTAGATTTTTCAATTATTCCCCATCCTTTGAAAGTTTTATAAATAGGTTTTACTTTTTCCAAGAAATAACAGTTATTTTGAAAATAGTCAAATTTCTTTTCATTAATATTATATGATGTGCAGATTTTAATCTCGTTAAGACCATCTAAAACATCAAGTTTAGTTAAAGCAATAGTATCAATATCATTTATATTTACTGCGTATTTCAGTGCAACTGCATCAAGCCATCCACATCGACGAGGTCTGCCTGTTGTGGAACCGAATTCGCCACCTTGTTCTCTGATTTTATCCCCTATTTCATTAAATAGCTCTGTTGGAAAAGGTCCTGAGCCAACTCTTGTAGTGTATGCTTTGGTAATACCAACAATTTTATTTAATGTTTTATAGCCTACGCCTGACCCTGAAAAAATATTTCCTGAAACTGTATTTGATGAAGTTACATAAGGATAAGTCCCATGGTCAATATCCAAAAGTATACCCTGAGCTCCTTCAAAAAGTATTTTTTTATTATTTTTTTTGGCATTAATTAAAAGCTGATGTGTATCAGCAATAAACTCTTTTAAATATTCTCCATACTTGAGATATTCATCTAAAATTGAGTTTTTATCTAATTTTTCTCCATTGTAATAAGCAAGTAGAAAATTTTTCTCAGGTAAAACTTCACTTAAAATAGCATCCAAAATATTTTTGTTAGTTAAATCTGCTATTCTGATACCTTTTCGTGATATTTTATCTTCATAAGCAGGTCCGATTCCCCTGCCTGTAGTACCTATTTTTTTTATCTCTCTTAACAAATCAAGTGAAACATGGTAAGGCATAATAACATGGGCATTAACACTTATTTTTAACCTATCCGGAGTTATTTCCAATCCGTTTTCTTTTAATGTTTCTATTTCCTTTATTAAAATTTTCGGATCAATAACCACTCCGTTTCCAATAACACATATGGCATTTTCATTAAAAATGCCTGAAGGAATAAGGTGTAGAATCGTTTTTTTATTGTTAATAACAAGGGTATGCCCGGCATTATTTCCTCCTTGAAATCTTGCAACAATATCAGCTTTATCAGCTAATATATCAACTATTTTACCTTTTCCCTCGTCACCCCATTGAGTCCCTAAGATAGCGATATTACTCATTTTTATCTCCTTAAAAATAAAAAACCAGCACTCAATTTCTGAGAGCTGGTTAGGTTGAAAATTAAAGCTTTATAATTCAATTAATGTAGCAGAGACAATATTCGGTAGTTCATTTAAACCTTTGAGAATTTCTTCAGTTATTTCATTGTCAACTTGAACAATGGATATAGCCATACCACCAATTGCTTCTCTGCCAAATTGCATATTGCCTATATTAATATTATTTTTCCCAAGATAAGAGCCAATATTCCCAATTACTCCAGGTTTGTCATAATTGTAAAGCAATATTATATGACCTGTAGGTTCTGCTTCTACACTAAAATTGTTAATTGAAACAATTCTAATATCTTCCTTACCAAACAATGCTCCTTCAACAGAATATTTGTTCTCGTCGTTAATTGTTGTAACAACAATAGAAGATGAAAAATTCTTACCTTCTTCATTTTTTGCTTCATTAATTCTGATACCTCTTTCTTTGGCAACTATTGGCGCATTTACAAAATTTACATTTTCACCCATCATTGGTGTTAGAAGCCCTTTAATTACAGACAAGGTAATAGGAGAAACATCATATTTTGCTACTTCACCGTAATATTCAATAAATACTTCAGTAAAGCCGCATGAATCTTTGCACATTTGAGTAACGAAACTTCCCATTTTTTCTCCTAATTTTATATATGGCTTAATTGACTTAAGCTCTTCCTGGCTGACAGAAGGCACATTTAAAGCATTTTTTATTATACCGAAATTTAAAAAATCAACCATTTGCTCTGCAACAGCAACAGCCACATTATATTGAGCTTCTTTAGTAGAAGCACCAAGATGAGGTGTGCATATAAATTTATCATGTTTAAAAAGCGGATGTGAAAAATCTGGTGGTTCTTTTGAAAAAACATCAAAAGCTGCACCAGCGACTTTACCGCTATTTAAAGCTTCCACAAGGTCATCTTCATTTACTATTCCACCTCTTGCACAGCAGATAATCCTAACCCCGTCTTTCATTTTTGCAAAAGTATCCTTATTAATAAGATCTTTGGTGTCTTTTGTTAATGGTGTGTGAACTGTAATGTAATCACTTTCTTTATAAATTTCCTCAAGACTGACAAGTTTAACACCTTTTTTAGATGCATTTTCTTCTGAAATAAACGGATCATAGCCAATTACTTTCATTTTTAAACCAATAGCTCTATTGGCAACAATAGTCCCTATATTACCAAGCCCTATAATTCCAAGGGTTTTATTAAAAAGCTCTGTACCCATAAATTTGCTTTTTTCCCATTTGCCGTTTTTAAGACTTGCAGTAGCTTGCGGAATATTTCTTGAAAGTGACATCATCATTGCTAAAGTATGCTCAGCTGTTGTAATTGTATTGCCTTGGGGTGTATTCATAACAACTATTCCCTTTTCAGTAGCAGTAGGAATATCAACGTTATCAACACCAATCCCTGCTCTTCCTATGGCTTTTAATTTTGAAGCATATTTTAAAACATCTTTTGTGAGTTTTGTAGCGCTTCTAATAACAATACCGTCATATTCTCCAATAACCTCCATTAATTCTTCTTTGCTCATACCAACTTTCACATCTACTTCTATATTATCTGCATTTTTAAGTATTTCAACTCCATGTTCATGGAGTTTGTCACTTACAAGCACTTTGTACATTTTGAAACCCCTTTCTTAACTGTTTTTAACTTGAAAAAATTTCAAGAGCTTTTCCAACTCCTTTACCCATTTCAAAGTTATATCCAAGCTTTTTCAGAGCTAATTCTAATCCTGAAATAGCTATAATTATATCAAATTTATCATAAAATCCAAGATGAGATAATCTGAATATTTTACCTTTAGCTTCACCTTGCCCGCCAGCTATTGTAATTTTATGGTCTTCTCTATATGATTTTACAATATCTTGTCCATCAATTCCTTCAGGAGCTAAAACTGCTGTAACAGATTCACTTGGAGAATCAGGTGCAAATAATTTCAATCCTAGTGCCTTTACTGCTTCTCTTGTAGCTTTGGCAAGAAGTGCATGTCTTTTAAAAACATTTTCCAAACCTTCATCTTTAATCATATCAAGAACTTTGGAAAGTCCGATAATAAGTGATACAGCAGGAGTATATGCATTTTGATTTTTTTTAAGATTTTTTCTCTCTTTTTTAAAATCAAAGTAATATTTTGGCAGGTTTGATTTTTCCATAAAAGACCAGGCTTTCTCACTTACAGAAGCAAATGCAAGACCTGGAGGAAGCATAAAAGCTTTTTGAGAACCGCTTACAACTATATCAATACCCCAGTTATCAGTTTCAATATTGAAAACTCCTACACCTGTAATACCGTCAACAATCATAAGACAATTATCATTATTTTTTACCAATTCAGCAATTTCTTTAATAGGATGCTTAACACCTGTGGAAGTTTCACTTGCCTGAACAAGAATACCTTTAGTATCAGGATTTGACTTTAAGGCATCTTTAACATCATCCACTTTAACAGCAGTACCCCATTTTACATCAATATATACAGGATTGAGTCCGTATGCTTCACTGATTTCACCCCATCTTTCTCCAAATTTCCCACCTCTGATAACCAAGACTTTGTCATTTTTGCAAAAACAGTTGGCAACAGATGCTTCCATAGCTCCTGTACCTGATGAAGCAAAAACAATAACATCATTCTCTGTTTGAAAGACATATTTAAGATCTTCTGCAACTTTTTTAAAAATAGCTTTGTAATTTGGTGCTCTGTGATGAATAATAGGAAGAGCCATTTCATTTAAAACATCTTGTGGTACAGGCGTTGGGCCTGGTGCTAATAATCTCCATTTTTCCATTATATATTCTCCTTTTTGAGATAGTTAAAATTGCAACAAGGTGTCTTATATCATTAGGTATTCTCTGTCAAGAATTTTATCTTAAATAATAGCTATTTTAAGTTTTTTTAATTGATTTAAAGTCAAAATAATAGTATTACTAAATAAAGTTATTTGATTTTTTGTATTAAAGTTTAATATTGAGCTAAAAAAATCAGGAGGGAAAAATGTTATCTGGTAAGATAGCCATAGTTACAGGTGGAGGAAGTGGAATAGGCAAGGGTATTGCAGAAATTTTTTCAAAAAATGGTGCAAACGTGATTATTGCAGATTTTAATGAGGAAAATGGCAAAAGCGCAGAAAAAGAAATAAAAAACAGTTGTTTTATAAAAACAGATGTGAGCAATGAAGATAGTGTTAAAAACATGGTTGAAAAGACTGTTGAAAAATTCGGTTCCATTGACATTCTTGTGAATAATGCTGGATTGCAGTATATTGCAAAAGTTGAGGATTTTCCAATTGAAAAATGGAATCAGTTAATTGGTGTAATGCTTACTGGTACATTTTTATGTACAAAATATTCTGTGCCCTATATGAAAAAGAAGAATTGGGGAAGAATTATTAATACCTCTTCAGCACATGGCAAAGAAGCATCTCCATGGAAAGCTGCTTATGTATCAGCCAAACATGGTATTATTGGTTTTACAAAGGTAATTGCTAAAGAACTTGCAGAGTTTAATATTACAGCTAATTCTATATGCCCGGGATATGTTTTGACTCCTCTTGTTCAAAAACAGATTGAAGATCTTGCCAAACAGTATGGTATTAGTGAAGATGAAGTTCCTGCTAAAGTGCTTTTAAAAGACCAGCCTATTAAATCCCTTGTTACAATAGAAGAAGTGGCAGAATTGGCTCTCTATCTTGCGTCGGAAAAAGCAAGACTTATAACTTCTCAATCTTTAAGTATTGACGGTGGCTGGACAGCCCACTAATTTTATCGCAATTTATTCTGTGCTTTGATATAAAAAATTTTGAACAAATAAAGGAGGATGGAATGCTTAGAATAACTGTAATTTGTGAGAACAGTGTAATTGTGCCTTTTGGTGTGGTTGGTGAGCATGGATTTGCAGCTTTTGTAGAAACCTCCAATGGTAATTTTCTTTTTGACACAGGCCAGGGTAAAGGTATTTTGCAAAACAGTACTATTTTGAATAAAGATTTATCCACAATAAAATATCTTGTTATCTCTCACGGCCATTATGACCATACAATGGGTATACCTCAAGTGTTGTTAAAAAAATCACCTCTTAATATTTATGCTCATCAAGATATTTTTTTAAACAGGTATTGGATTAAAGATAATATGCCACCTAAATTTATAGGTATACCTTATAAAAAAGAGTATCTTGAATCTCTTGGAGCGAATTTTAAATTTATAAAAGATTATTTTGAAATTGAAGCAGGAGTTTATCTCAGTGGTGAGATTCCAATGAAAACAGATTTTGAAAAAGTTGATATTAATATGAAAATTTTAACAAAAGATGGTAAGTTTCAGCAGGATAATTTGAAAGATGATTTTTCACTTGCCATTGACACTCCAAAAGGTTTGATAATTCTCCTTGGGTGTGCACATGCGGGCATGGTTAATATACTTAACCACTTTATAGATAAAACAGGTAAAGATAGAATTTATGCTGTTATTGGAGGAACCCACCTTGGATTTGCTTCACCTGAGCAGATGGAAAATACTTTGAAAGTTCTTGATGAATACAAAATTGAAAAATTAGGTGTTTCACATTGTACAGGTCTTGCAAACAGTGCTACGCTTTTTAATATTCTGAAAGACAGATTTTTCTTTGCATCTGTTGGCGCAGTAATGGAAATATAGTTCAACCTGTATATACAATAAAATAAAAATTACTTTAGATTTTAGTAATTAAGAGTTAAAAATTTATTATAGACTCATTACTCTTGATTTAAGTGAAATTTGGACTTTCAAGTAATAGAATAGGAGTTTTTACAATGATTAAAGTTAATATTCCAGGCAGAGATTTATTAGAATTGGAATATGCTGTTTTTGACATGAATGGGACATTGACTGTTGACGGCAATATAATGGAAAGTACAAAAAAAAGATTAATGTTGCTTTCTCAGATTTTGAAAATTTATGTTTTAACAGCAGATACATTTGGAAGAGCTTCAGAGGTATTTAAATCATTGCCAGTTGAATTGACAATTGTTGACAAAAATAACGGTCAGGATGACAAATTAAAATTTATTGAGAAATTAGGTGTTAAAAAATGTGTTGCTTTTGGAAACGGATACAATGATATAAAAATGTTAAAGAAGGCCTGCCTGGGTATAGCAGTAATAGGTGAAGAAGGATTAAATACTAATGCTTTAATTAATTCTGATATTTGTGTGAAAAATATTAATGATGGATTGGATTTGTTGCTTATTGTCAAAAGATTAATAGCTACTCTGAGAAAATAAATTAAGCAAATTGTCACATGTTATTTTATTAAAATTGTCTCCTGAAAATAACATTTCTATTTTTTTTAATTCATAATATGGTGAGCCAAAAGGATAATCACTTCCGAAAAGTAGTTTGCTTGTACCAAAATTTTTAGTAAAATCAATTATTTCATATTCATCAGCAAGTGCTGAATCTGCATAAATATTATCCTCTGCAAAGATTCCTTCTGCTTTCAGTCTATCATATCCGCCATTTAAAAAACCTAAATGAGGAATAATAATATTTGTCCTTTTATCTATCAAATTTATGAAATTTAAACAATTATGAAATTCTTCCTCTATAATAACAGGTAGTTTTTTATTACATATATACTCTATAAAATTTTTACATTCTGAAGATAAATAATTATAAACAGGTTCATTTGAATGCCTGTGCCATTTTATTCCTTTGAATTTTTTATCAGGAATTTGAAAATCATTCCAAACAAAATAGTATGCAAATAAATTTTCTCTGTTATTGATTATATTCAAAAGATAATTATGCACATTTGTTCTTGATTTTTTATAAATATCAGAATCAGTAAAATTAGGGTCATATCTGTTATAAATTTCTTCCACAGGTGAAAATAAAACTCCTCCGTTAATACCTGCTTTTTCCCATTCATTGAAAATAACCTCAAATGGTAATGTTAAGCCACAATGTACATGAGCATCTAAAATCATAATTACAATATATAAAATTTTTATAAAAATTCAAGAAAAAACTCTTGATTTTTATATTTTTTTATTGTAACAGACCTGACTCTTTTCTCCTTGCCCTCACAATAAAGGGCTAATAAACCATAAGGAGGTAATATGAAATATTATGAATTAATGCTGATTATCAATGGAGAACTGTCGCAAGAAGAGGCATCAGCTGAATTTGAAAAATTTGAGCAGGTTGTTGAAAAAGGCAATGGTAAAATTTTAAAAGTTGATAATTGGGGATTAAAGAGATTTGCTTATCCAATTAAAAAGAAAAATAGCGGCTATTACTATGTGGTAAATTTAGGCGTTGACTATCCATTGTTAAGAGAATTAGAAAGAATCTTCAAAATCAATGAAAATCTATTCCGTTATCTTTTTGTCAAATTAGACTCCAGGAAAATTGAAATTACAGAAGAATAATGGATATTAACAGAGTTTTTATTTCCGGGACTCTTACCAGAGAGCCAGAGCTCTCTTATACTCTGTCAAATAAAGCTATTTGCAGAATGAATATTATTGTAAGAGACCAGAATAAAATTAATTTTTTTAATGTAGTTGTTTTTGGGAAATTGGCAGAGTTTTGTGGTAATAAGCTTCAAAAAGATTCAAAAATTGTAATTGAAGGAAAATTAAAATTTTCAACTTACACTATTAAATCAGGAGAAAAGAGAAGAAGTGTTGAAATTATAGCAGAAAAGGTGCATTATATTGAAAAAGGAGGAAAAATAGATGGCTAATAACAGACAATTTATGAGAAGGTTTCCAAGAAAAAAAGTATGTTATTTCTGTACACATAAAGATGCAGATTTAAATTATAAAAATATTAATTTGTTGAAAAGATTTGTTACTGACAGGGGCAAAATTTTACCAAGTAGAATTACAGGTACATGTGCTTTTCACCAGAGAGCATTGGCTAAAGAGATTAAAAGAGCTAGAGTTATGGCTTTACTACCTTTTACAACAGCAAATGAATATAAAAGGAAATGAATTTAATAGAGAATAGAGCTATTATTTTAGGAGCTTTAATAGGCTCTTTCCTATATTTGTTATCGTCAATTATGCCGTTAATTGGCGGAATTATAAGTTTTTTTTCACCAATACCATTAGGGTATATAGGTTTTACAGATAACAAAACAAAACTTTTGTTATGCTTGTTTTTTACCTGTGCAATAATTTTTTTTGCAGCAGGAAGAATAAGTGTGATTTTATACTTAATACAGTATGGAGCACCGTTTTACCTGTTCTTTGAATTTTACAATAGAGGTATTGAAGTAGGAAAATCAATTTTTATTACAGCTTTAGTAATAATTTTAATGTTAATGATTTTAGCAAGTTTCTATGTTGGATTTAATTTTTCTCAAGTTACAGAATATTTAACAAAATTTTTAGATGCTAATTTTCAAGAAGTATTAAAGAGTTATAAAAAATTTGGAATTTCAGAAAATGAAATCAGCCAGATTGCATCTAATTTAAAAGTTTTTGGACGCACTCTTGTGAAAGTATTGCCGTCATTAATGGTAATGTTTTATACAAGTATATTTTTGATTAATTTGCCTATTGCGGAAAAATTAGCTAAAATTAAAATTAAAAATTTTGATTTTAAATATTATAAATATCCTTTTTTCTTTGTGTGGGTATTTATAATAGCAGGTTTTGGTATTTTTTTTCTACACAAAAGTTTTATATGGTGGGTACTTTTAAATATTCTTATAATATGCTCATTTGTGTTTTTGATTCAAGGTTTTTCGGTTATTGAATGTTGGTTTGAAAAGATAAATTTCTCAAAATTTATGAAGAATTTACTTTATATTCTAATACTTTTTTCACAATTTTTACTTATATCCATTGCTGTAATAGGATTATTTGACAACTGGTTTGATTTTAGAAAAATAATAAATAGAGGAGGAACTAATGAAAATAATACTTAAAGAGGATGTAAAGGCTTTAGGTAGCATAGGAGACATTGTTACTGTAAAAGACGGATATGCAAGAAATTATTTGATACCAAAAGGTCTTGCAGTTAGGGCAAATGAAAAAAATATGAGAGAATTTTTACATCACAAAAGAATGATTGAAAGAAAGTTAAATAAGGTAAAAATCAAAGCAGAGGAACTAAAAGCAAAGTTAGAAGAAGTGGAATTAAATATTAAGCAAAAGCTTGGTAAAAGCGGCAAGCTTTTTGGGGCTGTTACGTCACTTATAATTGAAAAAGAGTTGGCATCCTTTGGCCTTGACATTGACAGAAAGAAAATACTTCTTAGAGAGCCCATAAAGACTCTTGGTAATTTTGAGATTGATGTAAAGTTGCATCCTGAAGTAATAGCAAAATTAAAAGTAAATGTAATTGACGAAGAGAAAAAAGAAGAGGTTGCTGCAGAAAAAACAAAAGAAGAAGAGGTAGCTGGCAATTAATTTTGCCAGTTATCCTTTGGAATTTTAATTATTTTATTGTCACCTTTAAATGTTTTATCTTTATTCTCTTCTTTACTGGGAAAGATAAGTTTTCTCAATTCATTGGCATATTTTTGTACAATATAAGGTTTTGAATTAAGAACCTTATTAGCAAATTCAGAAATATTGTCTATTTTTTTTACATTAAGCAGATAGTTTTGAAGTTTATCAATATTTTCTATTGTTTTTTCAGCATCAACCAACTCAAGGAGAATTAAACAGCCTTGATAGTTTCTTTCGATTTTTCTTAATTCAAGATTTTTTTCAGCTAGTCCATAACCCATTATAAACATGTGATTTATCTGGCCAAGAGATATAGTCTCCCATTTGGTGTTTTGATTACTTGTCCTAACTATTTTTGAATAGGGTACAACATCATCTTCAAGCATAAATGGATTGATTTTAGCCACAGAATAAGATTTCGTATAATCATTTTTAAATAAAAAATCTGAAACAATTTTCAATTCATATTCATTAAACAATTTTGCTACAAATACAGCTTTATTGTGATAATATTCAGGTATTTTATATTTTTTCTTAACTTCCTTCACTTCTTTTTTCGTAACATTAATTTTTTCCAAATAAAATTTTGAGCCGTCTGTTATTATCACGGAAACTTGGAATCTCATAAGTTATACCTTTTCCAATATTTTTTCCACTGTATTTTCAGTTCAATAAGATAAACTAAGTTTTAGATAAATTCAAGGTAATTATTTACGTATTTTTCAATAAATTGCAAAACCTTTAAACTACTATCACCTAAAACTTTTTGATAATTTTTTTTATAATCATTAAAAATATTTTCATCACCCTTATCTGTTACAGCCTTAAAAACAAAGCATTTTTTTTTGTTTAATGCAGATACTTGCATTACAGCGGAAGCCTCCCAATCACCTATTGATGCATTATATTTTTTTAATAAATTTTCTTTTTTATTTTTGGAATCAATATTTTGGGTACCTGAAATAATTATACCTTTTTTAATATTTAGTTTTTGTAAAATATTATTGCAAGGTATAGGTACTTCTACTTCAAATTGAGGCTTAAAGTCTCTTGTGGTATAAAAATCATATTCTATGGCTTTTGTGCAGAAATAGAGATCTCCTACCTCTGCATCATCTGAAACAGCACCTGCAGAACCAAAATTTATTATTAAAGCTATTTCCTTAAAATTATCAATTGAATATTGGAGAAAACTTGCAGTTCTTATTTTGCCAAGTCCGGATTTTGCAACAAAAAATTCCAAATTTTTAAAATTACATTTAAAATATTCAAAAGGTTTTTCACCTATGATTTTTGAAACATTACAATGTTTTTTTATAAAATTTACTTCTACATTTAAAGCTGATATAATTAATATCATAGTTAGATTCTCTTTTAAACAAAGTTGCATTAATTTGCAATAATTTTTTTTTATACTACAAAATAAAAAAATTATGTGATAATGGAAAAACAATGAAGAATTTGAAAAAACTACTTATTGAAAATGGTATTAATTTTTGTCCTGAAGATGAAATTAAAGGTAGAATAGAGAAATTAACATTGTTTATGCAACAAAAAAACATCTCCACAGCAATTATTTTTTCAAAAGTCAATAATTTCTATTTTACCGGCACAAATCAGGAACAGATTTTAGTTGTATATGCTGACAAGCCTCCTATTCTTTTTGTTAAGAGAGATGTGGGCAGAGCATATATAGAATCTTCAATTAAGATTATAGAAATTAATTCTTTTAAAGATTTAAAGAAATATATTTATGCTGAAAAAATAGGTATTGAATATAACTATATTACAGCAACACAATTTTTAAAACTAAAATCTTTTTTTAACGTTGAATTTATTGATATTACTCCTGCGATTTTCAATATTAGAAGCATTAAATCTGATTACGAGCTTAATTTAATGGGAAAAGCAGGCTCAATTGCTAATAAAGTTTATGTTGAAGCCCTTAATTTTTTAAAAGAGGGTCTTACAGAGATTGAGTTTGGGAGTATAATGTTTTCTCTTGCCCAAAAATACGGACATGAGGGAGTTCTCAGAACAGGTTCAATTGATTTTGCACCGGTTTCCTGGCATATATTAAGCGGAATAAGCGGCACGGTTCATGGCCAATATGATGCACCTGCTTCAGGAATTGGGCTTTCTCCTGCATTTCCAAATAGTGCAAGTAGAAAAAAAATAAAAAAACATGAACCTATAATGGTTGATTTCGGAATATGTTACTATGGTTATCAAGTTGATGTTACAAGAATGTACTGTATTGGAGAGCCTGGTGAAAAATTTGTTCTCTATTATGAAAAAGCAAAAGAGATTGAAAAATATATTTTAAGTAATTTAAGGGAAAATGTTTCTGCTAATGCTATTTTTGATATTAGCATAGAAAAAGCTAAAAATTTGAATGTTTATAATGAATTTCTCGGTATAGGCAAAAATAAAAAAAGATTTATAGGGCATGGTGTGGGACTTGAAACATCAGAAATACCTCTTGTTGCAAAAAATTCAAAACATACAATTACAGATAGAATGACTATAGCAATTGAGCCTAAATTTGTTGTCCCTGGTTTTGGTATTATTGGTATTGAAAATACAATTGTTTTAAATAGTGGAACTTGTCAAAAATTAACTACAATACCTGAAACTATTTTAAATACCCAATGATTATTTAAGGGGAAATCCGTTCAACAATCTTTGTATTAATTTTTTATCCAAAGGCCTTGAATTAGGATAAATAAAATTTTGTAAAATTTTTCCATTTGTTGTTGTAATTTTTTCTAATGGAAAATCTATTTGAAAACCATCTTTTTTGGGTTGGAAAGTATTATCAATATTTCCATCTTTTCCAATCATACCATATCCAAGGCCTAATGATTTTAAATTTTCATGGCACGAAAAGCAGGCTCTTCCATACTTTGTAGTAGTGTGAGGCACGTAAGGAGAAAAATTAAGAAGCATTTTTTTATTATTTAATCTTATGTTTAAATTTTTATCTGTCCATGATACATAAAATTGATAATCAGGTCTTACAGGCGAAACTTTTCCTCTTTGGTTAATTCCTAAAATTGGGTCATCCCATCTTCTGTATGCCCAGCCAAGATACCATACACCTAACTTTTTTTTGCCTGATATATAATCTGTTTCTTTTGGTGGAAGCTGTTTTTCAGGAATGAAAATATTACCTTTTTTAAACTTACTAATTTCTCCGTAATCACCGAGACTTTTATATAAAATCTCCTGAGTATCAGGAATATTTGTATCTTTTAAAAATTTCCATTTAAAATATCCTGTAAAATCTTCCCTAATAACATTTATTCCAAAATCCTGAAAACCCCAGATTGAATGACAGGTGTAACATTCAAGATTTTTGTGAAGTTTATGAGGTAAATTATTCTCATTGATTTTTTTTGCAAATAATTTTTTATTTGAAATTTTTGTAATTAAATATTTTCCGTTTTTATGGCAATTTAAACATCTGATTTTTACAGATTCATATTTGAAATTTTTCTGTTTTCCATTACCCATTATCTCTTCTTTCCCATGACAATCTACACAATCCATTCCTTTTAGAAAATGAATATCTTCCTGTAACCTGTGCTGATAAATCCCATAAATTTTAGAAGGAAATTTACCATTAATAAAAGGTGAACGATAGGTAACAGAATAATCATGCTCAAAATAACCTACATAATCCATTCCTGTTCTATTAAAATTATGACAATGCAAGCATTGGGCAGTAGGAATTTTTTTATAGAACCTGTGTTTATGTTTTCCATTATTTTTATACAATACATGACAGGCTGAACAACCGGAACTCCTATGTTCGCCAAATCTTTTACTTCCTTCTGTGTTAATATGACATCTTAGGCAAACTTTTCGAAGAAAATCATCAACCAAAGCTTTTTCAGGTATTTTATCAGTTGCCGAAGTTTTTATTGCAGAAAATTTTTTATAAAAAGTTTTTTGGGCTCCCCATAAATATCTTGTAATATTAATAATACCGTTATTGGTGCTCATTAAAGAAGTTTTAACATTTAAAATATCTTGCCTATGACAATTAAAGCATTTTAACTTGACAAATTTCATGTCAGAAGGATTAATTATAATGTTTTTATGTGCTAATTTTTTATCATAAGTTTTGTTATTACCATTATGGCAAAAGGTGCATTTGAAATTATGTGTATTATCAAGAGCTGAAATATCATTATGGCAATTTGTGCAGGATGATTTAAATTTAGGTTTGATAAAATTTTTATCAAGTTTGGTATCAATGAATTTTATTTCACTGGAAAAGCTTAAGGAATTCAATAAAATTATAATTAGAATAAAAAAAATTCTCATTTTTAAATTTTATTCAATATTTTGATTTAAGTCAATTCTTTTATTGTAAAATTATATTAAGAAAGTTTTAATCTTTAAATAAACAAAAATCAAAAGGAGGATAAAATGTTTTGTTTTCAATGTGAACAAACTGCAAAAAATCAAGGATGTGAAAAAGTAGGAGTATGCGGGAAAAAACCCGATGTAGCAGCTCTTCAAGATTTGCTCGTGTATATGCTCAAAGGATTATCTGTTGTTGCAAATGAAGGAAGAAAAGTAGGTGTTAATGAAAAAGATGTTAATGTATTTACATGCGAAGCAATGTTTTCTACATTAACCAATGTTGATTTTGATCCTGAAAGATTTGTTGAATTAGTAAAAAGAACCTATGAACTTAGAGAAGCTCTAAAGGAAAAGGTTAAAGCAAATGGTGGAACCATTGATGAATCTATTGATGCAGTTTCATACAAACCATCAGGCAATAAAGATGAGCTTGTAAAAGAAGGTGAAAAACATGGTGTTAAATCTGACCCTGAACTTGGAGAAGATATATTATCATTAAGAGAAACACTTATTTACGGTTTAAAAGGTGTTGCAGCTTATGCTGACCATGCTCAGATTTTAGGGAAAGAAGATGACAGAATTTATGCTTTTATGCATGAAGCTTTGGCAAAATCTCTTGATAAAACTTTAAGCATAGAAGATTATCTTGGTTTAGTGCTGAAATGCGGAGAAATAAACCTAATCACTATGGAAATTCTTGATGCTGCTAATACAGGAACTTACGGACATCCTGTTCCAACAAAAGTGCCTCTTGGTCACAAAAAAGGTAAGGCTATTCTTGTGTCTGGCCATGATCTTAAAGATATGGAAGCAATTTTAAAACAAACAGAAGGTAAAGGAATATATGTTTATACACATGGTGAAATGTTGCCATGTCATGGATATCCTGAATTAAAAAAATATGAACATTTTTACGGACATTATGGCACAGCATGGCAAAATCAGAAAAAAGAATTTGCTGAATTCCCAGGTTCAATAATTATGACAACAAACTGTATTCAGGAGCCACAAGAAGTGTATAAAGATAATATTTTTACAACAGGTCTTGTTGGCTGGCCAGGAGTGACTCATATAACTGATAAAGATTTTACTCCAGCTATAAATAGAGCTTTGGAATTGCCAGGTTTTGAAGAAGACTTAGATGCTGGTTCTGTAATGACAGGATTTGCAAGAAATGCAGTGCTTGGTGTGGCAGATAAGGTAATTGATGCTGTTAAAAACAAGCAGATTAGACACTTCTTTTTAGTTGGAGGCTGTGACGGAGCAAGGGCATCAAGGAGTTATTATACTGAATTAGTGGAAAAAATTCCTCAAGATTGTATAGTTCTTACACTTGGTTGCGGTAAATTTAAATTTTTTGATAAAGATTTAGGTGATATTGGCGGTATACCAAGACTTCTTGATGTTGGCCAGTGTAATGATGCATACTCAGCAATTCAAATAGCTGTTGCTCTTGCAAATGCGTTTAATTGTGGTGTTAATGATCTGCCGTTATCTTTGATTCTCTCATGGTATGAGCAAAAAGCTGTTGCGATTTTACTGACTCTTTTACACCTTGGTATTAAAGATGTGAGAATTGGACCAACCTTGCCAGCTTTTATATCTCAAAATGTGTTAAATGTACTTGTTGATAAATTTGGATTAAAGCCTGTATCTACAGCTGATGATGATTTAAAAGCTATTCTTGGATAAGAAAAAAGCCCGGTTTAACCGGGCTTTTTATGTTATAATAAAAGTTTAGTCGAAATATAAAATCAGAAAAGATAACCTTTTAACTTGTCTATATTTTTTTTATTTCCAATAACAATAATAAAATCTTTACTTGTAAAAATAAAATTATCATGTGGAATCAATATTTCATAGTTAGAATCAACTTCTCTTTTAATCAATACTACTTCCACATTATATTTGTTTGAAATATTTAACTCTTTAATGTTTTTTCCAATAAATTTAGGCGGTACTTCCAATTCTGCCAAAAATTGTCCTGGCATAAGCTGTACTTCTTTAAATTTGTCAAGTGAATTTATATAGCTTGAAAATTGATTTAAAGTGTCTCTTTTAAATACTTCCTGATTGTATGCATTAATAACATTGTTTTTTGAAACAGTGCCAATTATTTTATTATTTTCATCCACTACAGGAACCTCATCTATATTTAACTCTTCAAATGCTTTCATAACAATATCCAATGTATCAGTTGAATAAAAGAATTTATTTAAAGGAGTCATAACATCATATGCAACTAAAAGAGGCTCTAAGTTATCTAAATCATTTAAAATATTCCTGAGCTCATCAATTGATATTACTCCAATTATTTCATTTTTGCTATTAACAACGAAGAAATTATGGTGAGGAGTTGATACTATTAATTCAATAAGATTTTTTAAAGAAGTATTTGCTAAAACTTTAACAAATTGATTACTTAAAACTTTGGATACCTGTAGAGATTTTAAAATATTTATTTCTTGACCTTTAAGAAGATCTATACCTCTTCTTGAAAGTTTTAAAGTATAGATTGAATCTTTTTGTAATCTGCTTGTAATTAATACGCTGATTATACATGAAATCATTAATGGTAGTATAATGGTGTAATTGTTTGTAAGCTCAAAAATTATAACTATGGATGTTATTGGAGCGTGCATGGCACCAGCTGCAACAGCACCCATTCCAACGAGAGCATAAGCGCCAGGAGATGCTATAATATTCGGAAATATATTATGGAATATTGTTCCAACAAATCCCCCTAAATTTGCTCCTATAAATAGAGATGGAGCAAAAACACCACCTGAACCGCCTGAGCCTATTGTAACAGAAGTTGCAAAAATTTTCATGAAAATTAATAAAAGCAAAAAATACCATGTTAATTTGCCAGTTAGAGCCAAGCTAATCGTATCGTATCCTACACCGAAAACATGAGGTAAAGCTATGCCAAGCAACCCTATAAACAAACCACCTATTACCGGCTGAAACATTTCAGGAAATTTTAATTCTTCAAAAAAGTCTTCAAACCTATATAACACATTTATAAAAAGAAGTGCTGTAAAAGCAGCTAAAAATCCAAGAATTGTATAAGGAATCATTTCGTAAACAGATAAAAGCTCGTAATTAGGTACAACAAACGCAGGAAAATTCCCAAGAAAGTGCCTTGATACAACGGTAGATGCAACTGATGAAACAACTATAGGTGAAAATTGTGAAATCCCAAAGTCGCCAAGAATAACTTCCATTGAAAAGAGAGCGCCTGCAATAGGTGCGTTAAAAGTACCTGCTATTCCTGCAGCTGCACCGCAGGCAACAAAAGTTCTCAAATGTGAACCTGTAACTTTCAGGAATTGTCCTATTGTAGAGCCGAGAGCTGAGCCAATTTGCACAATAGGGCCTTCTCTTCCCACTGAACCGCCTGAGCCTATACAAACAGCTGATGCTATTACCTTGGCAATCATTACACGAGGTCTGATAGTCCCTCCTTTAAGTGCAATAGATTCCATTACTTCTGGAACTCCGTGCCCCTTTGCTTCTCTTGCAAAAAAATAAACAATAGGGCCTACAATTAGTCCTCCTATAGCAGGTGCAAATAGTTTGACATACCATGGTAATGAAAGCACATACTCAAGATTATAATGGAATGTACCGAAGAATAATTTTTGAAAAAATTTGATTGCGTATCTGAAAAATATAGCGCCGAAACCACCTAACACACCTATGAAAACGGCAACAATAACCATAAAAGTGTGTTCAGGGATATGAAAGCTGTTTTTTTTAATATTAGAAAATTTAACCAAATTTTTTAATTGCATTATAGAAAATCACAATCTGAAAAATGTTATTTATTTTATAGTTTTGATATGAATGTTTATTAAATATATAAAAATATATTAAAAAGCAACCATATTTTTGATATATATAAATAAAATTCTTGACAATTTGCCAAAAATATATATTTTACCTATGCAATGAAATGGTTACAAGAAAAAGAGAATGGTGTAGTTGTTCAGATTTATGTTATACCAAATGCAAAAAAGACTGAAATTATTGGGCAATATGGAGAGAGCTTAAAAGTAAAAATTTCATCTCCGCCTGTTGATGGTGCAGCAAACAGAGAAATTAAAAAATTTTTTTCCAAAATTTTTAATTTAAATAAATCAAAAGTTGAAATTTTACATGGCGAAAAATCTAAAAATAAAAAAATTTTATTAAAAGATATTACAAAAAGTACAATAGAGAAAGTATTAGGAGGGATATGATGCCAATATATGAATACGAATGTACAGAATGCGGAACAATAGTTGAGAAAATGCATAAAATCAGTGAAGTTCCTGAAATTAATTGTCCTAAATGTTCTTCGTTAATGAGAAAGCTAATTTCACCATCAGCATTTCATTTAAAAGGCTCGGGATGGTATGTTACAGATTATGCGAAGAAAAACAGTAGCTCTGTAAATGATAAAAATAAACGAATTACTAAAGATAGCTCCACAAGTAATGGTAGCTGCCCATCTTGTACTAATGGTTGCAATGTTAAAGCTGCTAACGAATAATGAATTATTTTGATTCTGCAATAAAAATTTTCAACAATATAGAATTTGTAAAAACATTAAAAATTAATCTGCTTGAAATTACAGGAAATACAGCTTTATGTGAATTTACAGTGGAAGAACATCATGCAAATTATATTAAAGGCCTTCATGGCGGAGTAGTTGCAGGTGTAGTAGATACCATAGCCTTTTTCCCGGGGAGACTTTTACCTTCAGGTGTTAAATTAACAACTTCCGGATTTGATATAAAATTTTTCAGACCTGCGAAAATAGGGGACAAATTAAATGCAAAAGCAGAAATATTATATCTGGGCAGGCGTAGAAGCACTGTAGATGTAAAGGTATTTTTTAATGAAAATAGTAAAATTTTGGCACAGGCTACAGTTGATTTAATGGTTTTAATATGAGTATATTTTATTTAAATCAAGGATTCCCTTTGGACGAAAGCCTTTGGAATGGCTTAGCTGATTCATTTGAAATAGAATTTTTAAAAGAAAAATATTTTGTGGATGTTCAAAAAAAGAAAGTCTTGCCTTTGAATTTCAGAGCAAATATTCCTACTACATTTTATCCAATATTGATAAATTACCAAAAAAAAAGAAACAGATTAATAAATAGAGATATTGAAGAATTAGTATCTGTGGAATTTAAAAAAGATTGGGCGTTTTTTTTCAGGGGAGTTCATTCTTTAAAAGAAGAGCTTGTTTTAAACAGTGTAAATAAGACCTCTGATTTTATCAGAATTATGAAAAATTTTAATGGCAAAGAATTGGATATGGGTGATAGTGCATATATTTTAGAACCTTTAGCCGGATTTTACATTGCATATATTTTTTGGGAAGGTGACGAAGATTTCTCTTCTTCATTGAAAATATTATTTGATAGAAAATTATCTGATATTTTTATGCAGGATATTGTGTGGGGAGTAATTGTAGAAACAAATTTTAGAATTATGAATTTTAGAAAATATTTATCTTTATTCTGGCTAAGAGAAGTATTTTCTTAATTTGTAAAAAATTTTAGTATAATCAGTGTATAAAATCCTGCCATTAAATCATCAGCAACTACACCTATTCCGTGTGGTAATTTTTCCAAATTTTTTATAGGAAAAGGTTTTAATATATCGAAAATTCTGAAAATAATAAAAGCAAAAAGGTAATTTTGAAAATTAACAGGTATTGAAAAAACAGATATAAAAAAACCTAACCATTCATCTAAAACTATTTCATGAGGATCTTTTTTATTGAAAATTCTTTCAACATCATAGCAGATAAAAAAAGAATAAAAACTGGTTAAAATAATAAAAACAGCAATCCAAAACTTATTTAAACAGTTATTTAATAAAACAGCTACAGGTATAGATGCTAAGGTGCCTATGGTTCCAGGCATAAATTTGGAATAACCTGAATAAAATCCTGTGGCAATTAAAATGTGTATTTTTTCTGATACTGATAATCTCATTTAATTTTTTAACCACTAAAAAGAGAGAATTTTTAACAAATTTCAAAATTATTTCAATTTCAGAGACATATTATATAATTTTTAATCTATTTTGAAAATAAGATATTTTATTAAGCTATGTTCTTTTAAATCTTTTAAAAATTTCATTTCTGGTAATTTCTATTAGAATAGGCCTGCCATGGGGGCAAGTTCTATTGTTAGGTACTGAATCTAACTCTTTAAGTAAAAAACTAATATTTTTAGTATCAAGTCTGGTGCCAGCTTTTATAGCGGATTTACAGGCTATTGAAGCTAATATTTTTTCATTTATTTCATCAATGGTATGAGAGCTATTTTTATATTCAAATTCTTTGATTAATATTTCTATAAGCTCTTTTGGGTCTATATGTTCAAGCATTGCTGGCATTCCTTTTAAAACCAGGGTTTTTTCATCAAATTGTTCAATAAAAACACCTAATTGGTTGATTTTATCCAAAAATTTCAACAAAATAGCTTTTTCATTTTCAGAAATATCCAGAATTTCAGGCATGAGTAATTTTTTGACAATTTTTTGACCTGAGGATAAATTGGATTTTAGTTTTTCAAGCTGTATCCTTTCATGAGCTGCATGTTGGTCAATTATATATATAGATTCTCCTTTTTTGAAAATTAAAAAAGTATCCAAAAAATTGCCTATATAATCAAGAGATTTGTAAAAATTTGTTTCAGTTTCAACAGTATTAATTGAAAAATGTTTTTCAAAAGTGATATCCTCATCCAAATCATCATGAATACCTAAATCAATATCTTCTTTAACCCTGTATTTTTCAATGGAAGATTTAATAAAGTTCTTAAATTTATCAAATGAATCTATGGGGTTATCGTCGTTTGTCGGTTTCTCAAAAGAAATTGATGAGCATGAAATTACAGTTTGAATATTATTCCTAATAAGATTAAAAAGTCTTTGGCTATTATGAAATTTTACTTCCAATTTGGCAGGATGCACATTTATATCAACTTTGGCAGGATCAATATTAATATACAGAAAAATATATGGGTATCTTTTTTCAAAAATTTTTCCTTTGTAAGCTTCTTTTATAGCAAAGTATATTGTCCTATCTTTAATAAATCTTCCGTTTAAAAATATACTTACATCATTAGAATATGCTGTTGTAATGTCCGGAGGCGATACGTAACCTGAAATGTAAAATTCTTCATCTTCTATTGTAAAAGGAATAAGCTTTGAGGATATATTTTCCGAATAAATTTGCTCAATTCTATCTATAATGTTTTTACATTTTGGATAGAATTTTGTACGGTTATTTGAAATAAATGTGAATTCTTTTAGAGGGTTAGACAGGAGAAACCTTTTCACAACATTGTCTATATAAGCATTTTCCGTAGCTGGTTTTTTAAGAAATTTCAGACGAGCAGGAACATTAAAAAAAAGATCCCTGACTTCAATGGTAAAACCGGGATTAATGGCAACTTCTGAGACATTTTTAATAACTCCGCCTTCTAAAAATATCTCAAATCCAATATTGCAATTAATAGTTTTACTTTTTGTTCTGATTTTGCTAACTGAAGCAATGCTGGGTAATGCTTCACCTCTGAATCCTAAAGTAGTAATAGAATATAAGTCATTAATGTCTGATATTTTACTTGTGGCGTGTCTTTCAAAAGCAAGGAGGAGATCGTCTCTTGTTAATCCTTCGCCATTATCAGAAACTTTAATGAGTTTTTGACCAGCATTTTTAATTTCAATTTTAATTTTATTTGCTTTTGCATCAATAGAGTTTTCTACAAGTTCTTTTACAATTGAAGCAGGTCTCTCAACAACTTCACCAGCTGCAATTTTATTAATAATTGTATCAGGTAGCAATTTGATTTTATGAGTCATGATAATTTTTCTATATCTTTAATTTTTAGCTTAATATCCATTTTGCCGTTCTCTTTGTATGAATATGGATAATAAGAAATATTCAGAGAGTCACCAATAGTAATATTGTCACGCATTCTGTTAAAAGCCAGAGCTTCAAAAGATGAATGCCCCTGTTCAAGAATCATTTTAATATGATTGACTCCGAAAACTTTAACTGAGGTAACAAGCACATCTTCAGTAAGTAAAGTCGGTTCTATATTGGATGGCCCAAATGGCTCAAGCATTTGGAATTCTCTAATTAAAGAGTCTCTAATATCTGAAAAAGAGACTTTTTTATCAACAAATATTTTTTTGTAAAAATCTTCTTTTCTGGTAAGCTTTTTAACTGTATATTCAAAAGCGTCAATAAAATCATGTAGCTTTTCTTTTTTTAATGTAATACCTGCTGCATACTTGTGTCCTCCAAAGCTTTCTAAAAATTCTGAACACAAATTTAAAGCTTCATAAATATCAAAATTTTTAATACTTCTTGCAGAGCCTTTTCCAATATCATCTTTAAAACTGATAAGAATAGTAGGTTTATAATATTTTTCAACAAGCCTTGACGATACTATGCCAATAACCCCTTCGTGCCAATTTTCAGAATATAAAACAATGCTTTGTTTATTTTTAAAATTTTTACTTTTTTCCATTATAGATAATGCTTCATTTAATATTTTTTCTTCAATTTTTTGTCTTTCGTAATTATTTCGTTCTAACAATGATGCTATTTTTAAAGCATCTGAATAGCTGTCAGTGGTTAAAAGATTTACTCCTAAAGTGGCATTGTCCAATCTCCCAATAGCATTAATTCTTGGGGCTAATCTAAATCCAACGTTCCAGTAGTTTAATTGTCCTTCCCTGATTCCACAGATTTGCTTTAATGCTTTTACTCCCATTCTATTTGAACGTTCTAATTCTGATAAACCAAATTTTACCAAAATTCTGTTATCAAATTTTAACGGGCATATATCTGCAATTGTGCCAAGTGCAACTAAATCAAGGAAATTTTTTAAATTTAATTCATCTTTATTTTTCCAGAAATTAGAATCTCTAAGCTTCATTCGTAAACCAATCAACAGATAAAATGCTATTCCAACACCAGCAAGATCTTTAAAGGGGAAATTACAGTCTTTCTGTTTCGGGTCAACAATTGCAAAAGCAGGAGGTACATCCTCAGGTACTTCATGGTGATCTGTGACAATAACATCAATGCCAAGAGATTTTGCAAATTCAATTTCTGCTATATTGCTAATACCACAATCAACAGTAATAATTAGTTTGATATTTTCAGATTTAAATTTTTTTATTGCATCTATATTGAGGCCGTATCCTTCTGAAAGTCTTGATGGAATGTAAAACAAAATATTTTCAGATGCACCAATTAATTTGAAAAAACTGTAAAGTAACGAAACCGATGTAATGCCATCTACATCATAGTCGCCATAAATAACTATTTTCTGTTGTTTTTTAAAAGCATAAATTATCCTATCGCAGGCTTGCTCCAAATTTTTTAATAAAAGAGGAAATGTCAGAGATTGTAAAGTAATATTGAAAAATTTTTTTATTACTTCAGGTTCAGTAAGCCCCCTGTTAATTAAAATTTGAGATGTTATGTTGCTGATTTTAAATTTTTTAGATATAGAATCTTGGAGATTTTTATCTTCGTCATAAATAATCCATTGACTTTTCATGTTAATTTAATTATCATAAAATACTAAATTATTCAATGAGTTTTTATGGTTATAATTTGGCTAATTTTCAAGGAGTTATTATGAAAAAGCAAAGAAGTTATGAAATAGCTTATAAAATAGCTGTAGAAAATCTTATTAAATTAAATTTTGTTGATATTTTAGATAAAATTAAATATTCAGGTTGTAATATTATAGATTGTAGAGAAAATAGAATTGAATTTGAGATAAAACTTTTTAATGATATCTATAGTATAACTTATCCTGATTTCACTTTTAATAGCAAAACTTCAAAGGTTGTCTCTCTTGCTACTAAAATAATAATTTTACATTATTTGGAAAATTCTGGTCCATTTTTGAAGCCAACAGGGGAGCTGGTAAGTTATAAGCATATTCCAGGAGCCTTTAACTATTATCCTGTTTTTCAAAAAAAGTCTATTTTACCTTTATTGGAGAAATATCGTACAATTCAGGATCTGAAAACCATATGTGAAAAAATAGAAGGAACAAAAATGGAAATGGGTGATTTTGCTTTTAAAATAAAAGTATTTCCAAAAATAGACATTGTGGTTATATTTTGGGAAGGAGATGAGGAATTTTCTTCTACTTTGGATTTTTTATTTGATTCAAGCATAAAAGATATGCTATCATTGGAAGATATTGTAGTATTGGCTCAAATGCTAAGCAAAAGAATGTTGTTTGTTTAATTAGTTATTAGAAATTAATCTAAGCATAAAAAGTTCAATTAACTTGTTCAAAATAAAAATAATGGAAATTGAAGACAAATTATTGTATAAAGAAAAGCCAGAGAGGAAATAAAATATAGCTTGAGCAATGATAGATATTCAAGATAAAAAAATTTTACATTATATTATCAGAATAAAACCTCAAAACAAAAAAGCTATTTATGTGGAAGCAATAAATGCTTTAAATCCTTTTGTTAAACCTGGATATAGATTTGTTACTGTTTCAATTAATGAAAAAAATTTAGAGGAGTTCAGAAAACTTTTAGAACAAGGATTAGTTGAAGCATATTTTTATATTTAATTTAAAGAGGATAAAATGAAAGAATCATGTTATGAATTAATAAAAAAAAGAAGAAGCATAAGAAATTTTCTTAATAAAGATGTTAAGATGAATATAATCTACCAAATTTTAGATGCTGCAAGATGGGCGCCTTCAGGTCTTAACAATCAACCATGGAAATTTGTTATTATAAAAAATTCTGTTGTAAAGGAAAAAATTGGTAATTTATCACATTATAAAAGGATTTTTATAGAAGCACCTGTTATTATCCCATTTTTTTTGGATAAAAATTCTATTTACCATAGAGAAAAAGATATTATGGGAGTTGGTGCTGCTGTTGAAAATATATTGCTTGCAGCTGAGGCTCTTGACTTAGGTGCTGTTTGGCTGGGAGAAATTTTAAAAGCAAGAGAAGAAGTAGAAAGAATATTAGATACTCCTGATAATTTAGAGCTTTTAGGTGTTGTTGCTTTAGGATATCCAGCTGATAAGAAATATAAAGAGAGAAAAAGGAAAGAATTTCAAGAGATAATTTTTAAAGAAATTTTGTAATTTATTTGTTTGAATAAATAGGGGAGATATTAATTGAATAAAATAAAAACAATTATAGCGTTATTATGCTTGTTAAGTTTTTTTGTTTCCTGTTTTAAAAAGAACATACCTAAGGTTGTAGAACCTGATCCTTTATATAATCAAGCAGTTTCTCTATTCAAAAGAGGTAAGTTTGAAAAAGCGTCGGAGAAATTTTTAGAGTTTAAAAACAGATTTCCGTTTGACAGAAGAATTCTTGAAGTTGAGATAAAATATTGCGACAGTTTATACAAAGCAGAAAAATATATAGAAGCAGAAAACGCATATCTTGAATTTATTAAATTGCACCCTAAAAACAAATTAATAACTTATGCCTATTATCAACTTGGGATGATTCAATATAAACAGATTTCCACAATAGACAGAGACCAATCAAAACTTCATGAAGCTATAAAATATTTTTCATTTCTAATAAAAAGATTTCCAAAAAGCAGATTTGCATCAATAGGATTGCACCGAATGCACGAATGCAAAAGAAAACTAGCCAAAAATAATTTTTATATAGGTTATTTTTATTTTAAACAGAAAAGATATGAAGCTGCAATTGCAAGATTTGAAAAAATTTTAAAATTGTATCCAGGTTTTATTGATGATAAGGTCTTATACTATCTTGGTAAATCTTATATTGATATAGGTAATAAAGAGAAAGCTTTCAATATTTTAAAAAATTTAGTGAATATTTTTCCTAAAAGCAAGTATAATTATAGAGCAAAACAATTATTGAAAAATCCCAAAAAAGACAAATTTAAATTTTGGGCAAGGTTTAAAGAATATTATTTTATGAGTGAAGATGACATTAAAGATGCCTATTATGCGCCAGGCAGACAGCAATTTGCATATCCACCTTCATCAACATACGCACTTGATTCAAAATCTTTATCAGAGAAAAAAAGAACCCTTATTTCATTAGAAACTGCTAAAATAATTAAAAAAGAATTTCAAAAAACAGAAGACATTTCAAAAGAAAAAAGTGAAGAAAATAAAATACCGGTGAATGTTTCAGCTAATGAAGTTGATTATCTTGATAATGGGCAAAAAGTGGTTTTTCAAGGCGGAGTAGTTGTGACAAGAGAAGATTTAGTGATAAAATGTAGCAAACTAATTGCATATTTAAATAAAAAAAATAAAAATATTTATAAGATTGAAGCTATTGACGGGGTTGAGTTGTATTACCTTACAAAAGAGGGACATGCTGAAAGAATAGTGTATTATGTTCCTGAAGATAAAGTTACAATGTTTGGTAATCCCTATTTGAAAGATGGAAATAGTTTGGTTACAGGAGATAAAATAATTTATTTTGTTTCAACTCAAAAAGTATTTGTTTTAGGTGGTAATAAAAGAAGAGGAGAGATTATTATTAAGGGGAAATAAGTGCGTAAAGATATATCAGTAAAAGAAGCAATTAATTTAATTTTAAATTATACAAATATTTTAGGCACAGAAAAAGTTTTTCTATCTGACGCTATTAACAGAGTTATTGCAGAGGATATTATAGCAACTTATAATATTCCTCCATATGATAATTCTGCAATGGACGGATTTGCATTGAAATATGAAGATACTATAGGAGCTTCATCCAACAACCCTGTAAAACTTAAAATAATCGGGACAATTTCAGCTGGTTCTGTTTTTGATAAATCTGTTAAAGAAGGTGAAGCTGTTAAAATTATGACAGGTGGCAAAATTCCTGAAGGTACAGATTGTATTGCAAGAAAAGAGATTGTTAGAGAGGAAAATGGCTATATATATATTTCTGAAAGATTGTCAAAAAACAATGATCTCAGAAAAACAGGCGAAGATATTAAAAAAGGTGAAATTATTATAAAAAAATATTCAAATATAACACCTGCTGTAGCAGGTATTGTTGCATCTTTTGGGAGAAGTTATATTAAAGTTTTTAAAAAGCCTATAGTTACAGTGCTTATAACAGGAGATGAGATTGTTGATATAGATGAAGAACTTTCAGATGGTCAAATTAGAAATTCAAATGGTTTTACATTGAGAGGCTTGCTTCAAGGTGAAAAAATAAATGCTTTTTTTACAGAAATTGTTAAAGATGAGCCTGAAATATTAAAAAGCCAAATAGAGAATTCGTTAAATTCAGATATTATTCTCTCAACTGGTGGTGTTTCAATGGGAGATTACGATTTTGTAAAAGATATTACCATTGAATTAGGTTTTGAGCCTATTTTCTGGAGGGTTAGAGTAAAGCCGGGAAAGCCTTTGTTTTTTGCAAGAAAAAATAGAACACTCTTTTTCGGGATACCAGGAAATCCGGTTTCCACAATGTCAAGTTTTTACAATTTTATTTTGCCATGTATAAAAAAAATGAGTGGTAAAAAAGAACTTTTTCTCAGGAGATTTAAAGCGACGCTTGAGTCTAATATTAAAAGAAAAGATTTTAGATGTGAATTTATAAGAGGAATATTAACAATAAAAAAAAATAAATTTTATGTTACACCAACCGGAGCACAAGGTTCAGGTATATTATCATCTATGAAAAAGGGTAATTGTTTTATTATAGTTGATGAAGGAGAACCATTGATTCAAAAAGGTGATGAAGTTAATGTAGCAGTTTTTGATTCTAATTTTTATTATGAATAACAGTTTTCTTAAAATATTAAGCTGCCTATTTTTAGCTATTATTTTATTTTTATCAATAATCAAAATAAATAATACAAATCTACCAGAGCAAAGTGACAAAGTTGCTCATTTCATTATGTATATCTTTTGTTCAGCATCATTTTATTTTTTACAATTTAGATACTACATTTTATTTTCAATTAGTTATGGTATTTTAATGGAGATAATACAATATTTTATTCCTTGGCGAAGTTTTTCTATTGCTGATATTATTGCCAATTCAATAGGTGCAGTAAGTTTTTTATTGATTTTAAAATTCTTATATAATAAAAAATTATTATGATTACTGATACTAAAAAAGTGTTTGACAGAATTAAAAAAACATAGTAATAATTATTTTTCATGTTTTAATTAAATTAAAAGGGGGATAATATGAAAAAATGGTTTTTGTTGGCAATTATTTTTGTGTTTACAATGAGTATTTCTTTATTTGGTGCTGTAAAAATGAAAATAGGCATAGTTACAACACCACAGTCAGGCCATTATGTGGCATGTAAAAAATTTAAAGAAATTGTAGAAAAAGAATCGAAAGGGAGATTTACATTTAAAATTTATCACAGTGCTTCTCTTGGCAATGAAAGCTCTATTCTACAGCAGATTCAGCTTGGTACAGTAGATTTAGGAGTTATTACTTCTGGTCCAATTGGAAATTTCAATAAAAAAATACAGCTTTTTGATTTACCTTTTATTTTTAAAGATTACAAACAAGCTGATAAAATATTAGATGGTCCTATTGGCCAAGGAGTATTAAACTCACTTGCAAAGCAAGGATTCAAAGGGATGCATTTTTTAGAGAATGGTTTCAGAAATCTTACAAACAACATTAGGCCGGTTCATACAGTTGCAGATGTTAAGGGATTAAAAATCAGGACAATGGCAGCTCCAATGCATGTGAAATTATGGAGAATGCTTGGTGCTAATCCTACTCCAATGGGATGGCCTATTAATACTGCTTTGCAGCAGGGTACTATTGATGGTCAGGAAAATCCACTTTGGGTTATAGATAAATATAAACTTTATGAAGTGCAAAAATATTTATCTTTTACAAGACATGTTTATTCACCTCTTGTATTTATTATGAATTTAAATAAATTTAAAGCTTTGTCTAAAAATGATCAGAAGCTGTTTTTAAAAGCAGCTAAAATAGCATCTAATTTTGAAAGAAAATGGAACAGAGATAATAATGCCGGATTTTTAAAACATTTAAAACAAATGGGAATGAAAATTGACGAACATCCTGATGTTAACAGTTTTAGAAAAAAAGTTGCTCCTATGTATAATGATGCTAAAAAAGTAATTGGTGCAGATTTAGTGGAGAAACTGTTAAAAGCTATTAAATAGCATGTTTCAAAAGATAAGTGATTCTCTTAATAAAATAACAGAGATAGTGGTAATGGTTTTAATGGCTGCTATCTCTGTTATAATTTTCGGACAAGTAGTATGCAGGTATGTATTTAATCATTCTCTTTACTGGTCAGAAGAAGTAGGGAGATACATTTTAGTATGGATAACTTTTTTAGGTGCGTCAGTTGGGGTTAAGAGATATGCTCATATAGGAATAGATTTTTTATACAATAAAGCCAGAGGCTTTTTTAAAAAAATAATAGATTTTGCAATTGTTATTTTAGGAATTTTTTTTGCAGGAATTATCTGTTATTTTGGGTATAGATTTTCATATTTTGTAAGATTTCAAAAATCAGCTGCGCTTCTCATGCCTATGACAATCCCTTATGCATCAATATGTGTCGGGGGATTTTTAATGTTAATTCATTTTTTTTCAGATTTGATTAAGATTTTCAGGAAAAAGAGAACAAAATGAGTACGTTTTTATTTATTTTTTTAATGTTCTTATTTTTGCTTAATGCGCCCATATTTCTTGCAATAGCAATTTCTTCAATTTTTACTCTTCTATTTTTTACAGATTTTCCTCTGATTATGGTTACTCAAAGAATGGTTAATGCTGTTGATTCATTTCCTTTAATGGCTGTGCCTCTTTTTATGCTTGCAGGCGCACTTATGGATGTTGGAGGGATTTCAAAAAGAATAGTTAATTTTGCAGAAGCCCTTGTAGGTTGGCTACCTGGCGGGCTTGCAGCTGTTGCTGTTGTTGCAAGTATGTTTTTTGCCGGTATTTCTGGTTCTGCTGCTGCTGATACTGCTGCTGTTGGAGCATTGCTTATTCCAGCTATGATTCAAAGGGGATATAAAGACAGCTTCTCAGCGGCTATTCAAGCATCTGGTGGTTCTATAGGTGTTATTATCCCTCCAAGTATTCCTATGATTATTTATGGGTTTATTACTGGTACATCTATTTCAAAATTATTTGCAGCAGGGATATTGCCAGGCATTTTAATGGGAATTTCCCTTATTTTAGTAGCAATTTTTATTTCAATTAAATATGGATATGGAAGTGCAGTGCCTTTTTCCATAAAAAATGTTTTTAAAACATTTAAAGAAGCTTTTTGGTCACTTGGTGCACCTATTATTATTCTTGGAGGAATTTTAGGAGGTGTTTTTACTGCCACAGAAGCAGCTGCTGTTGCGGTTATTTACGGATTTATTGTAGGAAAATTTATTTATAAAGAATTAAAATTTAAAAATATGCCAAAGTTATTAATTGAATCTGCTGTACTTGCTTCAATAATTCTTTTTATTATTGCCACTGCATCTATTTTTGGCTGGATTATTACAATGGAAAACATTCCTCAATTAATTGGTACAAAGATTCTAAGTCTTACTCAAAATCCTATTTTAATACTTTTACTGATAAATTTGATTCTACTTATTGCCGGAACTTTTGTTGAAACAACAGTATCTCTTATTTTGCTTGTGCCTATAATCATGCCGATTGTACCGAAGCTTGGGATAGATCCTATTCAAATGGGTGTTATAATTGTAACTAATCTTGCTATTGGTATGCTGACACCACCACTTGGTATTTGTCTGATAGTGTCTTGTGGTATTTCAAGAAACTCAATTATTGAAGTAAGTAGAGCAATTTTACCATTTCTTTTTGCTCTAATTATAGACCTTTTAATAATTTCATATTGGTCGCCAATTACAATGTTTATACCTTCTTTAATGAAATAAATTAATAACCTTTGTTTTTTAAAACTCAAAAGACTCTCTTTCTTGTAAATCGTGCATCATAATTGTCACATCGTATGTTTTACCAGTATCAGTCATAAAGTAATCTTCAAGATCGCATTTTCTGGAAAAACCTAATCTTCTAAATGATTTTATTAATTTATAATGTTCTGAAATTATCTCTGCAATTATAAATTTTAAACCTAATTCCTTAGCTATTTTAATCTGGGATTTTACGAGATATGAACCTAATCCAATACCCCTAAAATCTTTATCTAAAAAAATTCTAATTTCAGCCATATGTCTTTTTGATTTAGTCATAAAATGTAAGGTGGTATTACCTACTATTTTATTTTCATATTGAGCAATAATTGGCAAAACCTTTAAAAAATCAATTTCACTATACCATCTTTCAACAGTTTCTTTATTTTTTACTTTATCTTTTAAAAATATCATATCAGATTCATCTGCTCTTTGAAATAATTCATAAACCATTTCTTTATCTTTATCAATTGTAGGTCTGATAATAACTTTTTTATAATTACTAAGTGTAACAAATTCTCTGAATTGTTTTATACGCTTCTTCATTTTAACCTCCAAATTGAACTTTTACTATATTTTACTATCATTTATTGCGAATATTATCAATAAAAAATAAAAATTTATTGATAAATTTACAAATATTTTATAATAAAAAGAATGCTTTTAAAATGGCTTGAGACTTTTATTAGATTGTCTGAAAATAGGAATTTTTCAAAAACTGCAAAAGAGCTGTATTTAACTCAGCCTACAATTAGTAATCAAATAGCTCAACTGGAAAAAGAACTTGATGTGGTTTTAATAAATCGAAATTATAAGAAATTCTCACTTACAAAAGCAGGTGAAATTCTATATTTCCATTCAATTAAAATTTTAAAGGATGTGGAAGTTTTAAAAGCATCTATTGACAATCTTAAGGGGCTTAAAGAAGGTGAAATTCTAATTGGTGCAAGTACTTTGCCTGGAGAATATATTCTTCCTAAGATAATTTATTCCTTTAAAGAAAAATATCCTGAAATTATTATTAATTTAAGTATAAAAGATAGTTTTAAATGTATAGAAGAACTTAAAAACGGGAAAATAGAATTTGCTGTAGTGGGATTCAAAAATTATGATAATACTTTGAATTTTTATGAACTATTTGATGATGAAATTATTTTTATTCATAATAAAAAAGGGGAGAGTTTTTATATATCAGATTTAAAAAAATTATCTATTATTACACGAGAATATGGCTCAGGTACAATCTCCGTAGTAAGGGAATTTTTCAAAAGTAAAAATTTTTCATATGATTCCTTAAATTTCATTGCAAAATTAGGTAGTTTGAATGCAGTCAAAGAGATGGTAAAAGCAGGTCTTGGATATGCTTTTATTAGTAAAATATCAGTAAAAGAAGAGTTGAAAGATAAAAAATTATACGAGGCTAAAATTCAAGAAGTAACTCCTATTTTCAGAAGATTTTATATTGTTACATCTAAAAATTTATCACTATCTCCTGCAAGCAAAAACTTTATTGAAGTTTTGAAAAAAACATTTTCAAATTAATATTTATTATTAAAACGCCAATTCTACAAATGCATTATTAATTCTTCTGCCTTTTAATTTGACTTAATATGTAAAGATTGTTATAAAAATTTCATGAAAAATAAAAAGTTTCTAACAACTTCAGAAGTGTCTGAACTGTTAAATATAAATGAAAAAAAGATCTATATTCTTGCTCAAGAAGGGATTATTCCTGCTACAAAAATTACTGGAAAGTGGCTTTTTCCATATGATGAACTGGTATATTTCCTTAGATATGAGTCTTTAAAAAATCTTAAAAAAGGTATAACTTTTTCTCTATTAGAAAATAATATTTTAATTGGCGCAGGCTCAGATGACCCGATTTTATCAAAAATTTTCAATCATTTTTATAATTTTTCAAAAACTACTTTATTTTATTCAACAGTTGGTAGCAAAAATGGAGTTAATATGTTGAAAAATAAGGTTGTTCATTTTGCATTCAGCCATTTGTACGATTTTAAAAAAAATGAATTTAATCTTCCATATTTAAAAGATATTTTTACAAATAACGACTATGTTGTTATAAATCTTTTTCATAGAGATATAGGAGTTGTTTCAAGCTTTGAGTTTTCTAATTTAGAAGAATTAAATAAAAAAAATTTAACCTTTATTTTACGTCAAAAGGGTTCTGGCATAAGAAATATAACTGAGAATATATTTGAGTCTGATAAATTGAAAAGAGTTGCTTTTAAATTTTTCCCTAATGAAGTTACAACTCATATTGAAGTTGCAAATCTTGTTAAAAACAACAAAGAGTTTATTGGAATTACAACAAAATCAACAGCAAAAATTTTTGACCTATATTTTCATAAAATTTTTAAGGAAAGGTTTGATTTAATAACTTTAAAAGAATACTTTTTTAATAAAATATTTCAGCAATTTTATAATTTTATAATTGAAAAATTAAAAAAAGAACTTTCACCTGAAGGATACGATTTTAAAGAATGTGGTAAGATTATTATTTAAAATATGAAAAAGGAGTTTTTATGGGAAATATAGCCCTATTAATAATTGATATGCAAAACGACTTTGCAGGACCTGGTTGTCATGCTAATAAAGTTATACCAAATGTAAAGAAATTGCTTGAATTTTTCAGAGCAAAAAAACTATCAATCTTTCACATATACAGAGAATACAGGGCAGATGCCTCCGATATTGAACTTTTTAGACTTGACAGATTTGTGAATGAAAAAAAGATATGTGTCCCTGGTACATTTGGAGCGGAAATTGTTGAGGAATTAAAACCTCTTGAAAATGAATATAGAATTGTAAAAAACAGATTCAGTGCTTTTATGAATACAGAGCTTGATTTTATTTTAAGAAGATTAAATATTAATCATATTGTAATATCCGGTACTCAATATCCTAATTGTATTAGGACAACTGCTTTTGACGGAGTGTGTTACGATTATAAAGTTACTGTAGTTACTGATGCCACATCTGCGGAAACAGAAGAGATAAAGCAGGCAAATATCATAGATATGAAAAATATAGGAATTTCTTGTATATCTCTTGAAGATATAATGAATAATCTTAAAGATTATTAACAGGAAGGTATTCAAGATTAACATTTCTTACTGAATTTGCAATATTTTTTTTAACTTTTTTATTTTCTTTATAAAGAGAATTAATAAAATTTTTTATTATTTCCCTGTTTTTACTTTTGCCTCTGTATGTGCATTTTTTTTCTATAATCGGTAATTCATTGATTTTTACATACTTTAATATCTGCTCTTCTGTTAAATATATTAATGGCCTTATAATATTCAAACCTCCTTTAAAAAGAGATTGCTTGGGAAGCATTGTGCTAATATTACCGCTGAAAATTATATTTAAGAGCAGGGTTTCATTCATATCATCCATATTATGTCCAAGAGCAAGTTTGTTGCATTTAAGCTGGTATGCAAGGTCAAAAAAGATTTTTCTTCTTATTTTGGAACATACAAAACAGGGGTTTTCTTTGCTTTTTTCAGATATTACAAATTCTTTAATATTAACTGTTTTTATAATAACATTACAGTTGTAGTAATCTTTAAAAAATTTTTCTACCTCTCTTAAGGTTTCGGAAAATTCACCATTATATACAAATACTGGTATAAGTTCGTAATCTATAGGCACAAAACTTTTTCTTTTAAACAAAGTGTCAAAAAGAGCGAGACTGTCCTTGCCTCCTGAAAATCCTACAAGAATCCTATCGTTGTTTTTGAGCATTTTAAAATCATTAATTGCTTTGCCAACAGTGGCTCTGAAATTTTTTAAAAAATAATTTTCTTTACTCATTGAATATAGATGGAGAGAATATAAGGCTATCTTCCATTGTTTTTATAAAATTTAAACAATTTTGAATATTAACATCGAAAATATTAACCAGACTGAAATCTATCCCTTTTGAATATGCCATTGATAAATATAAAGCATCAAGTTTTTTAATGCTTCTGTTTTTACCTGTTGAACCAGTAGTGAGATTTGAAAATCCCATTATAGTCCTGATTTCAGGTGAAATAGCATCTTTTACAATTGTTAGAAAATCAAGATTATTTTGGTTATATTTCCCGCCATTTTCCCAGCCTAACGGTGCTACTATGGGATCGAGAATTATTTTATCAAAACTTAGACCATTTTCTAAGAATATATTTACAATATCTGTGGCTAAGATTATTTTATCATCAATTGTTAATGGGATATGATTATCCATTACAAGAGCAATAACATCCAAATTATTTTCAACAGCAATGGGTAAAATTTTATCAAATTTTTTACTGTCCATGGAAAATGAATTTAATATAGGCTCTGTTTTGCAATATTTTAAACATTCAAGTATGGATTCCCTATTTACAGTATCAATAACTACTTTAAAATCATTAACCTCATACATAGTCTTAAATATAAACTTTACTATTTCAGATATCTCTTTTTTTATCTGTCCCAAATTAATATCAATATAATCAGAAAACAGCTGACATTTTTCAAAAAAATCATAGAAAAAACTTTTATTTTTTGTTTTGATATTTTGAAAAATAATTGGATTTGATAAAGTTAAATTATCTGTTACAACAAGCATACTTGAACCTTTTGGGAATAAATATTTATAAAATTTCTGTTTCCAGTTGAAAGCTATATAAGGTTTTTGAATGTTCTATAAGTAAAAAAAAAGCAAAAGGTGTATTACCACCTTTTGCCTAAAACACAGGTTTTATAATAAAATTATTAACAGCCTGAACATCCGCTACAATCGGTAGGGCTACATGATGTAGCAAAGCCTAAAAGCTGAGCAATTTCCTTTTCATCTGCTGCTGAGACATCAGTAATTTTTACTTCAAATTTTAATGTTTTTCCTGCTAAAGGATGATTAAAATCAGCTGTTACTTCTCCGTTTTCAACTGCTGTTATCATAAACTGCATAGGTCTTCCTTCATTATCAGTCACTTCATATACCTGGCCAAGATCTAAATTACTTCCTTCAGGAAATCTGTCAACAGGAATTCTTTGAATAAGGTCTTCCCTCTTTTCGCCATATCCTTCGGTAGGTGCTACTTCAAAAGATTTTTCTTCATTTACACTCATTCCTTCCAAATTTTTCTCTACACCTGGAATAACCTGTGAATAACCATAGATAAAAGTAAAAGGCATATCTTTACTTTCATCCACCAAATTGCCATCTACAAACAATTTGTAATCAAATGCAACTTTCATGTTTTTACTAACTTTCATTCTTTCTCCTTAAATTTTATTCTTAGCAATATTTCATCTGCTACATCTTCAATGCTTTTAAAGTCACATGAGATGACAATGTTTGCTATTGAATTATAGCAGGAATGCCTCTTTTCAAAAAGACCGGATTTTAGTCTGAGAGGCCTGTTTATATCATTAAAAATTCTTTTAATCAATACATTTTTTGAATTTTTTAAATAAATTATTATACCTAATTTTTTTAAATAAGATTTTTCTTTTAAATAAAAGGGTAATCCTCCTCCTGTTGATATTACATTATTTGTAATTTTTTTTTTATAAGTTGTTCTGCTAATGTTTTTTCAAGGATTCTGAAATAATTCTCACCGTAAACTCTAAAAATTTCAGAAATAGAAATATTTAAGTTATGTTCAATATAAGTATCAGTATCAAAAAACTCGTAATTTAATTTTGAAGCTAAACATTTACCAACAGAACTCTTGCCAGAGCCCATATATCCAATTAAAACAATATTTCTTTGGTTTGAAAAATTATACATTTTTGATTTTTAAGTTTGAACCTATTTTAGTTCTTTTAAATATTTGTAGAAAACATAACCTTTTATACCTTTGAAATCAATATAATACCATGGTCTGTCTTTTCGCTGGAGTATTTTAACAATTCTACCTTTTTTTAGAATAGAGAGTACTTTTGAACTGAGAAGAGGTTTTTGCCTGACTTTTAAATTTTTTACAACCTTAGCTTTATTTAAATTATCGCCTGACTTAACAGGATGTTTTTCATTTGCTTTTTTTTCTTCTTGAAATTTTTTTACAATTTTTTCTTGCTCAAAATTTACCAAACTTCTTTCAACAACATGTGGAGTAATAAATATGAGAAGTTCGCCTTTTATATTTGATTTTATATTATTTTTAAATAAAAAACCCACTATTGGCAAGTCAGAAAAAAATGGAACAGAGTCTTGACCTTTAGTCTCAGCATTTGATATTATGCCGCCTATTACAGCAGTTTCTCCGTTTTTTAAAAGGAGTTTGGTTTTAACTTCCTGAGTATTAATTGCGGGACCGTCAGTGGTTTGCTGGCCTATTGAATCTTTTGAAAGACTGAGATCAAGAAGTACCATTTTGTTAGGAGTAATATGAGGTGTTACCTCTAATTTTAATTTAGCATCTTTAAATTCTGTTTTTGTGCCTTGATCACTAACTGTTTTGTAAGGAATTTCTTGACCTTGCTCAATAACAGCTTTTTCATTGTCAAGTGCTATTACTTTAGGCGATGAAATTTCTTTAGCCATGTTTTTTGATTTTAAAGCAGTTAATTTAACAGATAAATTATAGTAACCCCATTTGCCGAAAATTAACCCCAGCCCACCAACAGGAGACTGAACTGTTGGGGCATTAACAACATAATTACCTGGGATTGAGACAGCTGTATAATTTGTTGTTTTTTGGCTGGTCCCTGGAGGTTGAATGCTTGTTGTTGGATTGGTTATATCGGTGCTTCCAGTAGAGCCTCCTGTAATACCATAAAAGAAATCTTTGGATGTTATTCTCTGAACAAAAGAGCCACCCCATTGTATACCAAGTTCTTTGGAAGCAGTGTTTTTAATAACTATAATTTTGGCTTCTATTATAACTTGAGGTGTAGGCTTGTCGAGGATTTTAATGACTTTTTCGATTTCTTTCATATTTTTTTCAATATCAGTTATAATAAAAGAATTTGTCCTTGTATCTGAAATCAATTTTCCTCTGCTGGAAAGAAGAGAACTAATATTGCTGTTGATATCTGATACTTTTGCAAAGTTAACGTTAATTATTTTAGTGTATAATGGTGCTAATTCTTTTTTTCTTTCCTTTTCTTTAATCTTTTCAAGCTCTTTCCTTTTCTTTTCATCCTGTTTTTTTTGGATATATTCTTTGCTTACAATCCTAACAACATTGCCGTCTTCTATTTTTTCAAGATTTTTCATGTTTAAGATAATTTTAAGTGCTTGATCCCATGGAACGTTTTTAAGTCTTATTGTTATTGTGCCTTTAACATCTTCGTCAATTAAAAAATTTTTGTTCTCATATTCTGCAAATAACATTAAAACATTTTTAAGATCAGCATCTTTAAAAACAAGGCTGACTTTTTCTCCTTTGTAATTGCCAGAATAAGCAAGAGTAGTGTATGATAACAGAAAAATCATTAAGATTTTTAAAATTAGTTTAAACATTAGTTATTCTCCTTCATTGTCTAATGTTAATTCTTTTGTAACTATTTTTACTTCATTTAATAAGCCTCTTTTCTTTTTTTCCAACTTTACAATATTATTTTCAATAGAAACAACTTTATAATGCTCTTTGCCAATATAATCTCCAATTGTGAAAAACAGTCCAAGGTTGTCGCTTGTTTCTACCATTGCTAATGGTGATTTTCCCAATGCTGTTAAAATAGCTTTTAGTTTATATTGTGCTAAACTATACATTGTAAGGGGTGTTTCAGGAATATCATCTCCTATATTTTCTTCCATTTTAACCTTCATGAAAAAAGGTTTAAATGGATCCCTTTCTGTTGATACAGAATAAATAAATTTATGTAGTTTTTTATTTTCTTTAGTTATTTTTGTTAAAGATTTATTTTTATTAAGCCTTTTTTTTAAAATTTTTTTTGGTTTTATTATTTTTTTTGTTTTTGTTTTTTCCTGCCCGCAAGCAATTAGAAATACTGACAGCAAGATAAAAGTAATTATTTTAAAAAACAATTTATTTTTTTCTTTTCTTTTTTTTGGCATTTAATTTTTCCTTAAGAAAAATATATGTTTCTAATTCTCCATTAAAAGTTAAAATATTATTTCTTCCAGGTACAAGAGTAAGAGATTTTACTTTTACAATTCTTTGTAAATTAGATATTTCCCATAAAAACTTGGCAATGTCATGATAACTGCCAATCAATCTTAATGAAATAGGTATTTGGCCAAAAAATTCTTTTTTAGTAACTTTGCCTGGTCTAAAATTTAGAAAATCGAGATTGTATTTTTTTCCTATTTCGCTGATATTAAATAGTAATGTTGGAATTTCTTTGGAATCAGGAAGTTTTTTTAAAGCTATATTAAAGTTTTTTTCTAATTGTTTTAACTCTGCCTGAAAAGTTTTTAACTTTTTTTTCACTCTTATAATTGCTAAAGTTTGCTTTTTTAGCTTTGCCAATTTATAGGTTTTCTTTTCAATAGTCTCAAATTGTGATGTAATAACAGTAAAATACAATGCACTTGCAATTAAGACCCATATTAGAGAGTAAATTAATATTTTTACAAAAATAGGTAAAGAAAAATATTTTTCCAAAATTGTTTGTAAATTCATCATAGTATATCTTTCAATTTAGTTTGGTTAATATTCATCTTTAATGAAAAATATTTAAATTTATAGCCTGAATAACTAACTTGACTTACCTGTATTAATTCAACTCTGGAAAATGAGCCGGTTTTCTTCAGATTTTTAATAAAGCTTACAATTGTAGGTTCATCAATTGCAACGCCTTTTAATGATATCTTAAAATTGTCTTCTTTTAATGACCTAAGCCAGACTTTTTCAGGAATATTTTCAGCTAAAATTGACATTAAATATGGTGGTAATAATTTGAAGTTTTCTAGTTCTTTTATAATTTTAAATTTTGTCTTAAATAATTTCTTTTTAGCCTGAAATGTTTTAAGTTGTATTCTTAAAGATTTAAGTTCTTTAAGTTTTTTTTTGTTATATGTGATTTCTCTATCAATTTTGGAAATTTTGTTTTTATTTATAAAATAAATCCCTGAAAAGGTTGCAACAATAAGGCAAAAGATTACAACATTCCACATAATAGTCAGATTTATTTCATATTTCCTCTTAATTTTTTCAATTGGTAATAAATTGATTTTAATCATATATCCAATCCTCTCAAAGCTAAGCCTGATGCCACAGCGTATTGAGGTTTAATATAATCAATATAATCTCTATCAAAAAGATTTTCATCTATATTTATTTTTTTAAACGGATCAAGGTAATTTATTTCAGTATTCGGATATCTTGATTTTAAAAATTCCTTAACATAACTGTCAAGAGCTTCTCCGCCTGATAAAAAAATCTTATCAATTTTATCTTCATTGCTAGATGACAAAAATAGATCCAATCCTTTGGTAATATTGGAAGTTACGTTTTTATTAATAGTTGAAACAAAATTTTGAATATGATGATTGGAGCTCTTTTCTATCTTCATTTTTTCAACTTCAGCATAAGAAATATTTAGAGTGTTTTGTATTCTTTCATAAGGTAAGAAATTTCCCAAAATAGTGTCTCTATAGAAAATACTTTGAAAATTTTTTAAAATTAAAATATTTAAAAGATTTGCTCCTATATCAATAAGAGCTATTATTTCGGAAGCATCAATATCTTCATTATAATTGTATTCAAATATATTTTGTATTGCAAAAAAATCAATATCAGCTATTTCCGGCTTTAAGCCTGATTCTATTAATATGCTAATATAATCATCTAAGACTTCCTCTTTAACTGCTATTAATAATATGTCATTTACTTCAGAGCCATTTTCTTTATCAAATACATGAAATGCCATTTTTATCTCATTAATATTATAAGGAATATGATTGGGAGCTTCTAATTCAACAGCTCTTTTAATATCATTGTATGTTTCTCCTTTTACCTGAATCCGTTTAATTATAGTGTCATTACCTGGAATTGATACAGCGGCATTATTATTTTTAATTTTATAATATGAAATTAGAGTTTTGATTCGTTCAATGATTTCGTTTGTGTTGATAAGCATTTCATCAACAATGGTTTCAAAGGAAAAACAAGAATGACCAATATTAGACAAAGATATAGTGTTATTAAAAAAGGAAAATTCTACAAACTTTACTGCATATTTTCCTATATCCAATCCAATAATTTTTTTAGGTTTTTTCAATAATCCCATATGTTCATTCCTATAAACATTGTTTTATTTAAATTTATTTTATGATTTTGTCAAGTGTTCTTTAAAAAAAAATTAATAATTTATAATACCTTTGCAATATCTTTAGCAAAATATGTTAAAATAATATCAGCTCCTGCTCTTTTTATTGACAGCAAAGTTTCAAACATTACACTTTTTTCATCAATCCATCCTAATCTACCAGCAGCTTTTATCATGGAATATTCACCACTTACGTTGTATGCTGCAACAGGCCTGTTAAAATTCTCTTTAACTTTGCAAATTATGTCAAGATAAGATAATGCTGGTTTCACCATAACAATATCAGCTCCTTCGTCAATGTCTAACTCCACCTCCCTTAATGCTTCCTGAGTATTTGCTATATCCATCTGATAAGATTTCCTATCTCCAAATTGTGGCGGAGATTCAGCTGCGTCTCTAAAAGGTCCGTAATATGATGAAGAGTATTTTGCAGAATATGCCATTATAGGAATATCGGAAAACCCGTTCCCATCTAAGACCTCCCTGATTACTCCTATTCGACCATCCATCATATCAGAAGGTGCAACCATGTCAGCTCCGGCTTCTACATGTGTTAATGCTTCTTTTGCCAAAAGCTCCAATGTTTCATCATTTAAAATTATTCCATCCTTAACAATGCCGCAATGTCCATGTGAAGTATATTCACATAAACATACATCAGTAATAATAATAATATCTTCAAATCTTTTTTTTATTTCTCTAATTGCACGCTGAATGATACCATTTTCCGCATAAGCTTCTGTAGCAAGCTCATCTTTTATCTCAGGAATTCCAAAAAGAATGAAAGATTTTATTCCTAAGCTAACAGAATCTTCAATTTCTTTTAAGACATTGTCTATTGAAAACTGATAAATTCCAGGCATAGATTTTACTTCGTTCTTAATATTTTCACCAGGACAAATAAACAAAGGATAGATAAAATCCTCTTTTCTAAGAAATGTTTCTCTTATCATTGCCCTAAAGTTCTCGGTTTTTCTAAGTCTTCTCGGTCTGAAAATAGGATAATACATAATTTCCTCCTGCTAAGATTATTATTTTTTAATTAAACCATTTTTCTAAAAAAAACAAGTAAATCAAGTAAAACCGCATTGATTTTTAAAATTTGATGAGATAGAATAAATTTTGGGTTAACAATCTCTAAAATTCAATGTAACTATGAATAAAACTCTAAAACATCTTTAAGATTGTTTATAATATGATTTGGCTTATGTTCAAGAATTTCAGAAAGAGAGTTTTCTCCTTCTCCTACTATTATTATTGAAGAAATTTTTGCTTTCCTTGCGGTATAAATATCAGTAAGACTGTCACCAAGGAAAAAAATAGAGTTTTCATTACTATTTTTAACATTAAAGAACTTAAAAATTTTTTTTAAACCATCTATATTTGGTTTGAGAAAGTCAACATCATTTCTTGAAACAGTTATATCAAAAAAAGATTTTATTTTGAATTTGTCAATAATATAATCAAGAGCATTTCTACCTACATTTGAACATAGAGCAATTTTTACATCCATATCAGTTAATTTAGCAAATACATAATTAACATTACTCTTTAATTTCCAACGTTTTGATGCATCTTTATCATAAAAGTCATAAATTCTGTTAAAATCAGCCATAATTTTTCTTTTTAATTTTGGATCATCTATATTTTTTTGAAAATAGTTATACAATTTGGAATAATTCATTTTTTTCAATTTTAATACAGGTAAATTTAAATTGTAGTTTATATTATAACCTTTAATTATTTCGCACATTTCATCCATAGATTCTTTAAGCTTCCATTGAAAGTCTACCAGTGTTCCCTCAAGGTCAGATATTAGCAGTTTCATTATAATCTCCACAAATGTAATTTCTATTCTCATTCAAAATATCAATAAATAATAAAAAATCAAATAATTTAATTTTATAACTATTATAAGTAGAGTTTATAAACAGATTAAAACAAATGTAAATTAAGATAGAGACAGAACTTTTAAAGCCATCTTTATTTGTCCAAGCTTGATTGTATAATTTCATAAATATTCCAAATGTAAAAAATTAATCCCAAATAAAAGTTATCCCAAACTGTATCCAGCCATACGGATGATCAAAAGTAGTTTGAGAGTATTTGTTATACAAAAAAGGGATTTCCCCGTTAAATTGTCTGTATAAGAGCTTTCCTCCAAATGTTAAAATAATATTTCTATTTATAAAGTAACCGATTTTCCCTTTTAGTATATGATTATAATCTATATAATTTAAACTTTGTTTTCTATTTATTTTTATGTATGAATATTCAATTTGTGTTAAGGTTCTGCACGGAGTTTTTATAAATAATGAAAAACCGAATTTATAATAATTTTCATTTCTATCCAGATTGTACGGCAAATCAGGGAACCTATTTTTATATTTATCCGGAATCATTTTAATAATATTGGAATCGATTTTAGTATTAATTTTTGTTTTTCCATATTCCAAGTAAAAATTAGGATAAAAAATTTTAAATGCTTTGCCAATAGTTAATCTATAATAATTTGAAAAATCTTTCATATCTTTAATTAAAAAAAAAGGCTCTTCTTTTTTTAAAAAACCTATACTTAAAGTCATTTCTGGATATTTCCTTGTTAGCCAAACATAATTTTTATCAGTTTCAATTGTTAGACCTTTTTTAAATTTATCTGCGTAGTAATTCATTTCAGATATATCTGAAATTTTTAAATCTTTTGCATTATTTTTACGTATACCTATTTCCAAGGAAATCAATGAGTTAAATGATTTTCTAAAAGCAAGGGTATAACTGTTAATATTTAAATTTCCAGTTCCGTAATTAATCTTTCTTTTTAAATAAGAAGTAATAATCATTAAATTATCTGTAAGTCCGAAATTAACGGATATCCCTCTGTGTTCATAATTCCCTATATTATTTCCGTATGATTTAAGGTAGTTTGATTTTAAATTTAAAATATCAACTGTATCGTTTAAAACAGCATAATTTAAATTTATTTCAAATTCTTTTGGTGGTATAATGGTTGATGCTGCTGATATTCCTGTATAAGGTATATAATATGGAAGTTGTTCAGAGTGCAGACAATTTAAGTAAGTTAATAGTATAAAAACTGTTATTAAAATCCTATAACAAAAACAAAAGATCTTATCCTCCTACACATACTACCCATAAAAAAGAGCCACAAAATTTTGTGGCTCTTTGCAATAATTTGATATTGTTGTATGTTTTATTTAATCCAATAAATAACCTGCATACCTTCAGAGGAATATACTTTAAAGTCCGTTAATCCGTCTCCATTTAAATCACCTACATCTTTATATGCAACACCATTACTGTCTTTATTTGCATTATACCAGTCTTCGTCATCAGAACCTGACTCAATTGGTGTAACAATATATGTGAATTTAAATTTATACTCCTTATTGTTAGTGGTAACTGTAAGAACTCCTGTATCTCTGTCCATGCTATAATTTGCCCCGAAGAATTTATCCATATCATTTGAGAAATTATCTAATGACGCAACATAAGGAGATATCATTTGGGTTGAGCCGTCGGAATATCTTGCCAATACTCCGTATGCTTCAGATGCTGGATCTCCTCCAACCATTTCAAAACTTGTTGTATGTGCGGCTACGCTACTGCCACCTTTTACCTCCCAACCAAATGTACCTATTAATTTGCCACTATCTGTATTTATGCTGATTAATCCGTCATCATCTATTTTAGAGTCTTGAATTCCAGTGATAACTCCAACTGGATCTTTTGGCGCAGGAGTTAATACAACTGCTATTCCATTTTTTACACTAACAGCTCTTCCGTTTGGGAGTGCATGTACGCCTTCTGGTATTGAAGAAGGAACAATTTTTACTTCTTTTATAAAAGTAGCTACTTTAAATCCGCTTACTTCAACTTCAACTGAACCATAATCTGTGCTTTCTATTTTAACATCTGTTGAAATATTTTTTACTGCATCTTCTACAACATTTGTTGTTGTAATAACTTTTTCTTCTTTTGCAAGAACAGCTGCATCGGGATTTGCAACTGTCGGTAAAGCATCAGCCACTTCCTGAGCTGTTTCTTCGCTTAAACCTGCTTGTTTTAAAATATTCTGAACCTCTGCCTTTTCAACGGTTACAGCATCTGTGACATCTATGGCTGCTGTATCAATAACGTCATCCATTAAATCTGGATTATCTTCCAATGTTTTTTGAAGTTCTTCAGGAGTTGTCACAGGCTCAATTGTTTTACCTGTTTCTTTTGCAAGATCATCAAGAGTGGCTTCTAATATGTTTTGTGTAAGCTCCTGAGCTTTTTCTATAACATCTTCTCCTAATCCTATATTTAAATCTTTAGATGTTTTTAAAATTGAACTTACCATATCTGAAGTATTAGTTACAATTTTTTCAGCATGTTCAATTGTCACATTTTCAGGTTCTGATATTGCGTCTGTTACTTTATCAATAATATTTGATACTTCAGTTTCAGCTTGAGTGACTGCGTTTCTAATTATTTCATCATCGGCATTTTCCGAACTTGCAATAGTGTCCAATACATCAGTAATTGCATCTGCTGATGTATCCAAAATATTCGCTACTGCGTCCACATCATCTTGTAAATCATCTATTGCAGATCCTATGGTATCACCTAAACTATCTATACTGTCCACAATTGCTTCACTATCACCTGATTCCAATGCATCTTCAACATCTGATACTGCTTCTTGGCCTGCATTGTCAATTTCTTCTTCTGCTGCAGCTTCCTCGTCTTGTGAAGTTGTAGTTTCTCCTCCTGATGTCCCGCTTGATGTAGAACTACCTGAAGTTGACTCACTGGGCAATGTTACAGAGGTATTATCCACTACTTCAATTGTACCTGACAAAACAGGGGCACCTGCTGCTATAACAGGTGAGTCTGTTACTCCATTTATGTCCCAATTTGACGGTGTTGTATTGTCAAATTCTGTTAGGCTTCCATTATCATAGTAACCTATAGGAATATCTGTAATGATTTTAAATTTATAGATTCCTGATGGGATTAAGTCTTCTGCTGCTTCAGCTGTCTCTACATCTCTGTTTTGTAACTCATCTCTGACTTTCTGGATGAGATTGTTAGGATCAAAAGTAAGGTTGCCGCTAGAGTCACTTGTCACAGGACCGTTTTGAGTATTATTGCTAATATTACCTTTAAAAGCTATACTGTGATCATAGGTATATGCTCTAAAATAAATTTTTGCTGTATCGGGAATGGTAACAGATGTTTCGTCACTACTGTTTGTTGCTACTTCTATTGGGTAAACAATTGCTTCCAAGTATCTGTAGCTTTGATTTGACCAGTCAGCATTGTTGTCAGGACTGTAATTGTCATTAATAAGTCCGTTATAATCACTGGTATAGGTGGTATTGTCAAGAATAACTATTCCAATAGAGAGGTTGTCCTGGGAAAAATTATCATTTTTATATACTTTTAAGGATAAGTTAATATTATTCTGCCGTATATTACCCACAACATCACCGTTATTAATAAGTCCGCTTTGAGATACAGGCACAGGTGTTCCTCCAATTGTCACATTATCTTCTTGAACCCCGAAAATCGGTGTATATGCAAATAAACTTTGTCCAACAAATAATGTAAAAACAAATACAATACTTAAAGCTTGTATAAATTTTTTCATAATTTCCCCCTATTAAATTAAAACTATCCTAAAGGAATAAAAAAGTCAATAAGTTATTTAATTTTTTTTAAAAAATTAATCTTTTAAATTTACAACAGTATAAGTTGTCAAAGCGCTTTGATAGATAATCTGCATTACATCTCTTAACAATGGCCGCCAGAATATTGGAACGTTTATTTTTAAAGGAACAATAATAGCGTCGCCTGAATCTAATTTATAATTCATTATATTTTTGCTAAATAAAAATGGTATTCCCCAAACTGTAGGGTTTCTACCTTGCCAATGTTTTCCTTTGTAAATGTTTGATGATGTTATAACAGCACCATTTGGTTTTATAACAAAAATATTTTCAATATCCGCGTCTTTGGTTAATCCGCCGGCATCTGATATATAATCTTTTACTTTGTAATCTTTTATCCTTATAAGTGCCGAAGGGTTATAAACCTCGCCAAATATAAGTACACTTGCAGGCTTTTTAGGAATATAGATTTTATCTCCATTTGCAAGATATATGTCAGATATTGTATTTTTTAATTTTTCAATATCTTCAGGAATTATTAAACCTGAAATTCTTCCGTTTACATTTGTTTGCTGCATTAAATCAAGTAATCTTCTCTTTGAATCCATAGCTTGTTTTCTTGCATTTTTTTGTGTTGATTCCAAATCAGATTGCATAATTCCTGCTTGTTCTTTATCTATTTCCTGTTTCATTTCCAGGATTGCTTTGTTTAATCTCTGTTGCTCCATTTCTTTTATAGATTCTCTTGTAAAAATGATTCCGTCAGGATATGCATTATCTCTAAAACCTCCTGCTTGTTTTAAAATTTCGTAAAGAGTCGTGTTTTCACTAATGCTGTAAATTCCTGGCCTTTTTACATAACCTTGAATTTCAACTTTTTCAACAACTTCATCTTTTGATATTTTTTTAATTAACAACCTGTCTCCAGGATTAAGCGGAATATTTAATTTGTTGTTTTGTGCAATAAGAAGATCAAAAAGAAATATAGAAGTTATATTTTTTTGTATCATTTCTCCTGAGCCTTCAGCCTTTATTTTTATATTCTCAGCTTTTTCAAGTTGTGTTTTCCCTTTGTTTTTTGATGCTTCTCTGAAAATTTCAACTTTCAAACTCTTTAAATCTCTTAAAAATCTGGCTTTTGATAATGCATCTGTTAATTTTATTCCAAAGTGATAAGGGACTATAATTGATTTTTCCACTTCTCCGGTTATTTTAATAGGAGCAAATATATGTCTCGGGAATAATCTGACAACATCAAGTTTTTGTAACGTTATATTTTCTTTATTATTTAAAATTTTTTCAGGGTTAAATTTTATAATATCCGTTATTTTAAAATTATTTAAATCTCTTCTTTCTATTTCTCCGTAATTTAAATCAGTATTCAAGGTAAAAATATTTTTATTTAGAATATCAGATAGGTTCATGTTGTTTTTATAAGTATATACACCTGGATATAATGTTTCACCTTCCAATACAACAACATTTTTTATTTGGTTGAAATCTATATCCTTTTTCCCAAATTTATAAAAAACAACAATATCTGCAGGCATTAAGGGAACATCCTTTTTTTTGTTTAAAATATCTTCAGGAATAAAAGTTATATATTTAGGAGGCAAACCAAACGGATAATGTCTGATAATAACGGCAAATTTTCGGTTAGTATCCAAATTTAATTGGGTTTTGTCAAATATTTGGGACAGAGTAAGCCCCTGTTTGTATGAGAATAAAGAGGGATGTTTTATATATCCCTTTATAATCACAACATTTTTAACTTTTTTAATATTTAAATTTAAAAAATTATATTTGAATAAAAATATTTTGTCTGCTGGAGCGAGAAGCATATCACCTTTATTAGATAATATTTCAGAAGGTGAAAAAGTAATATATTTAGGATTTGTGCCTGTAGGAAACTGTCTTTTTATTAATGCAAAATTCATATTGGAATCTTTGAAAAAAAGGTCATTTTTTAAAATTTCAGATAATTTCATCTCTCTTTTATATTCATACAAACCGGGATATGTGGTGTATCCTGATATTTCAACAGCATTTTGAGGTACGTTTATTACTTCTTTAATACTGATAATGTCTCCATCTTTTAATTTTTGATTAATAAAAGCATTATTATCAAGAGAGCCTTCTTTCATTTCTATATAAAGATTTTCTTTATATCTGTCCAATGACACTTTTAATTTGTAACTTGAAGGGAGCAAGCCTCCTGCCAAATTTATTAAATCTTTTAATGTAGTTTCGTTTTTAATTTCATAAATAGCAGGTCTTTTGACTTTGCCTATAATAGCTACTGTTTTGCCTATTGGTTTAACAAAAATAACATCATTATCTTTTAATCTGAAATCAATCTGTTCTCCTTTTAATAGAAGTTTATAAAAATCTATATGGTATTTTTTTATTTTGTTGTTTTGCTTTTTTGTAATTATTATATCTCTGAGAGTACCTGTTTTTTTAATGCCTCCTGCCATCATTAAAGCATCTATTACAGTGTTCACTCCTGTAACCATTTCAGCTCCAGGCTTGTTTACTTCTCCTGAAACATATATAGGGAAAGTTCTTAATCTCCCAACTGTTAATTTTATATTTGCGCTTAAAGCTTTTGATATAATATTTTCAGCTTCTCCCAGAGTAAGCCCCCACACATAAAAAACTCCTATGCCAGGCATATATATTTTTCCTTCTCTATCCACAACAAGTTTCCTGATTCTTGAAAGATTGGAATCCATTGTACCGCCAATAATATATATAAAAAGTTCGTCTCCTGGGCCTAATATATAATTTTTATCAACAGGAATGGAAAAAGTTAATCTTGGCCTTCCTCTAAAAAAATTATAACCAAACTGTCCGACTTTTAATTTTTTATCACTTATTCTGTTTAAAAAACTTTTTTCCAAAGATGAAATTTCTAAATTTGTTTTTCCATTAATAAAATTTTTCTTTTTTTTATATTTTAACTGCTCTATTAATTCAGAAGGATACTTGCCGATTTCCTGATTTTCTATTCCTTCTCCTTTAAAAGCTTCTTCATTAAGATCTTGCCCCATTTTGCCTTTTTCAGACAATTTTTTTTGTAAAATTGAAGTGGCACGATTCAAATTACCTTGAGAAGAACTGCTTTTTGAAAGTCCTTTAAAAGAACTTGAAGAAGAACCAATCCCTTGTGCAGTAGCCCCAGATGAAGTTGTAGAAGAGGTGAGCCCCTCAGCTGAATTTAAATTTATATATGAAACAGTTACCATAAATATGGTAACAAATATGTATTTTAATAATTTCATTAAATTTCCTCCTGATCTCTGTTTTTAATATTTTCAATCCATTCTAAGAAAAAAACAATAAATACACTTAAAACTAATCCTGTTACAAATGCCACTACTACTATAAGTTTTCTTTTGGGTTTAAATCTTTTTTCTGGAACATAAGGCGGATCTATGACCTGAAATGCTATCTGCTCTTTCATCTCTTGTGCTTTTGCCATTTCATATTCATGGACAAGGGATTGATACAATCCTTGAGCTATTGATATTTCGGATTTTAACTGAAGCAGATTAAATTTTAGTTTAGGAATGGATACAAAATTCGGATTCATACTATTAAGTTTTTTTAAATATTCATCTATTTGATTTTTAATCTTTTTAATTTTTTCCTGCTGTTTTGCAACTTCTTTTTTAGATATATTAAAGTTGGAGTTTTTTATTGCTTTTAATTTCTCTTTTTCAGCAATAAGCTTTCCCTGTAATTTGCCAAATTCCGTTTCCTTGTTCATTGTTAAAAACGGTATATCTTTTATTTTTCCTTCTGAAAATTCTATATAAATTTTTTCAAGTTTTTTAAGCCTTATTTTTGCTTCCTGCAATCTTTCACCAACATAGACTCTATATTTTTTTACAAGTGTAAAAGATTTCTTATTTAATATTTCATCAGTTGTTTTTATAATTCCATTTGCTATTTTATACGTCATTTCAGGTTGTTTTTTAAATAACACAGATACGTTAATTACCCCTGTTTTTTTATCAGTGGAAACTGATATTAAATTTTTTAAAGCGTTTGCGCCTTTGAAAATTGTTGGTGGTTTATCATCTTTATTTTTTAAAATCCATTTTTTTGTAACATTATCCCAGTTATCAGGAAAAAGTATAGGTAGAAGATTTAATTTTTCAACTAAATTTTCTCTTAAAATTCTGCTTTTTAAAACAGCTTCCACTGTTATTCCTGAAGTGGTTGTCGGCAATGAAACAGGCAAACTGCCAAGTAATGATGCAATGCCGGATGCTCGTTTACCTCCAAGAGGAATTAATGAAAAATCTGTTTTGTAAACTTTTGGCAATAAAAGACTTATTATAACAGCTAAAACAGTTATAAAAGAAGTAATAGAAATAATAAGTTTTTTTCTTTTAAGTAGAGTAAGCCATAATTCATACAGGTCTATTTCATCTTCTTCAACTGGATAATAATTGGGATAATTTGGCGGAACCGGCGGATAAACTTCATTATGTTTGTTTTTTTCCATTAACACCTCTTAAAAATTTTTGATTTCTGATTTAACTATTTGTTATAACTTTAATCTCTTAAAATATTTTTTTTAATTTTTCAATATATTAAATATTATAATAATTAATTTTAATTTATAAATTGCAAAAGTAATTCTTCCATAATAGCTTTTTGCACATGAAGTCTGTTTTCTGCTTGTGTAAAAA
>CAZBLP010000002.1:66908-77760 GCA_964492825.1 uncultured bacterium
AATTCTTCCATAATAGCTTTTTGCACATGAAGTCTGTTTTCTGCTTGTGTAAAAATAAATTTTGCGTTTTTTTCAAATATATCTTCAGTTATCTCTTCACCTTTATGAGCTGGTAAGCAATGCAGTACAAAAGGGTTTTTACTGTTATTATTTATTAAATGCTCATTAATTTGATATTTTTCAAAAATCTTAATTCTTTTTTTATGTTCATCTTCCTGACCCATACTTGCCCAAACATCAGTGTTGATAACATCAGCATTTGTTGCAGCTTCTTCAGGGTCATTGGTTAAAATAAGTTTGCCTTTTCCTTGAGTTTTTACTTTATCGACGATTTGTTTGTTAGGTTCAAAATTTTCCGGGAATGCACATATAAGGGTAAAATTCAATCTTAACAATGCTGTAATCCATGAATTCATCATATTATTTCCGTCACCTATAAAAGCAATGGTTTTTTCGTTAATATCACCGAGAAATTCAATTATTGTAAAAATATCAGTAAGAATCTGACAGGGATGCCTTAAATCTGTTAAAGCATTTATTACAGGAACTGTGGAAAATTTTGCAAATTCTTCCAATTTTTCCTGCTCAAAAGTTCTAATTGCCGCTATATCGACATATCTTGACAACACCCTTGCTGTATCTTTAATTTCTTCTCCTCTGCTTAATTGACTGTCCCTTGGAGAGATGAAAATGGAATTGCCACCTAATTGATTTATGCCTACTTCAAATGAAACTCTTGTTCTTGTAGATGCTTTTTCAAAAATTAATGCAAGTGTTTTATGCTGCAATGTATTTTGAATTTTATTTTTTTTCAATTCTTTTGTTCTGCTGAAAATTTTATTTATTTCTTCTGTTGTAAAATCTTCAATTGATAAAAAATGTCTTATCATTAATCTCCTCCGATTTATTAGCAAATAGCCGGTGGTTTGCTAATTAAAAAACTTTAAAAACCTTCCTTAATTTTTTCAAAGCCATATCTATTTCCTCTTTAGTTATAATCAAAGGCGGTACAAATCTTAATACTTTTTCTCCGGCAGTTACAGTAAGTACTTTTTCCTTAATTAACTCATTTACAACATCTGCAGCTTGAAAATCCAGCTCTAATCCTAAAATCAAGCCTAATCCCTTAACTCTTTTTATAAAAGGGAACTCTTTTGATAAATTTTCAAGATTTTTAAAAAAGTATTCTCCATTTGATTTAACTTTATTTAAAATTTTACCTTTCTCAATTATATCAAGCACAGCACACCCAGCTGCTGATGCAAGATAATTCCCTCCAAATGTGGAGGCATGAGTACCTGCAGAAAGAATTTGCATAAATTCTTTCTTACCAGCAAGTGCACCTATAGGAATACCTCCTCCAAGTGCTTTGGCAAGAGTCATAATATCAGGCTCTATATTAAAATGTTCATAGGCAAAATATTTACCTGTTCTGCCAACCCCTGTCTGAACTTCATCATACACAAGAACTGCATTGAATTTATTGCATAACTCTCTTGCTTTTTCTAAAAACTCTCTGTTAATAACATTAATTCCGCCTTCTCCCTGAATAATTTCTATGAAAAATCCTGCAACATTTTCACTGAATTTTTCTGTAAGTGATTTTGTGTTGTTAAATTCCACAAAATCAACATAGGGCAAAAGCTCACCGAAATCTTTCCTATATTTTTCCTGTCCTGTTATAGACAAAGCACCTGTTGTCCTACCGTGGAAAGAATTAATACAGCTTAGTATAACCTGTTTTGAACTTTTTATTGAAGAGCCATGTTTTCTTACAAGTTTTATGGCAGCTTCATTTGCTTCTGCTCCGCTGTTACAGAAAAATACCTTGTCAGCAAATGAAATATTGCAAATCTTTTTAGCTAAATCCTCCTGAGGAGGAATGTTATATAAATTGGAAACATGTAAAATATTATCAATTTGAGCTTTTAATATTTTGTTAAACTCTGGATAACCATGCCCAAGTACGCAAACAGCAATCCCGCCAACAAGGTCAAGATATTTTTCATTGTTTGCAGAATATAAAAAACAACCTTTTCCTTTAACAAACGAGAGATTAAATCTTTTGTAAGTTTCAGCAATAGAGGTCATTAAAATCTCCTTTTTTATTCAAATAAACCTTTTTGGTAATTTTTTCCAAAATATTCAAGAGCCAGATTTGTAACAACTCTTCCCCTGTTTGTCCTTTTTAAAAAGCCAAGCTGTATAAGGTAAGGTTCATACACATCTTCTATTGTATCTTTCTCCTCATCAAGGTAAGTTGAAATAGTATCAATACCAACAGGGCCGCCGTCAAATTTTTCTATAATTGAAAGAATAAATTTTCTATCCATAAGGTCAAGACCTTTTTCATCAATATCCAGATTACCAAGTGCAAAATCCGCAATCTTTTTATCAATTTTGCCGCTGCCATGAACTTCTGCAAAATCTCTGACTCTTCTAAGCAGTTTGTTGGCTATTCTCGGTGTCCCTCTTGATCGACAAGCTATTTCATGAGCTCCTTCATCATTTATTTCAACTTTTAAAATTTTAGCAGATCTTTTTACAATTGTTTTCAGTTCGTCAGAATTATAATATTGAAGCCTGCCAATGTAACCAAATCTGTCCCGTAAAGGTGAAGTAAGAAGCCCGACCCGTGTGGTGGCGCCAATTAAAGTGAATTTATTTAAATTTAATTTAACGCTTTTTGCTGTTGGGCCTTGGCCTATTATAATATCAATTTTAAAATCTTCCATTGCAGGATAAAGAATCTCTTCAACTGTTCTGTTCATTCTATGAATTTCATCAATAAAGAGAACATCATTTTTTGAAAGATTTGTTAAAATAGCAGCCAAATCACCTCCTCTTTCAAGAATAGGCCCTGATGTGGAGCGAATATTTACATTTAATTCACTTGAAATAATGTTTGCAAGTGTTGTTTTTCCAAGCCCTGGAGGCCCGTAAAAAAGAATATGGTCAAGTGTATCTTTTCTGTTAATAGCTGCTTTAATAAAGGTTTTTAAATTACTTTTTAATTTGGTTTGCCCTATGAATTGCTCTAATTTTGTGGGGCGTAAAGTTTCATCAAACTCATCTTTCATTAAAAATTCATTTTTCTTAACCATTATAAAGCTCGTTTAATACAAATTTTATTAAGTCCTCTATTGGCGCATCTTTATATTTTTTTATGATTTTAATTACAATATCTTTAATTTCACCTGGTTTGTAACCTAAAGAAACAAGTGCATCAGTTAAATCCTTTTCTTTGTCAATGTATATATCGTGAATTTCAGGTATAGTTGAATCTTTATCTCCAAATTTATCCTTTAAATCAAAGCACATTCTTTCTGCTGTTTTTTTGCCAACACCTGGTATGGATGATAATAATTTAATGTTGTTGCCTTGAATAGCAGATATTATTTTTTCAACTGAAAGTCCTGATAAAATTGCAAGAGCCAGTTTAGGGCCTATTTTAGATACAGTCATTAGTTTATTGAAAAGTTCTTTTTCATTTTCAGTGAGAAATCCGTATAAAGTAATGGAATCTTCTTTAACTATTGTCTCTATTAAAAGAGCAACATTGTTGGTTTTGATATTACAAATAGTTGAAATAGGAGATAATACTTTATAACCAACTCCGTTAACATTAATTATAAGATAATTAATATCTTTTTTTATTATTTCACCTTTTAAAAAACCTATCAAAATTTTATCCTTTTAAAAAACTTTTAAAATTTTCTTCTATTAAATGACAATATGCAATTGCAAGAGCATCTGATTCATCATTGTATTTAATGTCAGGGACATTATCAATAAGGCAGCTAATCATTCTTCTAACTGAATCTTTTGTTGCCCTGCCATTACCTGTTACAGAAGATTTTACTTTAGTAGGTGCATATTCCACTACTTTTATTCCTTTATGGATTGCTGCAAGAAAAACAGTGCCTTTTATATATCCCAATTTAATAGTTGACTTTATATTTTTTGAATAAAATATATCTTCTATTGCAACAGAGTCAGGATGGTATTGGCTCAATATTTCGCTAAAACAATTGTATAACGCTTTTAGTTTATCTTGAATATTATTAAATTGCGTTAAATTTAAAATACCGCTTGATACATATGAAAAATTATTGCGATTTTTTGTGATAATACCAAAGCCTGTTATTTTTGTCCCAGGATCAACACCTATTACCAGCACTATTCTACAAATTTCTCTAAAATTGAATCATCAATGTCAAAATTAGAATAAACTTTTTGAACATCATCAGAATCTTCAAGAGAATTCATTAATTTTATCATATTTTCAGCATCCTTCCCAGCAAGTTTAACACTGTTTTGAGGAATCATTGTAATAGCTGCTTCAATATATTGAATATTATTGTCAACAAGAGCCTTTTTTACATCTTCAAATACAGATACTTCGGAAATTATTTCAAAAGATTTGCTGTCATCAGATTCTTTAATATCGTCAGCTCCTGCTTCTATGGCTATATCAAATAGTGTATCTTCATCAGCAATTTCTTTTGACACAATAATTAAACCTTTTTTGTCAAAAAGCCAGCTAACGCAACCTGATTCACCTAATGAGCCGTTGTTTTTACTAAAAATATGCCTTATTTCAGAAGCTGCTCTGTTTCTATTATCAGTTAAGACTTCAACAAGCACTGCAGCTCCGCTTGGACCATAGCCTTCATATCTTATTTCTTCGTAATTAACTCCTTCAAGCTCTCCAGTGCCTCTTTTAATGGCCTTTTCTATATTGTCCTTTGGCATATTTGCTTCTTTGGCAGCAGCAATAGCGGCTCTTAGTCTGTTATTAGTCTCAGGATTGCCTCCACCTGTTTTTGCAGCAACAGTGATTTCTCTGATTAATTTTGTGAAAATTTTGCCTCGTTTTGCATCAACAGCTGCTTTTTTATGTTTTATTGAACTCCACTTGTTGTGACCTGACATGGTAACTCCTTTATTTTTTTATACCATTCATTAATACATTAATATATCTTTAAAAAATTTTCAAGTTTTAGCAAAGCTTGATTATTTTCTTACCACCCATGTACTTTCTTAAAACTTCAGGAACAACAATAGAACCGTCTTCCTGTTGGTAATTTTCCAGAATAGCAACAAAAGTTCTTCCAACTGCAAGACCTGAACCGTTTAATGTATGGACAAATTCAGTGCCTTTTTTACCTTTTCTTTTAAATCTTATTTTTGCCCGCCTTGCTTGAAAATCTTCAAAATTGGAACAGGATGAAATTTCCCTGTATTTCTGCTGGCCAGGTAACCAAACTTCAATATCATAAGTTTTTGCAGCTGAAAATCCTGTATCGCCACTGCATAAAGTTACCACTCTGTAGTGGATATTTAATCTTTTTAACACCTCTTCCGCATTAAGCAAAAGTTTTTCAAGTTCATTATAAGATTCTTCTGGTTTGGAAAATTTAACAAGCTCCACTTTATTAAATTGATGCTGTCTAATAAGACCTTTTGTATCTTTACCGTAAGAACCGGCTTCTTTTCTGAAGCATGGAGTATATGCTGTGAAATAAAGAGGCAGATCATCTTCTTTTAATATTTCACCTGCAAAAATATTTGTAACAGGCACTTCAGCTGTTGGAATAAGGAAATAGTCAATATCTTCAAGTTTAAAAAGGTCATCTTCAAATTTTGGAAGTTGGCCGGTTCCTGTCATAGTAGCTCTGTTAACCATAAAGGGAGGCAAAGTTTCGCAATATCCATGTTCTGAAGTATGAAGGTCAAGCATGAAATTAATTAAAGCTCTTTCAAGCTGAGCACCTTCCTTAAAATAAAGAGAGAATCTTGCTCCTGTTAGTTTTGCTGCTCTTTCAAAGTCCAGGATTCCCAATTTTTCCCCAAGTTCCCAGTGATTTTTAGGTGTAAACTCAAATTCAGGTTTTTCACCCCAAACTTTATATTCTATATTATCATTTTCATCTTTCCCAATAGGTACTGATTCATGAATCATATTCGGTATGTTTAATATAATTTTTTCAAATTTTTCTTCAATTTCTTTTAATTCAACGTCTATTTGCTTTATTTTTGATGATATTTGTTGCATTTCATTGATTAAGTTTTTATCTAATCCTCCATCTTTTCTCATAGCTGCAATTTCTTTGTTTTTCCTGTTTCTATCAGATTTTAGCTGCTCAACTTCTGTTATCAAACTTCTCCTTTTTTCTTCCAATATTTTAAATTCTTCAAGGTCAACTTTGGTGTTTCTTGCTTTTAACATATTTTCAACTTTATCAATATTCTGTCTTAAAAATTTAATATCAAGCATTTATCCCTCCTTTTTTGATAAAATCATATCAATAAAACTTTCCAGTCGTATTTTGTTCCTTTCATCTAATTTGCCAGGTCTGTCTCCTTCAAGAGTGAGAACAGGAATATTTAAATGTTTTTTAAAAATAGAGTCCTGAATATTCCTAAAGCAGAAAGATTGCACATAATGAATAATTCCGTCAAGACTTCTTTTTTTAATTTCATTTTTTATATCTTTTAATCTGTCAAACACAGAATAAGGATATGTGTATAACAGATATTGCTCTATTAAATCATTGCAATTATTTAACATTGCAAATTGTCTCTGAACCTCGTTAAAAACAATCCTTGCATTAAATTTTTCAATTTTGTCATATAAATCAGTAATAATAGGGGGAACACCTATAAAACCAAGCCGTACTTTTTCTTTAAATGGATTTCTTTGTTTAATTTTTAATATAAAATTATCAACTTTTTCTTCGAATTTGTCAATATCAGAGTGAAAGTCAGATGCAGAGACCAGAAACAAATGATTTTCAAATCCCGTGACTTTGTTATCTTCAAAAGTTGCTTTATCAATAATATCTAAATTTTTTCTTATTTTATCAATACGTTTTTTTTGCTTTTTAACCTGGGCATATTTAACATTGAAATATTTCATTAAATTTTCAATATTATTTTTCAATATATTGTAATCTTTATTATATGGATAAGAAAAAGGTATTATTTTAAAGTTTTTTTCTAACCAGGTTTCTGCTAAAGCATGGGTATTTGAACAATCACCTTCCATAACAGCAATAATTTCATTTATATTATGTTTTATTGCTGTAGCGTATAACCCTTTAATCCAACTGCATATTGTTCTGGGAAAACCTTCCTGTTCAGCAAAATTAATCAAATTTTCAGGCTTGTTATAGCTTATAAAAATATTGTTCAAATCAACAGGAACACTTTTTGCAGCAAATATTACTTCTACTGGAACTGTTGTTGTAATACCTATTGTTCTCAATTTTAAATCTTGTTGTAATATATTGTTATATTTTCTGATTTTAACTTCTCTTTCAACCAGTAATTGAAAACTTTTTTCCTCTTGGTTTCAAGTAGTTTTTCCGATATTAATTTTTTGACATTTTCAAATGGAATAATTTTTTTGTATAAATTTTCAACTTTAATAATATAGAGATAACCTGCTTCACTTTTTATACACCATACTGAGTTTTTTTTCTCAAAATTAATTTTTTTCTGTATTTCATCAGGAATGTTTTTTAATTTTATTATTCCTTTAAAAGTATATTTCAGATTATATTTTTTTACAATATAATCCAATGATAGATTTTTTTTTGCGTCATTGCAATAATTGTTATAATTATTTTCTTGATTAAAAATAATGTATTTAATCTTAACTTTTTCATCATGATTGAATTCTTTAAAATGAGTTTTGTAATAGCTGTAGCACTGCTGGGTTGAAGGAGGAGTAAGCCTCCTTACAACATATTGCCTGACTTTTTTAAACTTAATATACCTTATAAGTTCATCTTTGTTTAGTTGTGACAAAATATTAGCATTTTTTTTGTCAGATTCAGTAATTTTAAAGCCTAATTTTTTAAATTCATTATCTATTATCGCTTCTTTAATAATTTCATTTAAATAAAACAGAAATATAGGTTTGGTAATTTTTATGCTGCTATTTTCATCAGTAATTCTTTTATTAACTTCATTTTTGTAAATTTTATAATCATTTACTTTAGCTACAAGAGACGGATTGATTTTATCAATAAATGATGAATTACATGATGAACAGCATATTAATAGAATTATTAAAATAAAAAATCTATACATTGAATCTGAAATGGATGATATCACCATCCTGAACAACATATTCTTTCCCCTCTAATCTTAAAAGTCCCAATTCTTTTGCTTTAGCTTCAGAACCTGCTTTAATATAGTCAGCATAAGAGATAACTTCTGCTTTGATAAAACCTCTTTCAAAATCTGTGTGTATTTTTCCTGCTGCCTGAGGCGCTTTTGTGCCTTTTTTTATGGTCCAGCCTTTTACTTCAGGTTTACCGGCTGTTATATATGTAATTAAAGAGAGCAGGTCATAACCTTGTTTAATCATTAAATCAAGACCTGATATCTTAATCCCCATTTCTTCCATAAATTCTCTTTTTTCATCTTCATTGTCAAACTGAGCAATTTCTTTTTCCAATTTTCCTGAGATTTTTAAAAATTTTGAATTTTCTTTTTTAGAAAAATTTTCAACAGCCTGAACATATTCGGACAAATCGTCATTATCTTCGCCAATGTTTGCAATGTATAAAACCGGCTTTAAAGTAAGCAGATTTAATGTCCTGATTAACTGTTCTTCTTCCTCATTTTTAATCTGGAAAAGCCTTGCAGGTTTTTCTTTTTCCAAAAGCTCTTTTAAACTCAACAATGTTTCATAATCTTTTTTAATCTGTTTATCTCCTGTTTTGAGATTTTTCTCTGTTTTTATCAATCTTTTTTCCACAGTTTCAAGGTCAGCAAGTATTAATTCCAAATTTATAATTTCAATATCTCTTACAGGGTCTATTTCCCCTTCAACATGGGTAATGTTATTATCATTAAAGCATCTTACAACATGGGCTATAGCATCTACATTTCTAATATTTGCAAGGAATTTATTTCCCAAACCTTCACCTTTGCTTGCTCCTTTTACAAGGCCTGCAATATCTACAAATTCCATAATAGGAAAAATGACTTTTTCAGGTTTTATTATTTCAGAAATTTTTATAATTCTTTCATCAACTACATTTACAATGCCTATATTTGGCTCTATTGTACAAAAGGGATAATTTGAAGCTTCCACTTGTTTTGAAGTAAGTGCTGAAAAAATTGTGGATTTACCTACATTAGGCAATCCGATTATACCGCATTTGAAACCCATTAAATTCTCCTACAAACACTTAGTTGTGAATATTAGATAAACATTTTCAGATTTTAACCGTAATGCCTAACATTTATATCATAAAATATAAAAACTTCCAATTGATTTTTTTACATGTTAATATTATATATTAATAACAGCTTTACTGTTCCAAATTTGAAAAAGCTTACAGCAAAAGGAGGTGCTATAATGGCTGAAAAGCATGTTGCATTAATTACAGGAGCATCAAGAGGCATCGGCAGATCAATATCTTTGGAACTTGCTAAAAAAGGTATTATTATCGGCATAGGATACAACAGGAATACTTCACAAGCAAATAAAGTAAAAGAGGAGATTATTGAAATTGGCGGTGAAGCGGAAATATTTCAGGGTAGTATAGAAAATTTTTATGATGCAAAAAAAGTTGTTGATGCTATAGTTGAAAAATTTGGCAAAATAGATATTGTAATCAACAATGCGGGAATTACCCTTGATAAAACTATTTTGAAAATGTCGTTGGAAGAGTGGCTTAGAGTTATTCAAGTAAATCTTTTTGGTGCGTTTTACTGTATAAAATCAGCACTTGAGTATATGGTTGATTATGGTTGGGGAAGGATTATAAATATCAGTTCGATTATAGGTTTAACAGGCAATATTGGTCAAAGCAACTATGCTGCTTCCAAAGCGGGACTTATAGGTCTTACAAAAGCTCTTGCTCTGGAGCTTGCAAAAAAGAGAATAACCGTGAATGCTGTTGCTCCGGGCTTTATAGAAACTGAAATGGTAAAGGCAGTTCCTCAAAAAGTTCTGGACTCAATTGTATATAATATTCCAATGAGAAGGCTTGGTACAGCGGAAGAGGTGGCACATCTTGTTGCATTTTTAGTAGATGAAAAGTCAGATTATATTACAGGGCAGGTATATGGAATCAACGGTGGATTGTATATGTAGCAAGGGAAAATATTTTGTTACAGGCACTGATACAGGAGTTGGGAAGACTTTTGTTACTGTTTTGCTTGCAGAATATTTTAGAAAATTAAATTATAAAGTTGGTACTTTTAAACCTGTAGAATCAGGTATTTTGGAAAACAGCCGTCCTGATTTTGAATTATTAGCCAATGCTTCCGGAGATAGTCATAAAATTTTATACAAACTTAGAAAGCCATTAGCTCCTTTAATAGCTGCCAAAATAGACGGAATTGAAATAGACATTGATAAAATAGTTAATTTTGCGAAAGAAGATTCTAAAAATTATGATATATATTTTGTTGAAGGAGCCGGAGGTTTATTTGTGCCGATTACAGAGAATTGCTTGATTATTGATGTTATAAAGTCACTTGGGTTTGAAGTAATTTTAGTAGCAAGGACAAGTTTGGGCACTGTTAATCATACATTGCTAAGTATTGAAGCTTTGCAAAAAAGAGAGATAAAAATCAATCAGATTATCTTAAATGAAGTTGTAAAAACTTCTAAAGAGGAGATAGAGCAGAATATTTTTATGATAGAAAAATTTTCAAGGATAAAAGTTAAAAAAGTTATATTTAGAGAACAGAAATCGTTATAAAATAAATATTAATAAGCTAAATTTGATAAATACCAAAACTTAGAACACGCCCAGAGGGAGTCGAACCCCCAACCTGCGGATCCGTAGTCCGCTGCTCTATCCAGTTGAGCCATGGGCGC
>CAZBLP010000003.1:0-18098 GCA_964492825.1 uncultured bacterium
AGAGGTGTAATGAAGTGCAACAGATGTAAAACAGCACTTAATCTTGATTAACTGTAAAAGGAGGAAAAAATGAAAAAAATCTTTGTAATGTTGTTTGTTTTTATGTTTGCTGTTGTTGGTCAAAGTTTTGCGAAAGGAAAGCCCATTGTGCTCGGGTGTCCTCTTGCAACAGGGTTTTTATACGGCTGGGACGCTGAAAGAGGGATTAAGCTTGCAGTAAAAGAGATTAATGAAAAAGGAGGAGTTAAGGTTAACGGAGAATACAGGCCATTTAAAGTTGAAGTTATGGATACGAGAGATTTAGCACCAAGTGTCCCTATAAGTGATGCGCTTCTTGCTGTTGAAAAGCTCATACTTGAGAAAAAAAGCGATTTTCTTGTTGGCGGTCCTGTAAGGTCTGAAGCTGCTCTTGCTGCAATGGATCTACTAAGCAAATATAAAAAAATTTCAATAATAACCACAGGAGTTCTTACCCCAGGATACAACAAAAGAATTGCCAAAAATTATGAAAAATATAAATATTGTTTCAGAGATTCTTCTGAAATCATAAGAATAGGAAAAGATATTATAAAAATTTTCAACAAACTGAAAAAGGATTACGGGTTTAATAAAGCATACATTATGGTTCAGGATGTTGCACATGCAAGAAAAGCCGGGGGGTTTGTAGGCAAATTATTGAAAAAAACAGGTTGGAAAGTTCTTGGACAAGAGGTTTACCCTACAGGGACAACGGATTATTCAATGGGTCTGCTAAAAGCAAGAAGGAAAAAAGCTCAGGTGCTTTTTATTTGGATGGATATGCCTGAAACAGCAATTCTTTTAAAACAATGGTCAAAGATGAAAATCAAGGCTATTCCTTTTGGCTTTATGTCAGCAGCTGAGCAGCCGGGATTTTGGAAAGCATCACAGGGTAAAGCTCAGTATACAATTGTTGATGTTGTAAATGGAGGAAATGCTCCTTCAAATGTTACTCCATGGACAATGAAATTTGTAAATGCATACAAAAAAATGTGGGGCCTTGAGCCTGAAGGTTACGGAACTTCGTCAAGTTATATGGCTGTTTATTTATTAAAAAATGCCATAGAAAGAGCAAATTCTCTTGATACTGACAAAGTTATAAAAGCACTTGAAAAAACAGATATAATGGGAGTTTATGGAAGAATAAAATTTGATAAGTCTCATATGGTTATTGCAGCAGATGATCCTGAAAAAGGAGCTGTGGGATGTATTTTTCAATGGCAAAACGGTAAAAGAGTTGTTGTATTTCCTGAAGCAGGAGCAACAGGTAAAATACTGCTGCCACCTTGGATGAAGTAGATACAGTATGTAGTGTGGGGTGTTTATATGAATGAATTTTTTTAAATAGTTCACAATACTCCACACTCTTTACTTCTACACCAAAATCCAGGCTAAAAAGAGAGAAAAAAATGGATATAATAGTTTACGGTGTAATAAACAGCTTTATCCTTGTACTAATAGCATTTGGTTTCACTCTTGTATATGGAATAAGCAGATTACCTAATTTTGCCCATGGAGCAATATACATTTTTACGGGATATATTTCATGGATATTGATTAACCGTCTTAATCTCGGATTTTTCATTTCATCTTTAGTAGCCCTTATTTCCTCTGCCCTGCTTGGTATGTTTATATATCTCTTTATTCTTAAAAGAATACGAGGTATGACAATGAATGAGATAATAGCCACTTATGCAATTGGCGTTGCTATTATAGAATTTTTCAGATGGTTGGGATTTAAAGGCTCAACTTTTGCAATACCTGAAATGATTAACGGAACCATTTTTATAGGAGATACTCCTGTTGATTTGCAACGGGTTTTAATAGCAGCGTTGGGAGTTATTATTATCTTAATGGTGTATCTTTTTACCAAATTTACAAAAACAGGTCTTGCTTTCAGAGGAATTGCACAGGATGAGAGAGCCGCTCTTATGCTTGGTATAAATTCAGATTTAATAGGGGTGTTGTCCATGGGATTAGGCTCAGCTTTATGCGGGTTTGCAGCATTAATGATTCTTCCTTTAGGTAATGTTGTTGTTGAAGCAGGATACAATGCTCTAATATATGCACTTGCAGTCTGCATAATAGGAGGCATAGGAAGCTGGGCAGGAACTATTTTAGCTTCATTTGTTGTGGGTTTTTTACAAATTTTAACTGTTATGTATCTTGACCCCAAATATCAGATGGTTTTTACACTTCTTTTAATTATAATTACACTAATTGTGAAACCGTCAGGGTTTTTCGGAAAACAGAAAGAATTGGAGGAAAGAGTGTGATTGTGATGAATAATGAACAATGGAAAATGGAAAAATAATCGTATACGGAGAATTGCAATATGGAAAAAAGAAAAGAGAGAATTGACAGGGGTATTAAAGTTAGAGCAGATTCAATTTATCTATTATCGTCCTGGCAGGAAATTCTTTATTTATTATTTCCAAGAATGTTTTTATATATATTTTTTCTGCTTTTTCCTGTTATATTGTGTGCCAATCCATATTGGCAAAAAGTTTTTGCAATAACATGCATATATGTTTTACTTGCAATAAGCTTTGATTTTCTTGCAAATTATGCAGGGCTCGTATGCCTGGGAGGTGCTTTTTTTATAGGTGTGGGAGGGTATTTCAGCGGATATTTAAACTCTTGCCTCCATTTGCCCATGTATTTTTCAATACCGCTTGCCACAATTGGGGGAGCTGTTTTTTGTACATTACTTCTTATTCCTACGCTTTCTTTAAGAGGGGTCTATTTTGCGATTATTACTCTTATGTATCCAATGTTAATGACAAGGGTTATAGAAGCGCTTAATATTTTGGGCGGCACAAATGGTATGCTTAATATAACAGGTTTTGTTTCAGTTTATAATGAACTTTATATTATATCCATATTTACTTTGATATTTATTTTCGCATTAAGACGTATTAACAGTGAAGATATTGGTATTTTAATAAAAGCTGTTAAAGATAATGATCAATCTGTTAGAGCATCAGGAATTAATCCTACAAATATCAGAATTATTGCTGTTTTTATTTCATCCTTTATAGGTTGTTTTGCAGGTGCCTTTCTTAGCCATATGTATATGTGGGCAGGGCTTTCTCTGTTTGCTCTTGATTTTTCAATAATCCCAATTGCCGCAACAGTTATAGGTGGGGCAGGAAGCTTGTTTGGTGCTGTAATAGGTGCAATAATCCTTGTACCATTATCAGAAATTCTGAGGGACTTCGGTGCATTGAGAATAGTAATATATTCGGTTATCCTTACAATAGTAATTGTTTACAAAAGTGAAGGCGTGTTAAACTATTTATCGCGAAAGTACAACCAAACAGAAAGATGGGTTGAAATAAAATGATAAAAGTGGAAAATGTTACTAAAAAATTTGGTGGCTTAACTGCTATTGACAATGTGAGTTTTTCTGTTAAAAAAGGTGAAGTACTTGGAATTATAGGTCCTAATGGCTCTGGGAAAACAACTCTTATAAATTGCATAACAGGTTTTTTAAAACCAACATCAGGGAAAATATTTTTTAAAAATATTGATATAACAGGTAAAAAACCACACAAAATAGTAAATCTCGGTATTGCAAGAACATTTCAGATTATGCGTCCTTATTACAGTTTGCCTGCATATAAAAATCTTATAATTCCGCTTATGTCAGTAAGAGTTAGACGAAAAGGGGGATGGAGAGGTATTTCAATTCATGGAGACAGAGACACTGTTGCCATTGATATTCTTGAAGAGCTTGGTTTTGAAAGAGATGCAAAAGTTCCGTACAAACTTGCAGGAACATTACCTACAGGTTACCTTAAAAGGCTTGAGCTTGGCAGAGCACTCTGTCTTAATCCTGAACTTCTAATTTGCGATGAAATATTTTCAGGCCTTACTTCAAGTGAAATAGCGTCCATTGTTCCTCTTATAAAAAAATTAAATGAAGGAGGAATTACCATAATAATGATAGAGCACAGGTTGAAAGAGCTTTTTCAGGTTGCGGAAAATATAATTGCTTTGAGTTATGGTGAAAAAATTGCAGAAGGCAGTTCACGTGAGGTTATAGAAAATGAGAAAGTAAGAGAAGCTTATCTTGGAACCGAAGAGGTATTTTAGATGTTAGAGGCAAGAGAATTAATGGTTTTTTATGAAAATATGCTTGCAATAAACAATGTGTCCATAAAGTGTAAAAATAAACAGATAGTGGGTATATTTGGTGCCAACAGTGCTGGGAAATCTACTTTAATGTATACGCTGTCAGGTATAATATTGGATATTGCAAAAAAAGAAGATATGCGAGGCGGAGAAAGAATTTCAGTTTTCGGAGAAATAAAGTATAACAACGAAGATATTTCAAAACTTCAACCCTATGAAAGAGCAAGAATAGGAGTGATTTTATGTCCTGAAAGGAGAAGGCTTTTTCCTGAAAGCTCTGTTAGTGAAAATCTTAAAATAGGTGGGTACCTTGCTAATAAAAAAGCTGCCAGAAAAACATTTGAATATATATTATCAATTTTTCCTGATATAAAAAAATTCTTAAAAAGACCAGCAGGATTTTTAAGTGGCGGGGAACAGCAGATGGTAGCCATTGGAAGAGCATTAATGGCTCAACCTAAAATGCTGCTACTTGATGAGCCATTATTGGGATTAAGTCCTGTGTATCAGAAAAAAGTAGTTGAGGCTATTGTTGCTATTAGAAATGAAACAAATACAACAGTTATAGTGGCAGAACAGCACGCAAGGCCTTTTTTACCTGTAATTGACTATGGCTACATTATTGAGAACGGTTCAACAGTTCTTGGTGGAGAAAAAGAAGAATTGCTTGATAATCCTGATGTTAAAGCTGCATATTTTGGTGTATGAGTTTGTAAATTTAAAAAAATAGAAATCAATTAAAGGGAGTAAAATGACACCTGAGTGTACATTTACGAAATTTGAAAAAATTGTAGAAAAATATCCTAATAATACTTCAATTATATATTTAGGAGAAAGATTTTCGTATAAATATTTAAAAGAGTTAATTGATAGGTTTGCAACAGGGCTCTCAAACATAGGTGTAAGAAAAGGAGATAAAGTAATTATTTACATTGGCAATAGCCCTCAATGGATTATTGCTAATTTTGCCATTCAGATTATAGGTGCTGTGGTTGTGCCTGTTTCTCCTATTTATACATCAGAAGAGTTAAAATATATGGTAAAAGATGCTGATGTCAATACTGTAATCTGCTATGATACAAATTTTGGATATGTGAAAGCTGTTGACAAAGAAGTTAATTTGCAAAATATCATTGTTACCAACATTGTTGACCTTGTTTCACCTATAAAAAGGTTTATAGGGTTTATGTTTGATAAAGTTCCAAAAGGGGTTGTTTCAAAAGAAGGCCATGTTAAAATGTTTAAAGAATTGTTAAAATATCCTCCTGAGCCTCCACAGATTGAGATAGACCCATACAAAGACCTTGCATATATAATGTACACCGGTGGTACAACAGGATTTCCAAAAGGAGTACCAGGATCTCACATGACTGAAGTTTCATATATTAATGATATTCATGAAAGGTTTAAAGGATATATTAAAGAAGGTGGAGACAGTGTAATTATGATTAACCCCTTGTTTCACATAATGGCAAAAGGTTTTTGCATTGCTACAGGATTAAATTTGGGAAACAGAATAGTTTTAATGCCGTCTCCAAATATTGACGCAGTGTTAAAAGAAATAGAGAGATACAATGTGAGATGGATGCTTGGAGTACCCACTCTTTTCAGAATGATTCTTGAAAACGATAGATTGGCTCAGTATAATCTCTCTTCTTTGAAATATTGTTTTTGCGGTGGTGATGTTTTGCCAGACGAGATATTCAACAGGTGGAAAGCATTGACAAATGAACCGATATATCAGGTTTATGGCTCAACTGAAATTGGGCACTTAACTTACAGTCCTTTAGATAAAGAACCAAGTCCTAAAACAGTTGGAACAGTTTTGGAATCAAGAAAAATTAAAATAGCAGATCCTGAAACACTTAAAGAGGTTGGCAAAGGTGAAATAGGAGAACTTCTTGTATCATCTCCATATATTTTAAATAAGTATTGGAATAAACCTGAAGAAACTAAATATTCATTTATAAAAATTGGAGATGAAATATATTACAGAATGGGAGATTATGTAAAACTTAGTTCTGACAATGAAATTCAATTTGTTGAAAGAACAGCTGATATTATAAAATATAAAGCCTACAGAGTATCTGCTTCTGAAGTGGAAGCAGCATTGCAGGATCATCCTGCTGTTACAGGAGCTTGTGTAATAGGGGTCCCAGATGATAAAGTTGGAGAAAGAATAAAAGCCATTGTTGTGTTAAAAGAAGATGCAAAAGGAGTTGACGGCAATGAATTGATTGCATGGTGTAAATCAAAGCTTGCACCGTACAAAGTTCCCAAATATATTGAATTTAGAGATATGCTTCCAAAATCAAAAGTGGGAAAATTACTGAGAAAAGAAGTTAGAGAAGAAGAAAAAAGAAAAGCTGAAACTGTTTAAATCCCAATATTAAGATTAAAAATTACAAACAATTATTTAGGTATATAAAATTATAATTTATTTCAGATTTTCATAAAGGAAAACAGGACCTGAAAAAATCATGATAATTAATTTTTATTTAAAACTCTTGAATTTTTTTTTAAAAGAATATAATATCTTTCCATGAACAGAATTATTTTTATAATAATGTTTATTATAATTTCAACAACCTTTCTCTTTTCTCAACAAAAAGTATTAAAAATTTATTATTATGAAAGGCCACCATATTATTATACAGACAGTAAAGGCCAAGTTAGAGGATTTCTGAATGATATTGTTAAAAAAATCTTTGATAATGCCCAAATAAAATATAGATTTGAAAGCATTCCAGTGAAAAGAATTTTATTAACACTTGAAAAGGGTAATTATGCATGTTCGCCTGGTTGGTTTAAAACAGAAGAAAGGTTGAAAAAGTTTAAATATACTTTGCCTATTTTTAAAAGCAAAACTCAAGTTGTTTTAGTTAATAAAGAATTAAAAATTGGAAGTAAAATTTCTATAAAGGAATTTTCCAAGTTGAACTTAAAACTTGGACTAATTTCTGGTTTTAATTATGGAGCACTTCTTGAAAAGTACTTTAAAAAGTTTTGTCCTAAAATAGAAAGATTTACAACATCACCTGATAACCTAATGAAAATGGTGGCTTTGCATAGAATTGATTATACTTTTTTTTCAAAAGAAAATATTGAAAAATTTTTTAAAAATTATCCTCAATTTGCAAAAAAATTAAAAATTGTTTTTATTAAAGAAATCTCTGAAGGTATTAAAAGATATATAATGTGCTCTAAAGACGTTAATGACGAAATAATAAGAAAAATTGATAATTCCATAAAAGAATTGAAAAATTTCAAATGAAACCTAAATCAATAAAAAATATATTTAACTTTTATATTTCAATATGTATAATTATTGCCTCTATTTTCATACCAATAATTTTAGGCTTCCAAAATTATTCAAAGAACATTAAACATTTTAAAAAAAGCATAAATAGAAATATTCAAAACATCTTACCAATTTATAAAAATTATTTATGGGAAATTGATTATAAAAATCTTGAGATAAGTTCAAAACTTTTTTTCAAATCTAGAACAAAGTTATGTGAATTAACAGTTGTCAACGAGTTTAACAAAATTTTATACCATGGGGATAAGCATCAAGAAAGCTGTGCTAAGAATAATCTGATAAGTTTTGAAAAAAAGATTTTTTACAAAAAAAAGTATATTGGAAAAATTATATTATCATTTTCAACATACTTTTTAAAAGATAAATTTAAAAAAGATATTTTTAAAGCGATTCTCTTATCTTTATTCCTTGCTTTACTTATCATTTTGATTATAACAATTCTATTTGATAAAATTGTTAATGAAAATTTTGTTAATATTTCCAAAAAATTAGAAGTAATTTCTTCTGGCCAATACAACATAAATTTTGAATTAACGAATTTTAAAGAATTTGATAATATTGTTAGAAATCTTAACCAAATGATAAAAGAAATACGAATTAGAGATATACAAAATAAAAAATTAAATGAAAAATTAAATTCATTGATAAATACCATTCCAGTAGGTCTCTTTATACTAAATGAAAAAGGTAACTACATAGAGATAAATAATACAGTATGTGAAATGTTAAATATGGAAAAAGATGAAATACTTTCAAAAAAAATAGAAAATTACAGTACTGAAAAATTTACTGTAAAATATGGATTTAATGTCCTAAATAAAATCATTAATGAAGGAAAGTATGAATTTGAATGGCAATTAAAAACAAAAGATGGCAGAATTATAGATACCATAGGGACAGGGGTAAAAATTCTTTTTGAAAAAGAATTATGGGTAGTGATTGTATTAAGTGATATAACTTATTTAAAAAAACTTGAAAAAGAATTAACAAGAAAAGAAAAGTTAGAATCTGTTGGAATTCTTGCAGGTGGTATTGCACATGATTTTAACAATATCCTTACTTCAATATCCGGCTCTATAGAACTTATACAAATATATTTGGAAAAAGGAGATTTGACAAAAGCTAAAAGTAGATTGCGGAACTTAAATAAATCTACAAATAAAGCCAAATCTTTAACACATCAATTATTAACTTTTTCAAAAGGTGGAGCACCAGTTAAAAAGAAAGTTGAAAATCTTTCCCAGTTAATAATTGACACTGTAGATTTTATTCTTTCAGGGACAGCTATAGAAGTTAACTATGATTTTGATGAAAATTTGAAACCAGTAGAAATAGATCCTGATCAAATAAGTTTGGCAATAGAAAATATCATTTTAAATGCAAAAAGTGCAATGAACAATAAAGGTACAATTGATATAAAAGCTGTTAATTTTTCCGATTTTGTAAAAATATCTATTAAAGATTATGGGCCAGGAATACCTCCTCATTTAATGGAAAAAATATGGGACCCATATTTTACAACTAAAAAAACAGGATCTGGATTAGGGCTGACAATAGTTTATTCAGTAATAAAAAAACATAATGGAGACATAAAAGTCTATTCTAAAGAAGGAAAGTTTACAGATTTTCAATTATTCCTACCTATTGCGAAGTTAAGTGAAAAAATAAACGGAAAAGAAAAAAAATTATGTAAAAAAGAAAATAGTAATAAAAATATTAAAATATTAATTATGGAAGATAACGAAGATATTCAAGAGTTAATTTCTGAATTATGTAAGGTTTTAAATTACGAATATGTAATTGTAAAGAACGGTGAGGAAGCAATTGAAAGGTATAAACAGGAAAAATTTGATATTATTCTGATGGATTTAACAATTAAAGGAGGAATGGGCGGGGAACAATGCATTCAAAAATTAAAAACAATAGATTCTAATATTAGGGCAATTGTTTATAGCGGATATTCTGATTCTCCAGTAATGAAAGAATATGAGAAGTACGGATTTAAAGCTGTTTTGAAAAAACCTTTCAGAATAGTTGAGTTTAAAGATGCTGTTGAGAAGAGTCTAAATTAATTTTGAGTATTTTTCAATGCTTGATTAGGTTTAGAATTTATTTAAAAACAATTTTAAATAAAAAATATATAGAAAAACTCTTGACATACAGAAAAAAAACTTATAATAACATGCGCTTAATATATTATTTTTTATAAAGGAGGAGTAAGTTGCCAAACCATAAGTCTGCATTAAAAAGAATGAGACAAAATGAAAAAAGACGATTACGAAACAAAGCGATTAGAAGTCTCACAAAAACTTCTATTAAAAAAGTTTTAAATGCCATTGAGGAAAAAAATTTAGAATCTGCTGAGGAATTATTCAGACAGGCTACAAAAGTTATTTTTAAAGCAAAATCTAAAGGTGTTTATCACAAAAGAAACGCTTCAAGAAAAGTTTCAAGACTAGCACTTAGAGTGAACAAATTAAAAGCAGAATTACAGCCAAGTGAAGAAGCAACAGCTTGAAAATCAGATAGGCTTTCTTGAAAACGTTTATGTTAAGTATAACAAAAATTTTGTTCTGGAAAATATTAATTTAAAAATATTTTCAAATGAGTTTTTAACTATTATCGGACCAAATGGTTCAGGAAAATCAACTCTTTTAAAGACTATACTCGGCATAATAAAACCTTCAAAAGGTACAGTAAGCATATTTGGTTATAAAAATGGCAAGTATCCAAAAGGCTTGATTGGATACCTGCCTCAACATAGCTCTCAAAATATTAATTTCCCCGCAAAAGTATTTGATGTTGTAATGATGGGAAGATATCCGTTGATTGGATATTGTAGATTCCCTAAAGAAAAAGATAAAGCAATTGTTGAAAACTCATTAGCTCTTTTAAAAGTTGATAAACTAAAAGATAAAAACTTTCATCAATTATCAGGTGGCGAAAAGCAAAGAGTTTTAATAGCAAGGGCATTATCTGCAGAACCTAAACTACTTATTCTTGATGAACCATCTGTCAGTCTTGATATTATTGCTCAAAAAGATTTATATGAACTTCTTGACAATTTAAAAATCAAAGGTATTTCCATTATTGTAGTATCTCATGATATTGGCGTAATTACCAGTTATGCTGATAAAATTGTATGTTTAAACAAAAAAATACATTATTACGGTAAATCAGGTGAAATTATACCATCAGATATTATTACAAAAGTTTTTGGAAGCGATGTTGTTTTTCTGATTCATGACAGAGAATGCATAACCTGCCAAAATAAACATTAAATGAATGAAATAATTATTAATACATCTATTGCTGGATTTTTTTTAAGTATTATTTTTGGAATATTATCTGTTTTTGTTATTTTAAGAAAATTATCATTTCTTGGTGTGGGAATATCACATTCAGCTTTTGCAGGAATTTCTCTTTCATTTCTTTTAGGTACAGAGCCTTTTATAACTACTTTAATTTTTTGTCTTATAATAGCATTTCTTATTGGAAAAACCACTAAAATGGGTAAAATGGATTATGACAACAGTATAGGACTTTTTTTCTCTTTTACTATGGCTTTAGGCGCTATCTTTCTATATTTAAATAAAAACTATAACTTTGACATAATGGGGTATTTATTTGGCTCTATTCTTGGGGTTTCAAATGGAGATATTGTGTTAATAATTGTAATTTCCTTTTTGTCAACAGCTGTTTCTTTTCTTTTTTTAAAAGAGTTTATATTTATTGCTTTTGATGAGGATGTAGCAAAGGTTTCTGGATTAAATGTAGAACTTTTTGATAATATTCTACTTATAATTTTATCAGGAGTTATTGTAATTAGCATAAAATTGATTGGAATTATACTTGTAAGTGCTTTGTTAATTATTCCAGGTACTTTAAGTTTGCTAATATGTAAAAATTACAAAAAAGCTTTTTTAGTGAGTATAATATTTAATATGGTAATTTTCTTTTTAGGCGGGGTAATTTCCTGGGAGTTAGATCTGCCAATTGGTGCAACAATTGTAACAATTGGGACATTTATATACTTTGCTGTATTATTATTTAAAAAGTAACTCTTCTCTTATTTCAATTTCACCAGTTGTACCTGAAATAATACCCTTATCTTTAAACTCTCCTATTATTTTTGTAACAGTTTCCCTTGCGAGTCCTAATTCTTTGGCAATTTCATAGTGTGGGGGGAGCATCAGTGATTTTTTAAATGACAGATTTTCTATTGACTTGTCTTGAAGATAACAGCTGATTCTATCATGGGCTTTATTTAAAGTAAGTATGTAAATTTTTCTATTGGCTCTTCTTAATCTGTTTGCCATTTCAATCATTAACATGAAAAATATTTCATTTTCTTCTTTAATAAAGTCAAAAAAAACTTCTTTTTTAACTTCAACAACTTTACATTTTGTATGGGAAATGATGGTAGCAGTTCTGCTACTTTCATTAAAAAGTGATATTTCTCCAAAGAAATTTAAAGCTTTAAGTGTTGCCAAAACAATTTCTTTGCCAAACTCATTATATTTTACTACATTAACTTCTCCTTCAATTAAGAAATATATTGTATTACCTAAATCTCCTTCAAAAATAATAGAAGAGCCCTCTGCAAATTGTTTAATTTTACCTATTTGAGAAACTTTTTCATAGAATTTTTTAATATATTTTAAGTTTTCTCTCATAATTATTCCTATTTTCTTAATGACAATAAAGTTCTATTTTTAATGATTGAAATATCTTAAAACCTGTCTATGTAAATTCTGTATAACTTTTAGTATTAAAAAAAAGGATTATATTTTTTTTCGTGACCAATTGTTGTCTCTGGACCGTGACCGGGTAATGCTTTGGTTTCATCAGGCAATATAAAAAGCTTTGTTCGTACGGAATTAATTAATGTATTATAATCGCCGCCAGGAAGATCAGTTCTACCAATAGAACCTGCAAATAAAGTATCACCTACAAAAACCACAGGTAAGCCTTGAAGTATAAATGAACATGAGCCTGCAGAATGGCCAGGAGTATGTAAAGTTTCAAGTAATATTTCTTCTCCTACTTTTATAATATCCCCATGTTTAATTAAAATATCAGCTGGTGGTGAATTGTGAATATTTATACCAAAAAGCATTGCTGAGCTTGAAATATTGGTAATGGAATCAGCTTCTGCAGAGTGAATTATTATTTTTGCATTTGTAGCATCTTTAAGTTCTTTGTTCCCAGAAATATGGTCAAAATGAGAATGGGTACATAAAATATATTTTAAATTTAAATTATTTTTATTCAAAACATTTAATATTTTATCAACATCTCCGCCTGCATCAATAACAACAGCTTCTTTGGTTTTTTCGCATCCAAGTATATAACAATTTACCTGAAGCGGACCAACTTCAAGTGACCCAAATATCATATAACCTCCTTCAATTTTACAGTAAGAATTATTTTTATATTTAAATACATAAAATCAAGAAAATTATCAATAAAAAATTAATGCAAAAAGTAAAAATATTATGTATAAGAAGAAATGATAAATTAATAAAAGATTTATTCTGTAATGAATTTAGCTGGAATTATTTGTGACTATAAGTAATTCATAGTAATTTTAACTAATATAGAGTAGAGGTTATTTACTAATTGTATGGAGGTAAAAATGCACTATATCCCTGAAGGATTTCTCTTTTCATCAGCAAATGCTAAAATCAAATATGAAAACAGAAATGATGTAGGTCTGATTTATTGTCCAAACGGAGTAAAAGTTTCTGCTGTTTTTACAAAAAATAAAATTAAGGCAGCTCCTGTACTTTATAGTCAGAATTTGCTAAAAAACAAAAGTAATTTTAAAGCAATTATAATTAACAGTGGAAATGCCAATGCGTGTACAGGAGAACAAGGTGTTGAAAATTGTAAAATTATATGTAGCAACATTGCCAAAAAGTTGAAAATTCACGAACATGATGTATTAATATCATCAACAGGTGTTATAGGTGTTCCTCTTCCAGTTAAAAATTTCTTAAATATTTCTGAACCGTTAATAAAAAATCTAACAAAGGAAGAGTTCATTAATGTTGCAAAAGCCATTATGACAACAGACACTATTCATAAAATTTATTCTGTAAAAAAAGATAATTTTACAATATTCGGTTTTGCCAAAGGCGCAGGAATGATAAACCCTGATATGGCTACTATGCTTGCTTTTATTTTAACAGACGCTGATATTGATAAAAACTTAATGGATGATATTTTAAAAAGAGTTGTTGATAAAACATTTAATTCAATTACAGTTGATGGAGATATGAGTACAAATGATTCTGTTTTCTTAATGTCAAATAGGTTGAAAAAGAATATAAATATTGATGAATTTGAAAAAAGCCTTTATGAAGTGGCATTAAATCTTGCACAAATGATAGTTCGAGACGGTGAAGGAGCAACAAAATTTGTAAAAATATTAGTTAGAAATGGCACTTCTGAAAAACAATGTAAAAATATTGCAAAAAGTGTTGCTAATTCATTACTTGTAAAAACAGCAATTTTTGGTGGCGACCCAAACTGGGGGAGAATAATTGCAGCAGTTGGCTATAGTGGAGAAAATTTCATATCTGAGAAACTGGATATATATTTTGGAGATTATAAAATTGTGGAAAATGGGGCTGAATCAGAAAATTTTTCAGAAAAGAGGTGTGCACAATATTTGAAAAAGAATAAAGATATTAATATCATAATTGATTTAAATGAGGATGATAAAAATTGGGAATATTACACTTGTGATATAACTTATGATTATGTAAAAATTAATGCTGAATACAGAACCTAATTAAATAATTAAAATGCTAAAACCACCTTATACTAATTATACTCTTTTACATATATACAATGTTGAGAAAAAAGAAATTATTTTTGATGACCTTGATCTTATTGGGGTGTGGGAAGAAGAAGATACATTACTGCTCTTTTTTCACAAAAATAAAGACAGTTTAATAAAAAGACTTGACTTCAAACTTCATTTTTATACGTGTATCCATTACAAAGATTGGGAGTCAGGAAAATTCATTAAACCGTTTAAAATAGGAAATTTTTATATAATTCCTGTGTGGGAAAAAGATAATTTTAAAAATAAAAAACATATCTTAATAGACCCTTCTGTTGTTTTTGGTACAGGATTCCATCCTACTACAAGGATGATTCTTGAAACATTTGATACATTATCTGAGAGCCGGTTTATAAATTCAACTATTGATTTGGGCTGCGGAAGTGGAATACTTGGAATTTTTGCAGGAAAAAAAGGAGCAAAAGATATTGTAGCAATTGACAATAATAACTTGTCTTTTAAAGTTTCAAAAAAAAATTTTTTTTTAAACAATATTAATGCAAAGGTTTGCTATGATGATATTTTCAGTTATCTCCCTTACAATTATGATGCTGTTTTTGCTAATCTTTATTATCACCTATTATTTGACTTATTTAAAGAAAAAGAATTTTGGCAAAGCAAGTACTATTTTTTATCAGGTTTTATAAAGACAATGGAGAGTCAAATAATAGCAAAGCTTCCCAAAGGCATGGAAATTTTGGATAAAAAAAACCGAGATAATTGGGTAATGTTATTAGTTGAAAATAAGTTATCAGATTACATCTGAGAATCCGTCTTTTAATAAATCAAAGATTTTTAAACCTGACCAAAAAATTAGAACAGTCCAGAAAAGCATTAGATAAATAAAAAAATAATCAATTTTAATATTCAAGAGAGCACATCTTAAATTGTAAATAAAAGGATATATGGGATTTATATAGAGGATAAAACTCATTTTTTTAGGAATCATATATTCTGGGTAAATAATTGGAGTTCCATAAAACCAAACAAATAAAAATATATTTAAGATATGCTGCAAATCTTTAATATAAACGGAAATAGAAGATAAAATAAGGCTAAAACCAAGAGTGAACAAGTAAAAAGCAATTAAAATAAAAGGCATGTAAATCCAATTAATTGTCAAAAATCCCTTAAAAACAAGATAAAAAAGGAATAATAAAAATCCTATACCATTTGTAAAAAAGGCCTGGGTTTCAGCTACAAACGGAAGAATATTAACAGGGAAAGCAACTTTTTGTATAATTGAGGCATTTTCCATTAATATTCCCATACTGCGCATAATAGATTCTGAAAAAGCCAACCATGGAAACATACCGGTTAAAAGGTAAATAACAAAACTGTCTGTCCCTGATAAACGGGATTGTAATTTAATTTTAAGAACAATGGAAAAGAGAAAAATATAAACCAAAATTTGACTTATAGGATTAATAAAAAGCCATAATCTACCTGCAAAAGAACCGGCAAATCTGCCTTTAATCTCTTTTATAAGGAATTCTCTAATTAAATACCAATGATTGTAATATATTAAAAACCATTTTTTTATCATTTTAATAATTCTTTAAGATTTTTCTCAATTGCATTGGGAGAATAAAAGTTTTTAATTAAATCTTTACCTGCTTTACTTAACTTTTCCCATATTTGCTTATTATTGTATAATTTTATTACCATATCTGCGAAAGTTTCTTTGTCATCAGCTATTAAAAAAGGAGGATTGTCCTCATTATAATTAAAACCTTCCGCACCAATTGTAGTTGTAACCAATGGAAGCCCAAATGCGAGGCTTTGACCAATTTTACCTTTAAGCCCAGCTCCATATCTAAGCGGGGATATAAAAACTTTTGACCTGTTAAAGTAGGGTGTTACATCAGGAATATAACCTTCCATTTTTATATAATCATTTGCCAATTTTTTAATGTCTGGTGTTGCATTACTACCAACTATATACACTGGAATTTTTTTAAATTTTTTTTCAATAATGGGATAAATTTCATTAACAAACCATTTTACTGCATCGCCATTTGGCGGATGCTGAAAACCACCAATAAACATAAGTCCTTCTCTTGCGTCAAAAGGAGGAGTATCATTAACCAATTCATGAACATTCGGGATAACATGAATTTTATTCTTTTCAACTCCCTCTTTTTGCAAAGTTTCTTTTTCCACATCTGTAATAGCAATAACATAATCACTGCTATTACAGAGGAACATTTCTATATTTTTCCAATTTTTTGCTTCTTCATAAAATTTTTCATTTTTTTCAACTTCTGCTCTTCTTTTTTCTCTTACAAAATGCAAATCAACAGTATCGTAAATAACTTTTGTGTTACTGTTTTTAAGATTATTAATTGAATGAATATAATTTTTAGCAATATGGGGCCTTAACAACCATATATAATCCAGGTGTTCTCTAATTTTTGAAAATTCCTTTTCAAAATCAAAATGTCTTCCAGTAAAAGTTTCTACTCCATGCATTCTCAAATGGCTGTTGTATGGTTCGAATGCTGCAAAATTATCAGGCCAGAACATTACATGCATCTGGTTTTTAAGCATAATTTTAATTAACGAATATAATCTTAATGAGCCTGAGTCTTTATCATATTCAGGTAAATAATGGTCTATTATTAAAATTCTTTTTTTTATTCCCCTTTCTTTTGCCAAAAAAAGATATGAACTGTCAGGGTAATGATTTTTTTCTAAAATATCCTTCCATTTATTATAAAATTTTTCTTTATTAATCTCCTGATATTTTTTAATGCCAGATGAGGTATCAGTGCCGCAACTTACACCTTCAAAATGAATAACTTTACAAAAAGGCTGATATATTACCTTTAATCCTCTTTCTCTAACTTTCATGGCGAGATCTGTGTCTTCATAATAAGCAGGAGTATATTCATTGCTAAAATTGCCTAAGGCTGAAAACAGCTCTTTTTTTATTAAAAGACAGGCACCTGAGCAATAATCAACCTCTCTAACATAGTTATATTCAGGTAAATCCGGGTTATCAAATTTGCCATAATTCCATGCAGAACCATCAGAAAATATAATACTTCCTGCTTCCTGTAGTTTTCCGTCAGGATAGACAAGCTTGGCTCCGACCATTCCGCAATTTTCTACTATATTAAATGGTGCTAATAGGTTTTTAAGCCAATTTTCAGTGACCATTGTATCATTATTTAAAAATAATACATATTTACCTTTTGCTATTTGAGCACCTTTATTGCAATTCTTAAGAAAACCCAAATTTTTTTCGTTCTTGACATAATTAATACCTTTTATTTGAGACATAACTTGTTCTGTATTATCTGTTGAGCAATCATCAATAATTATAACTTCATAATCTATTTCATTACTATTATCTAATATAGATTTCAGGCAATTAAATGTATGTTGAGATTGATTATACACAGGTATAATAATTGAAACCTGTGGAGATTCATATTGTTGAAAAGTCAGAGGTGTAACTTTTTCTGTAAAATTTACCTCTTCTTTATTAGATGAAGCGGAATTTTTTATTTTTTTGATATAATTAAAAGATTTTTTTAAAAAAGGATAAAATCCTTCTTTTCTTAAGAATTTTAAAGCATTTATAAATAAAAGATAAAATTTACCTGCTTTGGTATTAGGACGGAAAATTGTCTCAACTATTTTTCTGTATTTTCTAATCAAAGACCATGCAAGAGAATTTTCAATATTGGCAATCTGAAACCTTAGTGCAATAAGTTGGTTATTTAACTGGTTTTTATCTTCATTTAAGTTATTTATTTTTTC
>CAZBLP010000003.1:18198-31166 GCA_964492825.1 uncultured bacterium
TTCATTTAAGTTATTTATTTTTTCGTTTAACTTATTATTTTCAATTAACAATTTTTTGTTTTCTTCATTTAATTCATTTAATTTACTACTCATATCTTCTAATATTAATTTTAAATTTTCTATACTTGCCAAATTATTTTTTAATGTATTTATTTCTTTATGTTTTTGCTCTAATAAATTTTTATACTGTTCTACCTCTTTTATTAGAAAATCTATTTTTTCGTCTGAAGAGTTGATTTGAAAATTTTTATTCATAGGGGTAGCTTTTATTACAAATTGATATGTAAAAATATCTGGATTTGTGTTTTCTAATTTTTTTCTGGTTTCTTCCGGAATTTTGAACCAATCTGTTTTAAATTCAGTGTTCCATGGTTCCATTATGACTCTGTCTATTTTTGTTATAAAATATCCTGCTTTTTCCAGTTCCAAAAAAATAGTTTTTCTTGTAAAGAACTTTACATGTGTGGAATCCATAAGCCCTATTTCATTGTAATCCCATTTACCCTCCATAAGATTTGCAACAACAGAACCATGAGCTACATTTGGTATAGAGATAAGTAAGGTTCCGTTATCTTTCAAAAATTTTACTAAATTTTCAAGTACCTGTTCACTCTGTTGCAGATGTTCCAATACATCCATTAAAATTATATAATCAAATTTTTTTCCGTCCAAATGCTGCAGAGTTTTATTATCCTGAATATCTCCTATAATTAATTTTTCCAAAAAAGGCTCAGCAATTGTAGCAGCTGCTTTGTCTATTTCTATTCCCCATACTTTGCAATTCAGATTATTTTTCAAATAATATGATACATGCCCCGAGGCACAGCCTATTTCAAGAATATTACTGTTGGGTTTTATTTCCTTTAATATTTTGTAATATACAGTATTTTGATTTTTCATATCGATTTCATAAAAATATTTAGGAGATTCTTTTTTTTCAGGAAATTCATAATTTTCGAAAATATTTGGATTAAACCTGTGTAAATACTCGTTTTGAATGTTTTCAGGAAAGCTTAGTTCATCAAAGTCCACTCTATTTGAAGCAATGCCAATAATAGTATGGGGTTTGAGGGAATCTCCCTGAAAAAAAACTTTTTTGTATTTAAAATTTTCCAGAACTTTGTAAAACAGTTGAGGTGTAAATCTCCAATAATCAGCAGGATGCTCATGTATAGGAAAATCCATAACAGATGAAATTATAAAAATACCGGTATCTTCAACAAGTAAAGACATTTCTTTAACAGCTTCAAGAGGAGAAAAAACATGCTCCAAAGTTTCAAGACATAAAACCCATTTGAATTTTTTGGATTTAAATGGAACATTATGGATATCGCAAATCACATCAACTCCTACACCACGCCTAATATCAGTACCCACATAATTACAATTTTTGAAATAGGGTCTCAAATCAGCATAACCCACTTGGCCTTCAACCTGATAAGAACCAAATTCTATAACATTACCCTTTGAGTTTATTTCATTTGATAAAAAACTTATAAAGTTTTTAATGTTTTCCCTCATATCTCCTCGCAAATTTTATATTGAAAAAATTTATACAAATTCCAAACTTATATAAGGTTCACTAAAATAAAAGTTATGTATTGTCAAATTTTTTCATAGGTTTTTATTAAAAAATTTTATTTCTTGACAATATCAGAATTTCTCAGTTAAAAAACAAAGCATGATGTTAAAAATTAGCTCCATTGCAAAACAATTTTTATTTGCATTTTTTTTATTAATTGTTTTTGCTTCGTGCAGTAAAATTGTAAATCAGCGCAATTTTTTACCACCTTCTGAAAATTTTCCTTTGAATAAAGTAAAAACAATCGCTGTATTACCCTTTACAAATTCTACTCCAAACAATGAACTTGCAAATCTTGTGAGAATAAGTTTATACAGCCATTTATCTGTGAGAGGTTTTAAAGATATTGAGTTGTCAACTATAGATTTTGCAATAAAGAAATTAAGAATCAATAAAGTAGATATTTGCAATAAAGTTCAGATAAAAAAATTAGGAACAGCTTTAGGTGCTGATTATCTTGTTTTTGGAAAAGTAATTTCCAATGATAAAGTTTTTGCAGCTATTTATTCTCTGAATTCAATTGAAATAGAAATTCAAATTGTTAATACAAAAAATTGCAAAGTTGTATGGCATGATATAATTATTTCAAAAAAACATGAAGGAGGTTTGCCTACTTCTATTTTTTCAATCCCTTTTATTTCTGCATCTACGTCAATGAATATGAATAAAAGTGTTACTATTTCATTAATTGAAGATTCTTGCAGAGTATTGGCATATAGAATTCCATCAAAGCTTATTTCCATAAAAATCTCAAAGGAAAAATATATTGTGCAAGCAGGTGCTTTTTTATCAAAGAGTAGCGCCATTAATCTTTTGGAAAAAATCAGAAACAAGTCGTTGCCTTGTTATATTGATAAATTTTTTACAAATAATACTTTGTGGTATAGGGTTATTCTTGGACCATTTGAATCATTGCAGGAAGCTCAGGAAATTATGGCTAAAATAAACAATAGTTTAAAAATAAACTCTATAATAAAAAAACAGATTATTTCAGAAAAGAATTAAAAATATATCCTGATATTAAATGACCGAATATTGCAGGAATATGGGCACATGATCCAATAACCTTATCATCTTCATATTTTATATATTTGGTTTCTTCAGTACAATAAACCACTGGAAAACCTTTTTCTATATTATGCTTTTTTAAATTTTTTTTCACTCTTTTAAGCAGCCTATCACCATAAGCTTCACCAATATCAGATATTTTTATATTTGAAGGGTCCATTTTACCACTTGCACCCATAGCACTTATAACCTTTAAATTTTTTTTCACACATTGTAAAATTAATTCTATTTTATCTGATAATTTATCTATTGCATCAACAACAAAATCATAATCTTCATTTAATATTGAATTTTTATTTGCAAAACAAAACTTATCAACAATGCAATTTACATTAATATCATCATAAATTTCATGCAAAAAATCCTTCATTGCATAACATTTAAACTGATTTAAATATTGTTTTAATCCTATTACATGTCTGTTGAAGTTGGACTGCTCCACTTTATCGAAATCTACAAGGACAAAATTTTTAAAACCATTTCTTGCCAAGGATACGGCAACATTTGAGCCAACTCCTCCAACTCCTACAATAAGAATTTTAGCATTTTTTATTTTTCTGCTATGATTTTTACTAATTAGAATTTGGACTCGATCCATAAATATTCTGATATACTTTCTCTATTTCTTTGAGAAATGATTTATTTGTATGTTTTGTTTCATTAAACAAAACAGTTGCAAGAGCACCAGCACCAACACCTTCTTTAACATAACCCATTTCATATAGACGAAGATTTTCATATATTGAGTGACTGAAGTTTAGCATTGAAGTTATTAAAGGTACTTGTAATTTTATATTATGCATAAGACCCACAATATCCGAATCATTATCAAAAGTTACCCATTTGGTGGTGGAAATAGCAATATTTTTATACAAGTTATCATCTTGATTAATATGTTTTATTAATGTGGCAACTGAAACCATTTGAGTACCGCCTGCAAGCAAAACCTTTACACCTTTTTTTGCAAGTTCAATTGTTAAAAAAGCTTGAATAGGCTGCATAGGATCAGCAATTTTTCTCACAATGTCAAAAGGTGTTTCATTGCTACTAATATATTTCAAAGCTTTTTTAACAACATTAATTTTTAAATTGTGATTATTCCCAGGCATACTTCCGCAAATTTTATTAAAAGCAGCATACCCAAAAGCTTCAATTAGAGCAAGTGCTGTGGTTGTCCCTCCTGGAACACTTTCTCCGAGAATAACAAACTCAAATGATTTTGATAATTCTTCTGCTAAAATTTTTGTTTTTTCTAAAAGTTGATTTAAATCCAATTCTTCAAGAGCTTCTCCGCTTAACAAACTTTTACCATAAATATTATTTATTTCAATAATTGGAGTAAAAGGTTTGACTTTTAGCCCTGCATTAATTGGGAAATAAGGGATTTTAAGGGTCTTAAGAGCAGCTATTGAAATTATTACAGGGGAAGGAGGCCCAAAAGGATTTTCAGGAATTGCAGGCAAACATTTAGCTTTGCCGAAATATATTGCTTCCACATCAGCAGCAGCAGTGTATTTAATTAGCTCAGTATTTGCTCCAGCTGCGGAGATACCGGGAATTTCACTTGTCTCTGTATGAGCAATTGTACATAAAAAAACAGTTTTTTTATGTACAGTTTTTTTTAAAAAATTTTTCCCTTTTTCAGGAAGATAATTAAAAGTAATTTTTTCCATTTTTCTTAAAACTAAAGTATTGGCTATTAAAAATTTTACTTATCTATTTCTACTATAAAGCCATCGTAGCCTAAATTCAGTGCTTTTTTTAGAATTTTCTCAGCAGAGGCTCTCCTGGAATAATTGCCAATCATTACTCTATAAAATTTTTTATTGTTAATATATGTTGATTTAATATAGGTTTTATTAAAATATTTTGCTAAAAATTTTTTAAAAGATTTTGCATTAGAATAAATACTGAATGATGCTATTTGTGCGGCATAATATCTTGAATAACGGAAACCTTTACCAGTATATAAAAATGGGGATTTTACTACTGTGATTTTAACCCTAGCAATGCCTTTGTTTGCCATTCCGAGTTTTTTAGCTGCTGTATAGGTAAGGTCAATAATTCTTCCTTTTACAAAAGGACCTCTGTCATTTATTTTAACAACTACTGTTCTTCCGTTTTCAAGATTAGTAACTTTCACATAAGTGCCAAGAGGCAAAGTTTTATGGGCAGCTGTCATTGCATACATATTGTAAATTTCACCGCTTGCTGTGGGCCTTCCATGAAAATTACTTCCATACCAAGACGCAATCCCGGTTTCTTGATATCCTATGTAAGTTTTTGAAGGTTTCACAGGTTTGTGAAATATGTAGTAACTTCTTTTTGTAGCACAACCTGCTGATAAAAAGATTATAAAAAGTAAAAATAGACTAATTTTTTTCATGTTTACCTGCTTTAGGATGGGATTTATCGTAAACTTCAATAATTTTGTCAATACTTATATGAGTATAGATTTGTGTAGTAGAAAGAGAAGAATGGCCTAGTAATTCCTGGATCATCCTAATATCCATACCCTGGTTTAACAAATGAGAGGCAAATGAATGCCTTAACACATGAGGAGTAACTTTTTTTGTAATATTTGCTTTAATGGCTCTTTCTTTAACCATCATCTGAATAGATCTAGAGGTAATCCGTTTACCTTTTAAATTTGTAAAAACAGGTGTAACAAGTTCTCTGTTATTTTTCTCTTTTAAAACATTTTTACGGATTTTTAAATAGTTTTTTAATTTTTTTTTAGCTTTATCATTAAAAATGACAAAACGTTCTTTATTGCCTTTACCAAGTACTTTTATGATATTCTGGCTAAAATCTATGTTTTCCAGATTCAAACCTACAACTTCTGAGACTCTTAGACCTGAAGAATAAATTAATTCAAGGATTGCATTGTCTCTGTAATTTTTTTCAATATTTTTACAATTATTGTCGGAAAATTCAAGCAAAGAATAGACTTCATCTATATTCAGATAATTGGGAATTTTTTTATCCTGTTTCTGATGCTGTATATTTAAAGCAGGATTACTTTGAATGATTTTTTCTTTATTTAGATATTGGTAAAAATGTTTAACTGCTGATATTTTTCTGTTAATAGATGTTTTTTCCAAATTTTTTTTTATTACAAGCATGTGTATATATTGGGATATTTCCTCATAACTTGCTTTAGCTAAATGAATATCTTTATTATGCAAAAAATCAATAAACTGATGCAAATCTCTTATATATGAATCAATTGTATTTTTTGAATAGTTTTTCATAAATTTCAAATAAACTTTAAAAGAATTTAATAACTTTTCTGTTGATAATTTTGTAAAGTTATGAGATTTTTCAGCCATGACAAAAGATTACAAATTTATCCTTTTTTTAATAATATCTATTTTATTACACATAATGATATTTTTTACAATAAAAGAAAATATTCTTTTTAAAAATATGCAATTGTTAAAAAAAAATAAAGTTGAAAGCACCACTAAAGTCAGATTTATAGACCTACCAGACACTACTCCTGAAACAAAGAAAAAAGTAAAGAGCAAATATATTGCACAAAAATCACATTTAGCAAAAAAAGAAACAAAAAAAAATACACCTTTAATAAAGCCAAAACCAAAAACCAAACCTTTAAAACCTAAGAAATCAGTTATTGTTAAAGAAAGCCTTCCTAATTTATATTCCAACAAAGTTATTAGTAAAACCAAGAAAAACATTCACAAAAAACAGGTTAAACATAAAAAAACTGTTAAACCAGCAGCACATAAAAAAGAGAACAATAAGATTGTTAAAAAAAAACCTGAGCAAAAAATTGTTAGAAAACCTGTAAAAAAGAAAAGTATTATAGCCTTAAATAAAATTACTCCTAATTATAAGGAGATTTTAGAAAAGGGTTTTTTTAAGTCTTCCAAATTAAATAAAAACATTCAATCAAAAAATTTTAAGAAATCAAATGTTAAATCAAAATCATCAAAGTCATCAAAATCATTTAAAGAATCTGATGTAAAAACTCTTTCTCCAAATATTTTTCGGCCTTCACATATTTACCCTGATGACATTGATATAAGTGATTCTGTTTCGATTTCAACTCAGTCAAGCAGATTTGCTTCATACCTACATAAGGTGAAAAGAAAAATTGAGCTTGTATGGGAATATCCGCCACTGGCAGGAGAAATGGGAATAGGTGGAAGGGTTTTTGTGAAGTTTACAATTAATAAATATGGACATCTTGAAAAAGTTGAACTTCTTAAATCGTCAGGTGCTGCAATACTTGACAATGAAGCTATAAAGGCTATTAAAGAAGCAGCAGATTATCCTCCATTTCCGGAAGATAACAGCTTTGGAGTTAACAGAATAAAAATTCATGCATGTTTTGATTATGTTATTGCAGGGAAAGATTTATGGTAATGAAACAAGTTAAAATGGTTATATATGATTGTGATGGTGTGATTTTTGATTCTGAAAAGGCAAATTTAGAATATTACAGTTATATTTTTAAAAAATTCAATTTACCTCAAATTTCATCACAGAATATTGAGCATATGAGGGTACTGCATACATATTCAAATGACGAGGTATTTAAATATTTTGTTAAAGATAAAAAATTACAAAAAGATATTATTATTTTTTCCAAAACTGTTGATTATTCAATTTTTTACAAATACATGAAACTTGAAAAAGATTTTTTTAAATGCTGTGAGATTTTAAAAAAGAAAAATCTGAAAATTGGCGTAGCAACCAATAGAAGTATTTCCTTTGCTGGGATTATGCAATTTTTTCACCTTAATAAATTTTTCGATGATTATGTTACTACACTTGACGTTAAAAGGCCGAAACCTTATCCTGACATGTTAAATCTAATATTGGAAAAGAATAACCTTAAACCTTTTGAAGCAATTTTTGTAGGGGATTCTCTGATTGATTATAAAGCAGCAACTTTATCAGGAATTAAATTCATTGGATATAAAATCAAAGTTAAAAATGAGCTTTGCATTGAGAACCATTTGGAATTAATTAAGATTTTTGAAAGAATCCACAATTATTAATCAATCTAATGTATTATAAAAAGCTGACCAATCCTTAAAATTTTAATCTGTGTATATTGTAATTTTGTGGGCAATTAAGTCAATTTCTTTAACCGTGCCTTTTATTATTTCCTGCTCACCAAAAATATTCTGGAAATACCATGTATTACCATCTTTTTTGATAATAAAAGCACCTTCCATGATTTGACGCTCTATATTATCTTTAACTATAAAAACATTTGCTTCACACATTTATAATCTCCCTAAGTCGAACTATTAATTTATCTATCATATGAGGTAATGGTTCGGATTTTAGACCTATTATTTCAATATTTTCCTGTGTAAACGGTAAAAATATCTTTTTAACAGGTGATGATGCAATTGAAGTAGCCATGTCAGAAGTAAGTTCACCTAACATTGAATTAGGCAGAACAATAGAAATTGGTCCAATGATAATATCCACATTATTAGCAATTATTTTAATTGGATTTTCTCCTGTAGCACCTTTATTGGCTTTTGCTTTAAGCATAGCAGCTGTAGCAATAGAGTTTGTACCAATTGCTATTATTTCCACTTTATCCATGAACTCTTCTTTGATTTTTTTAATTACTGCACTTCCAATCCCTCCGCCTTGACCATCTATAATGCAAATTTTATACTTCATAACCTGCCTTTCATATTTATAGGTTGATTTAATTATCAATTCTTATAACTCAATATTTCAAAAATATCTACTGAAATTTTTACTTTAACTATCTGTTACTTATTACTCTTTTTTGATTTATTGCTCGTTTTCAATAATCAGAGACATACCCATACCACCACCAACACATAAAGTAACAAGGCCCAAATTCACCTCTCTCCTTTTCATTTCATGCAGCAAACTGACTAATATTCTTGCGCCTGTGCAACCAACAGGATGACCAAGGCCTATTCCGCTTCCATTTACATTTACAATTTCTCTGTTAAGATTCAATGCTTTTTCACATGCAAGGTATTGAGCTGCAAAAGCTTCGTTTAATTCTATAAGGCCAATATCATTTAAAGTTATACCTGTTTTTTTTAAAAGTTTTTCAGTGGAAGGTACAGGGCCAAATCCCATTATTTTGGGGTCAACTCCTGCAACAGAAAAACCAATAATCTTTGCAAGAGGTTTTAAACCTAATTCTTTTGCTTTATTTCTTGACATTAAAACAGTTAACGCTGAACCGTCATTTAATCCTGAAGAATTACCTGCTGTAACAGTTCCATTTTTTTTAAAAACAGGTTTCAATTTTTGTAAATCCTCTATTTTCAAACCAAATCTTACATGTTCGTCAGTATCAAGTATAAATTCTTTTCCCTTTTTGTGTATTTTTACAGGGATAATCTCTTCTTTGAATTTACCCTCTTTTATTGCTTTTTCAGCATTATTGTGGCTTCTAAGTGCAATAATATCCTGTTCTTCTCTTGAAATATTATATTTTTCAGCCAAATTTTCCGCTGTTTCTCCCATTATAATTGGTTCTCCCAATAATCTGCTGCCTGAATATAGCATTTCCCACATAGCGTCTGTAAATTCACCATGTTGTAACTTCATTCCCCAACGAGCACCATCAACATAAAATGGTGCATTGCTCATTGATTCCACACCGCCTGCAATTATTATATCAGCATCATTGTTGACTATTTTTAAATAACCTATTTCAAGAGCCTGTATTGCTGACGAACATTGCCTTTGAATAGTGCAAGCAGGTACTGTTACAGGGAAGTTGGCAAGTAACATTGCAGTTCTTGCGGTATTTGCTTCTGATGGATGCTGGACACAATCACCTAAAATGATATCATCAATGAAATTTTTATCTAAATTGATTTTATCTGTTATCTCTTTAAGAAGTATTGCGCCAAGTTGAGATGCTTTTAAGTCTTTAAAAATGCCGCCAAATTTCCCAATGGCTGTTCTAATTGCTGCAACTATTACAACATCCTTTTTATTTTTCATATATAACTCCTTCTATAAACTGTTCATTATAATCAATCTTTGAATCTGATTTGTGCCCTCATATATTTGTGTTATTTTTGCGTCTCTCATCATTTTTTCCACAGGATATTCTTTAACATATCCATATCCTCCCAATATTTGAACAGCATCTGTAGTTACTTTCATTGCAATATCTGATGCAAAAGTTTTGCTCATAGCTGATAACATAATTTCATTTTTTGATAATTTTGTCATATCTTTTGGTGTTCTCTCCAAAACAGCAGCAGCTTTATATACCAATTGTTTTGCAGCTTCTATTTCTATTGCCATATCTGCAAGCATAAATCCTATTCCCTGATGTTTTATAACAGGTTTCCCAAAAACTACTCTTTCTTTTGCATATTCTTTTGCATATTCAAAAGCACCTTCAGCTAAACCGAGAGCTTGAGCTCCAACGCCAGGTCTTGTGAGGTCAAGAGTTTTCATTGTAATATGGAAACCTTGACCTTCTACGCCAACTAAATTTTCAGCGGGGATTCTGCAATCTTCAAAAATAAGCTCTGAAGTATCTGAAGCTCTGAGCCCCATTTTATTTTCCTTTTTGCCCACAGAAAAGCCTGGGGTCCCTTTTTCAACGACAAAAATACTTGCGCCTTTATAAGCTCCTTTTTCCTGGTCTGTAACAGCATAAACAGTAACTATATCAGCAACTGAGCCGTTTGAAATAAAAATTTTATTTCCATTTAAAATATAGCTGTTACCATCTTTGACAGCTTTTGTTTTAAATCCTGCAACATCAGAACCGCCTGAAGTTTCTGTTAAGCCGAAAGCTGCCAATGATTTGCCTTCAGCAAGAGAAGGCAGATATTTTTCTTTTAATCTATCAGACCCTGCTAACATTATAGGTAAAGTACCGAGCTCCTGAATAAGTAGTAACACACCAACAGAGGCATCTGCTTTTGAAAGTTCTTCAACTGCTACGCAAAAAGAGAGCATACCTGCTTCACTGCCACCATATTTTTCAGGAAAATCTATGCCGAAAAGGCCATTTTCTCCTAAAATTTTAACCATATCCCAGGGGAATTCTTCTTTCTCGTCTCGTTCAATTGCTCCTGGAGCAACTTTGTCTTTGGCTATTCTGCTAACAGTTTCCTGAAGTAGCTTTTGTTCTTCATTTAATTCATACTGCATTTTATCCCTCCCCTCTTTTAAGTGAATAATTATTCATTTAATAGTAAAAAAAGAGATATTTGTCAACTTTTTTAAAAATTAATTAAGTTTCTTAACAATGTTAAGAGAATATTTAACAAACTCTTCAAGAATTGCCGTAAGATATTTTTTTTTGTGAAGTAATATTTGGAGCTCTCTTTTTATTTTAAAAGGAATTTTCAATCTAATTAACCTGCGTTTTTCAAGTTCCCTTTTAATGGTCAAAATAGAAAGAGCTCCTATTCCAATGTTGGATTCAACAAGATGTTTTATGGCTTCAGTTTGACTGACTTCAAGAAAGATATTTATTTTTTTTAACTTGTCGTAAGCTGCTTTTTCAAAAATATCACGAGTTCCCGAACCTTTTTCTCTTAAAATCCAGTTGGCTTTTTCTAATTCTTCTATAGTGACTTTTTCTTTTCTGGCTAATGGGTTTTCCGGTGATGAAAAAACAACGATTTCATCTTCTAACCAAGGTATAACATTTACAGAGTTGGAAGTTACAAGACCTTCAACAAATGCTATATCTATTTCAAAATTTAATAATTTCTCAACGATATGCTTTGTATTATCTATAACAAGAGCAATATCAACGTCAGAATATGCGGTTTTGAATCTGCCAACTATTTCAGGTAAAACATAATTGCCAATGGTTAATGTGCCTCCAATTGATAAAAAACCAGACAATGATTTGGTTTTAAAAATATTTTCTATTTCTTCAATTTTCTTTAAAATGGTGTTTGCTTCGTATAAAATTTTTTCTCCGTAATTATTTAATATTAATTTGTTTCCGACTCTGTCAAAAAGCCTGACACCCAATCTTTTCTCAAAGTCAGATAAAGCCATGCTAACAGCAGACTGAGATAAGCATAGATTTTCAGAGGCTTTTTTAATGGTTTTCCATTTTGCTACTTCTGAAAAAATTTCTAAGTATCTGAAAGTTATCTCCATAAATAATTAAATACATCAAAATTACAAATATTTCAACAAAATTGAAGCATGATTTCAATTCTTTTTAATTGATTTTTTGTGAAAAATAAAATAAACCCATACTAACACTGTTTTATAATACTAAAAAGATTAAAAAGGAGGGGGAAATGAAAAAAAGAATTTTTTTACTGAGTTTTTTGTTTGTTTTTACTGCATCTTTTATTTTTGCAGGAGAGAAAGGGATAGTTACAACATGCTATTCTGCTAAACATCCAATGCCTAAAGTGGCTAAGACTATTACTGCTATTGAAGCGTATAACATGCTTGTGAATCAACCTAATACTTATCTAATTGATGTTAGGACAAGAGCTGAATATCAGCTGGTTGGGCATTCATGCTATAAAAAAGGCGGCATGATGGAAATGTCTTATAATTTTCCAATTAAATTCTGGACAGGGAAAGTTGGTAAGAAAAATAAATATTCAAAAGCATTAAATAAAAATTTTCTTGCTGAAATTAAGAAAAAATTTAAAAAAACAGATACTCTTATTATCATGTGTAGAAGCGGTGACAGATCTGTAACAGCGTCTAATATTTTAACAGATGCAGGATATAAAAATGTTTATAATGTTATTTATGGTTTTGAGGGAAAGCCTTTGCAATATGGAAAAAGCAAAATGGAGAAAAAACTAATAAAAAAATATGCTCCATTTTATAATTATAAAGGTAGACTCAACGGTTGGAGGTCCTATGGCCTTTGCCAAACATACAAAATGGACCCAGATTATATGTATCCGCCAGACTTCAGATAGAATTTTTATACAACAAAGGATGCTTTAAAGCATCCTTTGTAAATTTTAACTAAAATTTAATAAATTTTAACTTGACTTTATAAAAAACTTTCGTATATTTAATTATCAAGATAATAATTAGCCATCAAACAAAATTACTTATATTAATCATATCAAAAAAATCAGGAGGTAAACATGAAAAAAATAATTTTAAGTATTATCATTACAATTTTTTTAGCAGTATCGGTATTTGCAGCAAATATTTCAGATTTAATTGCAAAAGGAGACAAAGCTTGTAAAATAGGTAATTTCATGGCTGCCAAAAAATTTTATAAGCAGGCACTTCAAAATGATCCTAAAAATGACAAATTATGGAAAAAATATGACAAAGCTTTAAAAATGCTTTATGGCGGTGGTGA
>CAZBLP010000003.1:31266-71675 GCA_964492825.1 uncultured bacterium
TGTAATCAAAGGAGTCAATTATGCTCACAAGGCGTTCATTTTTAAAAGCAACAGCTTTATCCACTGCAGCGTTATCAATCTCTCCAGCTCTTCTTAAAGAACTTGAAGCAACACCTGTAAAAAGTGTAGAGCAAGATTTTTATAAACCTTATGAAAAAGGTAAATGGACATATACAGTTTGCAATATGTGTTTTTGGACATGCGGTATTAAAGTAAAAACTGTTAAGGGGATTGTAAAAAAAATTGAAGGTATTCCAGGTCATCCACTTAATGACGGTAAAATATGCGCTAAAGGAAATTCTGGAATTGCTGCTCTCTATGATGAGAACAGATTAAAATATCCTTTAATCAGAGTTGGAGAAAAAGGTAGCAATAAGTGGAAAAGAGTTTCTTGGAATGAAGCATTTTCTCATATTGTAAAAAAAATAAAACCACTTTTAGAAAATGAACCAGAAACAATTCATTTAACTTCTCATGGACATGGAGGAGCAAATTTTAAATATCTCATAAGGGCAATGGGTAGCAAGAATATCTATGCTGCAAGCTGGACCCAATGAAAGGGTTCAAGAGAAGTGGCATGGCATGTCACATATGGACATCACTTAAGTAGTTTTCCATTATATGATATAGAAAATGCAAAGTTTGTTATAAATTTCGGAAGAAATAATTTAGAAGCACTTCAAGTGGGAGAGACCAGAAAATTTGTTAAATTTTTGGAAAAAGGCGGTAAATATGTTGTTATTGACCCAAGATTTAATACTACTGCGTCAAAAGCTTATAAATGGTTCCCAATAAAGCCAGGTACTGATTTGGCTCTTGCTCTTGGATTAATTAGAGTTATTATTAATGAAGAATTGTATGATAAAGAGTTTGTTGAAAAGGTAACTGAAGGTTTTTCCGAATTAAAAGAATTTATAAAAGAGTACTCTGTTTCATGGGCATCAAAAGAAACAGAAATACCAGAAAAAGATATTATCAATTTAGCAAGAGAACTTGCTTTATATAAACCTTCTTGCTTTGTTATGCCGCCGAGAAGAAATGCAAAGTATGGTCTTGAAACTCAGGCAACAAGAGCAATTGCCATATTAAATGCTCTTATGGGAAATTATGCTAAAAAAGGAGGTTTTTTCCTCCCGTTTAAAAAACGTATTAAGGGCTATCCTCATCCAAGATTCCCGAAAGCTAAAAGAGTTGATGGAGCAGGAGTAAAAGGCAAGTATCCGTTAGGTGACAAATATGAAGGTTTTTTAAATTCTCTTCCTGAGTTAACAGAACAAAAAAAAGTTAAAGCTCTTTTCGTTTATGGGACCAATATTCTTGCCAATATGCCTGAAACTCCCAAAATAATAGAGATGTTAAAAAATATTCCTTTTGTAATTACAATTGATACAATGCTTACTGAAACTGCTCTATATTCTGATGTTATTTTACCTGAATGCACATATCTTGAACGAGATGATAATATTAGAATAGGCAGATGGCCATATCCTTTTGTTTCTTTATGTGAAAAAGCTACTGAGCCAATGTATGAAACAAAACCTGGTTGGTGGATTGCAAAAAATATTGGTTTAAAACTGGGATTAGACGATTATTTTGATTTTGAAAACATGAAAGAAGTAAATAAAATCAGGCTTAAAAGGTCAAAAATTAGTTATAACAAATTAAAAAAACATGGCTTTATTGAATTTAAAAATTTCCCATTATACGAGTATGATCCTGAAATGCTCTATTTTAAAACTCCATCAGGTAAAATTGAATTATTTTCCAAAGAATTTGAAGAGAACGGATTCCCTCCTCTTCCTGAATACAAAAGAGCACCTCAGCCACCAAAAGGTACTTTAAGATTAACTGTAGGAAAAGTTTCAATGCATACACATGCAAGGACTCAAAATAATAAATGGTTAATGGAGCTATATCCAGAAAATATGGTTTGGGTTAATCCTAAAGATGCTAAAAAATTCAATATAAAAAATGGTGATTTTGTCAGGCTTGTGTCAGGTAATGTGAGAACTGACAAAGCAAGAGCTTATGTTACTGAACGTATTAGGCCGGGCATTGTATTTGCATCACATGGTTTTGGAAGGCTTTCAAAAGGTTTTATAAGATCTTATAGAAAAGGGGTCTATGATAATCTGTTGATGAACAAACCTACTTTTGATCCTATTTCTCATGCACATGGTTATGAAAATACATTTGTTACAATTGAAAAAGCTTAACTTCAGGAGGCAACAATGAAAATAAAATTTTCAGATTTTGTAAATATAAATAATTTAAAAAATATTAACAAACTATGGACAGGATTTTGGTTCTTAATACTTCTTGTTGGTGGTTATGGGGCATTATATGCTATTTTTAAAGGACATCATTATGCATATAATGTAACTGACAAAGTGCCTCTTGGTTTGCTATTATCAACTTATGTGTTCTTTGTTGTTACATCTACAGGGTTATGTCTTGTGTCTGCTATTGGGCATGTTTTTGGTGTAAAAAAGATGATGATATTTGCAAAACGTTCTATTTTTATGGCAATAGTATGTCTTTTGATGGGATTTGCCACAATAGCAATAGAGCTTGAGCATCCTTTCAGGCTTTTTACATGGGGTATTATTTCTCCGAATTTAGATTCTCCAATTTTATGGATGGGTATCCTATATTCATTTTATCTTGTATTTATGATTCTTGAATTCATATTTTTAACCATAGAGAATCATAAAAAAGCACATCTTTTTGGTCTGCTTGGAGTGATATCTGCTGTTTCCGCTCATTCAAATCTCGGAGCTGTATTCGGGTATCAACTTGCAAGACCTTTTTGGCATGGACCTTTGATGCCTGTTTATTTTATTATGTCAGCCATGCTTTCAGGTGCAGGATTAATTCTGATTATTTATATTCTTCCAAAATTTTTTAAAAAAGAATCTTTTACATTAGAGGAGAAAGAAGGAATAGATATTTTGTCAAAAATATTTTTATTTTTGCTTTTTATATACATATTTTTTGAAGCATGGAAAATACTTGTTGGTATTTATGGAGAGCCACCTCATGAATATGAAGCAATCAAAGCTTTTATTAGTGGAGAGTATGCAGGTAATTTCTGGATCTTCGAAGTATTTATAGGTATTATTATTCCTACATTAATTCTTTTAATACCAAAATTTAAAACAATCTCAGGATATTTAATTGCAGGCTTATTAAACTTAATCGGAATTTTTATTATTAGATATGATCTTGTTGTTGGTGGACAAATAGTACCATTGAGGCTTAAAGAAATTCCAGTTACAATTTACAGATTTTCTGAGCTTCATCAATATAATCAATATTCTCCGTCAATTTATGAGATAATGATTGTATCTGGTGTTATTGCTCTTACAATTATTTTATATACTATTGCAGATTCTGTTTTAAATTTTAAGCTTACTGAAAAGCATGGGGGCTAAAATGGCTAAAAATAAAAGAAATTGGATAATGTTAATAGAAGAAGATAAATGTGTGGGATGTTTTGCATGTATGGTGGCTTGTAAAGCTGAAAACGATGTTCCTGACGGAATTTTTAGAAACTGGGTAGTGGAATTTTCAAAGGGAAAATTTCCGAATCTGTTTGTTAAGTTTCAGCCGCAGCAGTGCAATCATTGTGACAATGCCCCATGTATCAGAGCTTGTCCCACAGGTGCCTCTTTTAAAAGAGAAGACGGCATAGTAAGAATAGATGAAAGAAGATGTATTGGATGTAAACTATGTATATCAGCATGTCCTTATGATGCAAGATATTTGCATGAAGAAAAAGGAGTTGTAAATAAATGTACATTTTGTGTCCATAGATTGGATTATGGTATGAAGCACAACAATATGAAAGATTTTTTACCAGCATGTGTTGAGACATGTCTTGCAGGTGTTAGAACATTTGGAGATTTAAATGACAAAAATTCAGATGTTTATAAGAAATTAAATTCTAACGATTATTATGTTTTAAAAGAAGAGCAGGGGACAAAACCAAGAGTTTTTTATATTAGGAAGAAATAAAATATATGATTTTACTGTATTATACATAACAATTTTAATTCAAACCCTAATTTTGCTAGTCAATTAAATCTTCTAAAAAGTAGCTGTTCTCTAATAATTTTAATATATTTTTCATTTTTAAATCTTTATATCATTTTACTGGTAATTTAAGTCATTTTATATTATTATATTCCAAATTTTGTAAATTAAGGAGGAGTAAAAATGAATTATGAGTTTTTAAAAGTGGAATTAAAAGATTCTGTAGCTTTGCTAACATTAAACAGACCTGAAATAATGAATTCCCTGAATTTTGGTTTACTAAAAGAACTTAATCACTTTATTACAGAAGCAAACTTTGAGAAATCCATTAGGGTAATCATAATCACCGGAGCGGGAGAAAAAGCTTTTTGTGCAGGAGCAGACCTTAAAGAGCGTAGAACAATGCCACCTGAAGAAGTCAAGCGATATATTTTTACAATTAGAACGACTTTTACAGCAGTTGAATATCTTCCCAAGCCTGTTATTGCAGCAGTGAATGGAATTGCTCTTGGCGGTGGCACAGAATTGGCCCTTGCTTCTGACATAAGAATAGCATCTTCAACAGCTACAATGGGCCTTACTGAAACATCTCTTGCAATTATTCCAGGCGCAGGAGGAACCCAAAGGCTTGTTAGAGCCGTTGGCAAAGGAAAAGCCAAAGAGCTTATATTCCTTGCAAAAAGAATATCTGCAGCTGAAGCATATGAAATAGGGATGGTTAATAAAGTTGTTGACCCTGATCAACTTATTGACGAAGCAATGGCAATGGCAAAAAAAATATGTGAAAATGGACCACTTGCAGTAGAGCAGGCTAAAATGTCTATTAATTATGGCAGTGAAACAGATATTTATACAGGACTTGCTTTTGAAACACAGTGTTATAATAACCTTATTCCAACAAAAGACAGACTGGAAGGTCTTCAGGCATTTAAAGAAAAAAGAAAGCCTCAATACAAAGGTGAATAGTAGAGTTTCTGATTATAGTTAGAGGCGTATAATATTTTTCAAAAATATTAAATGAAATATAAGCAAAACCAAGAAAATAGGAAAATTTTGCTTATAAGTTTATGATAAGTGTTCATATTTTAAGCTAAAAAGTAAAAAAAGTTATCAATTTCCCAGTTTACGCAAAGTAGAATATTGTGGCAAATGTTTTGCTATTTATTTAAAAGAATTTTATAGGCTTTGTTGAAACAGCAGGTTTTATGCTGCTTTATCTGTTTTATCTGCAGTATAAAATTAACTACATTTATGTTTATAACATAAAAACTGTATAATGAATTATACAAAAACAAGGAGGAAAAAATGTGGAAGTATTTTAAACAAATGAAAAAGTTTGGAAAACCTTTAAAAGAGAAACAAAAAGAAAAGATGCAAGAAAGTTATGACAGTATCAAGAAAGTAGAACAAGAGGTTGCAAATGCTATTGAAAAAGTTAAAAATGCAGGTATTGATCCTGAAAGACTTCATAAAAGAGGTGAAAAAACTGCATGGGAACGAATAGACTATTTATGTGAAGAATTTTTACCTTTAAATACTCTTTATAATCCTGTTTTTAATAAATATGGTACTACCGGTGTTATTAACGGTCTTGCTAAAATAGCAGGTAAATGGGTATCATTAATAGCATCTGATAATAAAGTTTTAGCAGGTGCTTGGATTCCAGGTCAAATGGAAAATGTATTTAGAGCACAAGATATTGCAGAATCTTTACATATTCCGCTTGTATGGATATTAAACTGTTCAGGTGTAAGCTTAATTGAGCAGGAAGAAGTTTACGCAGGGAGAAGATCAGGAGGCAGAACTTTTTTTAGACATGCTGAACTTATTCAGAAAGGCATTCCTGTTATAGTTGGTGTTTACGGTACAAACCCTGCTGGTGGTGGTTATCATGCAATTTCACCTGCAATTATCTTTGCTCATAAAAACGGTAATATGGCTGTTGGCGGAGGTGGTATTGTAAGTGGTATGAGCCCAAAAGGTTATTTTGATGAAGAAAATGCAGAAGCTCTTATTGATGCTACAAGAAAGTTCAAAGCAGTTCCACCAGGTAGTGTTAAGGTTCACCATGATGAAACAGGTTTTTTCAAAAAAGTATTTGAAACTGAAGAAGGAGTTCTTGATGCTATTAGAGATTATGTTGCCAAGTATCCAGCATATGATAAAGAAATTTTTGCAGTTGATGATCCTAAAGAGCCTGAATTTCCTCAAGATGATATTAACTATCTTGTCCCTTTTAATCAAAAGCTTGTTTACAATATGGATGAAGTGTTATCAAGATTATTTGACGGAAGTGAGCATCTTGAATATAAACCAGAATACGGACCTGAAGTTTATTGTGGTCTTGCTAAAATGAACGGATTATTAGTTGGGGTAATTTCAAACAGACAAGGTTTTCTCGGAGCTAAATATCCTGAATATGCCAATGGCGAATATATGGGTATTGGAGGAAAGCTCTACAGACAAGGTCTTATCAAAATGAATGAATTTGTTACTCTTTGCGGTAGAGATAGAGTTCCTGTTGTATGGTTTCAAGATACCACAGGTATTGATGTTGGTGATATTGCTGAAAAAGCTGAATTATTAGGTTTGGGACAATCATTAATCTATTCCATAGAATCATCTCAGGTACCAATGATGTGTGTTGTGGTTAGAAAAGGTACTGCTGCTGCACATTATATTATGGGCGGCCCTCAGGGCAATAGGAATAATGCTTTTACCCTTGGAACACCTACTACTGAAATATATGTAATGCATGGTGAAACCGCTGCTGCTGCTGCGTTTGCAAGGAGGCTTGTAAAAGAAAAAGATGCTGGTAATTCTATTGAGCCGGTTATAGATAAAATGAATGCTCTTGCAAAAGAATACTATGATAAATCAAGGCCAGTTTATTGTGCTCAAAAAGGTTTTGTGGATGAAATTGTTCCTTTTGATGGATTAAGAAAATATATGACAGCTTTTGCAGAATGTGCTTATCAAAATCCAACATCTGTTTGTCCACATCATCAGATGCTTACACCAAGGACAATTGTTGGATAACAAAGTAAAGCTTGACAGTTTACGTTAAATTTGTTAAAAACTCAGAAAAAATGAGGAGGATTTATGGCTGATTTGAAATATCCCCAAAAAGTAGTTTTTGGAGACATTACAGTAAGGGACGGGTTTCAACATGAAGAGAAATTTATCCCTACTGAAGCAAAATTGTGGGTGTTGGAACAGCTGATTTTAGCAGGAGTAAAACATCTTGAAGTTGGTAATTTCGGTCCACCGAAATTTATGCCTCAATTTAAAGATACTGATGAACTTTTCAAATTAATTAGAAACAGCAGAAAAGTTAAAGACAAAATTAGTGATGTTACACTAACTGCAATTACAATTAGAGAACGTTCAATTGAAAGAGCGATTAATGCCAAGAAGGAAGGTTATGGACCTGACAGAATATTATTAATGGTTTCTACCAGTGAATCGCATCATAAAAGGAACTCTGGATTATCATTAAAAGAATATTGGGATATGTCTGAAAAATATATTAAGCTTGCAAGAGATGCTGGATTAAAAATTTGCGGAACAGTCAGCACTATTTGGGGTTGTCCAATAGAAGGTCCTACTGAGCTGAAAAAAGCAGTTGAATTTACCAAAAGATGGCTTGATATTGGTGCTACAGATATTGAGCATGCTGATCATGACGGTTCGGCTCCACCTAATAAAGTTTATGAATATTTTTCTATGATAATGGATGCTTTGCCTAATCCTGATCTCCATATTGCACATTTTCATCAAACAAGAGGCTGGGGTACTGCTAATGTTTTGGCAGCATTGCAAGCTGGAATTACTCATTTTGAAGGTACTTTAGGCGGAATAGGCGGACAGCCTGCTAATTTTGTTGATGGTGTTCCTGTTGCAGGTACTGGAAAATATTATTACAAAGATCCTAATATTGTAGGTTTGATTCCTACAGAAGATACACTTGTTATGATGGATGAAATGGGTATTGAAACAGGGATTGATATTGATAGAATATTAGAAATAGGCCAAATGGTTGAGAAAATAGTAGGAAGAAAGCTTAGATCTGAGTGTGTTCGATCCGGAAGAATTCCAAAAACTTATACAGGCAGATAAAATAAAAAAGCCGGCATTAAAGCCGGCTTTTTTATTTGAATTTTTAGGCTAATAGTAAAAAAATGAGAAAAATTTTAATAATATTTTTTTTGATATTAATTCCACTAAATCTTTTTTCAAAAAATATTGTTACTTCCATTTATCCTGTTTATGATATAATCAAAAACATAACTCCTGATAATTTCAAAATATCCTATGTAATACCACCTAATGCAAATCCGCATATTTTTGAGCCTACTCCCAAGACTGCAATTTTAATTAAAAAAGCTGATATTTTCATAGGAATTGAAAAAGATTTTGATGGTTGGGTAGAAAAATTCTTGTCTAAAAATTGTAAAATTGTTTATTTAATAAATAATAGAGCAAATCCTCATATTTGGCTGTCGCCTGTAATTATGTTAAAAAAAATTAAGTTTCTATCTGATTACCTTTGCAAGCAAGATCAAGATAATTGTCAGATTATCAAACTAAAATCGTTAAAATATTCTGAATTATTATTAAAAGAATACAAGTACTTACAAAAGAAAATAGAAAAAATTAAATATAAAAATTGTATCCAATATCATCCTGCATGGTATTATTTTGCAAAGGATTTTCATTTGGATATTGTAGGTACTTTTACAAAAGAACATGGTGTTAATATATCGCTGAAGCATTATATGAACCTTCTTGATGCAGCCAAAAAGAATAATGTAAAATTTGTTATTACAGGGTTTAATTGTGATAATAAAATATTAAAGAATTTTTCCAAAAAAGTAGGATGCAAAATTATAAATTTAAATCTTTTTGGGAATAAGAAAATGAATTATTTAAAACTTATAAAATATAATGTAGATAAAATAACAGACTCTTTAAATTAAATTTTATCTAAAATTCCTGCTTCTTTGTATAACTGATTTCCAATTACAAGATTTTGTATTTCATTACTACCTTCAAATATTTGTGTGATTTTGGCGTCTCTCATTAACCGCTCAATATCTCCGTTTCTATTTGTAGCGTATCCTCCAAAAATCTGCATTGTTTCTATTGTTGTGTCCATTGCCACATCAGTTGCAAAAGATTTACTCATAGCAGAAAATTTGCCGCTTGCAGGATTTTTATTGTCAAGCATTTTACATGTTTTTTCTGTGAGACATTCTGCTGCTTCAATATTCATAGCCATTCTGGAAAGCTTGAACATAACAGCTTGATGTTTTGCTATTGGCTTGCCAAATTGTTTTCTATTGGCAGCATATACCATTGCTCTTTTAAATGAATATCTTGCAATTCCTATTGCTTGAGAAGCTACAAATGGTCTGGAATTATTTAAAGTGGTAATACCTATTTTAAATCCTACTCCTTCTTTGCCTATTAAATCATTTTTAGACACTTTAACATTTTTTAATTTCATATTTCCGCAAGGAATTCCTCTCATGCCTATTTTTTCTTCAACTGATAGTATTTCAACTCCTTCAGAATTTTTTTCAACAACAAAACAACTTATTCCTCTGGAGCCTTTTCTAACTTCTGTTTTTGCAAAAACTGTATAATAATCTGAAACACCTATATTTGTAACAAATACTTTTATTCCCTTTAAAATATAATTTTCTCCATCTTCACTTTTTTTGGCTATTGATTTTATAGAACCTGCATCTGAACCTGCTTTAGCTTCTGTTAATGCAAAGGCAAATAATTTTTTATTTTTTATTACATCTGTAAAAAATCTCTGTTTTTGCTCATCAGAACCATGTAGTAATATTGGAAGAAGTCCTGTTGTATGGCAGATTACAAGCAGGCCAATAGATGCGGAAGCATAAGAAAGAGTTTCAATAATTTTTGCTGTTTCATAAATACCAAAACCTTCTCCACCAAATTCCTTAGGTATTAAGAGAGAAAAACATTTTAGAGAATGCATACGTTCACATAAATCATAAGGAAACTCATTTTTATAATCAATTGTTTTAGCTTTAGGTAAAACTTCTTTTTCAGCGAATATCTTTATCTCTTCCAATTTGTTTTTGAAATTTTTGGTTACGGTTACCATTGAATTAGCGCACTCCCCCATGTCAATCCTCCTCCAAAGCCTGTTAGAATTATATTGTCTCCTTTTTGCACTCTTCCTTCGTTAATAGCTTCATCAAGGGCAACTGCCATTGATGAAGATGATGAATTGCCATATTTTTCTATAGTAAGGTGGAATTTTTCAATAGGTACTTGAATTTTTTTTGCCACATTTTTCAAGATTCTATAATTTGCCTGATGAGGTACAACAAGATCAATATCATCTGATGATAAAGAAAAGTTTTCCATAACTTCAAAACAGCTTTCTGAAAATCTTCTCACTGCAACCCTTAAAGAATCACTTGCATGTATCATTTTTAAATAATGGAGCTTTTTATCAACACTTTCATAAGATATTGGAGTTGTTTTTGAACCCCCGCCAGGCATTAAGAGATTTTGGCCGTTTTTCCCATCACTATGGATATATACTGCTTTTAAAACAGGGCTATTTGAATATTTATTCTCAGTACTTAAAAGGCATCCACCTGCTCCATCTCCCCATAGAATACAAGTTTCCCTATCATACCAGTTAACAACTCTGCTCATAACTTCTGAAGCAATAACCAATGCATTTTTATATATACCTGTTTTTAAGAATTGCATTGCAACTGACATTGCAAACAAATAACCAGTACAAGCAGCTGTAACATCAAAAGAAACTGCATTTTGTGCATTTAATTTTGCTTCAAGCCAGTTTGCACCGCTAGGGCAACAAGTGTCAGGAGTGATAGTAGCCATTATAATTAAGTCAATATCATTGGCTGTTAGATTTACTTTCTCAAGAATAATTTTAGAAGCTTCATAAGCCAAATCAGATGCTGCTTCATTTTTATCAGCAATTCGTCTCTCTTTTATGCCAGTTCTTGTATAAATCCATTCATCTGAAGTTTCTATGTATTTTTTTAAATCATTGTTTTTCATTACATTTTTAGGTACATAAGAACCAGATGATACAAAATAAACATTTTTATTAAGCTCCATTAACACCTCCAACCAATATTATATTTCAGAATAGTATTCTAATTTTTTATCTATATAAAACAAATAAACCGATATTATTTGATTTAAAATTTATTCCATTCCAAGAGCAACTTCTTTTAATAAATCTTTCAATACTTTACCTGAAGGAGACTTTGGTAAAACTTGGGTGAATCTAATTTCTTGCAAGTTTACCCAATCACCAAGGTTATTTTTTATTTTTTCTCTAATTTCATTTTCCAATTCAGTAATTTGCCATTCTGATATATTTTGTTCAGGAACGCAAAAGGCTGCAAGTATAGACCCTTTTCGAGGGTGATTATAAGAAATTACTGAACATTCGTCAATATCTTTTATTTTTAATATTGTAGACTCAACTTCTAATATACTGATTCTTTTACCTTGAATATTTATAATATTGTCAATTCTACCCTTTAAATATATATATCCATCTTTGTCAACATTAGCACTGTCACCTGTAAAAAAATAATTTTTGGTGGTATATCGTTTCCAATAAAAATTCTTAAAAGTATCAACATCATTCCATATATTTCTGATAAATGAAGGATGAGGTTTTTTAATAACAATTGTTCCTGTTTTATCATTTGACAGCTCATTGCCAAAAGAATCAATAATAGCTACATCAACTCCAGGTAATGGTTTTGCTATGGATTCAGGTTTTGGAGGTACAAGGCAAGGCAATGAAGAAATTAATGCACCACCAGATTCAGTTTGAAACCAAATATCAATTATTGGTGTAACCTTATATCCGAGAACTTTATAAATCCATTCAAATAATCTTAAATTAACAGTTTCACCTGTTGTGGCTATAAGCTTGAGAGTTTTTGTGTCACCATCAATCTTTTTTTTCAAATTAGCATTCATAAGATTTCTCAATATATTTGGATGGGTATATAATTTGGTTATTTTATAATTTTCTAAAATCTCATAAAACCTATTTGCATCTTCATAATCTATAGTTCCTTCAAATAAAAAAATTGTAGCTCCAAACGATAGAGGCCCATATATACCGTAACTTAATGATACAATAGAAGAAAGATCAAAAGTAGTCCAAAAAGTATCTGTTTCTTTTATATCAAAAATTAATTGTGTAGTAAAAAAAACCCACAATAAATAGCCAGCTGTTGTATGCATTAATCCTTTTGGAGTTGTAAGATTTGTAGCTGCATATAAGATAAATAACAAATCTTCAGATTCTGCATAAAGTTTTTTCTGTAATTGTGCATGATTAAAAGGGATTGAATCAATGAGCTCATGATACCATATATCTTTTAAAGGTTTCATCTTTATTTTTCTTTCAGTTCTCTTTACAACAATTACATATTTTACAATTTTTTCTATTTTATTATAGATTTCATCTATTTTTGATTTAACTTTATAATAACCTTCTTCATAACTTCCATCTGCTGTGATAATGACTTTTGGAGTACAATCTAAAAGTCTTTCCAGTAATGATTCAGAGGAGAATTTGTAGTTATATATTACATGAATTGCACCTATTTTTGCACATGCCAAAACAGCAATAATAAGTTCTGGTAAATTAGGCATAAAAATAAATACCCTATCGCCTTTTTTAATTCCTAAATCTTTCAATGCATATGATAATTTACTGACCTCATAATATAATGTTTGGTAAGTATATATTTTCTCTGTTCTATCAATACCCTGCCATATAAAAGCAGCTTTATTTCTCTTAGGAGTGTCAAGATATTTTTCAAAGACATTATAGCAAACATCTAATCTACCTTTTGTAAACCATTTAAAAAACGGAAAATTGCTATCATCTAAAACTTCCCAATAATTTTTATTCCATTCTATATATTTTTTAGCTAAATTATCAAAAAACTTCTTAAAATCAGTATTATATTCTTGTTGTAGTTTAAGAAATTCTTCAAAAGTAAAATTTTCTCTTTTAAATTTTCTGCAAAGAATTTCTAAATCTTCTTTTGAAAATTTCATAATTTCCTCAAATTCTTTTTAATAATTTGTTCTGATAAAGATCATCCAGTAATCTGATTTTATTTCCAAATTTTGAAATAATTTTTATAAAAACCTCAGCAGTTGCAATTGCGTCTCCAAGAGCAGAATGTCTGTCCTCACATTTTACATGAAATTCTTTCATAAGATAATCCAGACTTGCTTTCTCTTCAGTATCTGTAAGAAAGTTATAAAGCTGTCCAGTGTCTATAGTATAATTTGGAAGCTTTGCTCCATATATTTTCTCCAATTCAATATTAATCATTCCCACATCAAACCTGATATGATGACCTACTATAATTGTATTTTTCAAAAATTTTAAAAAATCAGGAAAAATCTCTATTAATTTAGGCTTATCTTTCAAATGTTCATTATCAATTCCATGAAATTTTTTTGATTCTTCAGGAATGGTTATTCCTGCGTCTACAAAAACATTATATATATCAACAATTTTTATTTTTTTTATTTTAACTGCTGCAATACTTAAAATTTTATCTTCTTTTTTGTTTAGACCTGTTGTCTCTGTATCTATTACAGCAAAAGTTATATCTTCCAACTTGTAGTTAAGGCATTTGTTGATATTGTTTTGGGATAATAATTTTCTAACGTATACTACAAGTGGGTCATTAATGTATGTTGAAATTTCAGACTTGTTTTGTAGGATTTTGCTAAAAAAAGTTTTAATCATTTTAAAATGGGGAACCTCCAAAATAACTTATTGCTATATCCAAAAATTTTGAAACTGTTTTCAAAGCTTCTTTTAAGCGTTCCTGTTTGTAAACAGACAATTTTTTAGGATTGATAAATTTATCCAATTTCTCATTGTTTTTTGCCTGCTCAATTTGATGTAAAAGAATAATATTTGTCATTATTTCATAAGCTTCAAGAACATTTTGAACAGTTTCTTCAGATAATACATTAAGTCTTTCAAGATGTTTTAATCTTGATTTTGTATTCAAATCAGAAATACCTTTGTATAAGGAAAATACTCTAGCTATATCAACTATAAACATCAAACCAGTTCTTTTTAAATTAAATGTCCCTTTATATTTTCCTTTTTTTTCTGTAACAAATCCGCCAAAAAGTGAAATTGGCACAGCTTTTGTTGAGTCACTTTGCAAAATTTGCATTAAAAAAGCAGGTCTTAATGATATTTTTCTTAAAATAAATTCTCTTAATTCCCAAACTAATTTTTCATCTCCAACAAGACAATCAAAATCAAAAAGTATGGAAGACCATCTTATCCCCCATTTCCCGGGATTTTCTATCCATTCGCTAATATCTTTTTTCCACTGGGTTAAAGTTTTACTCATATCAGGATTGGTAACCATTACATTGCCTTCACACTTTTCATAGCCAACATATGCTAAATTTTCTATTAACATTTTCCCAAATTCATTAAGATATTCTTTTTCTATATCTGTAATTTTATCTGAAATTATAAATCCGTTGTCTTGATCAGGGTCAAGAGACATTTCTCTTCTACCACCACTTCCCATTATAATAAGTGCATGAGGTATATTTTTAACATTTATTCTTAACCTATTATTTTCAAAAAAAACATTAGCTGAAATTTCATAAACTTTTCTTTGAATTTTTAAATGGATTGAAGATAGGATAGTTAAAACATCAGATACATATCTTGTATTTTCTACAAGATTTTCTGCTATTTTAAACAAACCTTGATGTATTTCTTTAAGTTCATGAAGGTTCCTGGCGTTGTCAATATGGGTTTCATAAATAGTTGCAGTTTTAAAAAGTATCCTTAAAATATCTTTAGATGAAATTATACCTACTGGTGTTAATTTTTCACATACTACAGCATAATCTTCATCTTTTGACTGCATTTCATAGAGTGCTTCTAACAATGGATATTCAGGTGGTAAATGGACAGGCTGGTTATTAACAAAATCTTTTACAGTTAATTCATTAACTTTTTTTTCTGGAAATTTATCAAAAAAATTATGAATCAAATTTTTTGAAGTTAATAGTCCTGACAGATTATTAGATTCATCAACAACAACTAATGAACCTACTTTTCTTTCTCCCATTTTTTTTACAGCATCTAAAAACTGAGTATTCAGGGAAACGGAAAGCACAGGAGATGTCATATAAGAGCCTATAGCCCTGTATGTAGGGGTATAAATTCTTTCTTTTGTTGCAACTTGTATCTGTGATAATCTTTCATTTATTTTTTTTTGGAAAAAATCTTTAAATTGGGGATACTCTCCAATTAACCTGTAAATTCAAATATCAGGCAAAAAAATCACCTCTGCATTTTCAATGCAAGTTGCAGTGACAGCATATGTTCTTCTGCCAATAAAAGCAGTAACTCCTACAATATCATTTTTTTCAACAAAATATGATAATTCTGTATCTGGATTTTCAACCTCTACTTTGCCTTCTACAATTAAATAAAGGCCTTTGTGACAAGGTTCTCCTTTCCTTAAAATAATATCTCCGGTTTTAAAATATAAAATATCTGTTTTCTCACATAATTCGTCAATTCTAAATTCATCAATATTTTCAATAAAGGGGAATTGCCTTAGTTTTTCTTTAATCTTTTGAAATTTATTTTCCATGTTTAATCTTCTCTATTTTTATTTTTAATCTTTTTCTCGCACCTTCATTATGTATAGCAAAACCAAAAGCAAATATACTTAAAATCATAAGCCATCCTACATGTCTGAAAATATTTTTAGTAATCATCAAATCTGCTGCCATGGAAATAAAACCAACGGCAACACTAAAATAGAAAATAAAATTTCGTATTTTTAATGCTTTTTTCATTTTTGCAAGATTTTCTTTTTCTTGTTTTGACATTATATTCTCCTAAACATATTTATTGTTATTTATTACTGCATTGTCTTTATGTCTTTCTCAAACTCTAAAAGATAGTTACGTCATTTAAGTTTCATGAAATTTTTATTGGTAGTTGTTGTTCAACAATCCATAGAATAAAAATTGTTAATCTTTTATTTTCTAAAGATGTTTAAAAGCTTTTTTACCAATATCAGTTCTATAATGAGCACCTTCCCATTTTATCTTAGAAACAGCATTGTATGTTTTTTCAATTGCTTCTTTTATTGAAGGAGCAAGCCCGGTTACTCCTAAGACCCTGCCTCCATTTGTAACTGTTTTTCCCTCTTGATATTTTGTCCCTGCATGAAAAACTAAAACTTTCTCCATTTTTTCAGCTTCTTCCAAACCTTTTATTTCATATCCTTTTTCATATTTGCCAGGATAACCACCTGATGCCATTACTACACAGACAGATGCGTCAGTTGACCATTTTACATTTTTTTCTATGTTTTTTAAATTTCCATAAATTGCTCCGTTTATTATTTCTATTAAGTCTGAATTAAGCCTCGCTAATAAAGGCTGTGTCTCAGGATCGCCAAATCTGCAGTTAAACTCCAGCACATAAGGCTCATTATTTTCTATCATTAACCCTGCATAAAGTACTCCTTTATAGTTAATGCCTTCTTTTTTAAAACCAAAAAGTAATGGCTCCATTACCTTATCCACTATTTTTTGATAAATATCATTATTTACAACTGGTGCAGGTGAATAAGCACCCATGCCACCTGTATTTGGACCTTTATCATTGTCAAAAACAGGCTTGTGGTCTTGAGATGAATCAAATGGTAAAATTGTTTGCCCATCTGTAACAGCTATAAAAGAAGCCTCTTCTCCTACAAGGCAATCTTCTATAATAACTTTATTGCCAGCATTACCGAAAACTTTTTTATCCATAATATCTATAATAGCTGATTCAGCTTCTGAAAAATTTTTACAAATAATAACACCTTTGCCTGCTGCAAGCCCGTCTGCTTTAACCACAGTAGGATAGGCAACTTTTTTAAGATGTTCTATTGCATTAATACTATTGTCAAAAACTTTGTAATCAGCAGTGGGAATATTATATTTTTTCATTAAATTTTTTGCAAAAACCTTACTTCCTTCAAGAATAGCTCCGTCTTTTGTAGGGCCAAAAACACGTATATTGTTTTCATTAAAAATATCTACAATTCCTCTAACAAGAGGGTCTTCAGGCCCGACTACAGTAAGATCTATATTTTTTGATTTAGCAAATTTCAACAAACCATTGATATCAGAGGAAGGGATATTGACACATTCTGCATATTTTGCAATACCTGCATTACCCGGGGCACAATATATTTTTTCTACATCAGGATTTTGCCTAATTTTCCAAACTAAGGCATGTTCTCTTCCACCACCGCCAACAACTAAAACATTCATAAAACCCTCCTGTTTAAATTTTAAAAATTAAATTACTGATTTTTTACCAAATATTCATAAATAGTTCTATCGTATTCACTCATAGTCTGAAAAACTTTGGTTGCAAGATACAATCTTGTTTTATAAGAGACATCTCCAGATACTTTTAATTCGCCTAAAACTTTATCATAATCTACAGGATCTATTATAACAACAACATATTTAAAATTTTTAGCAGAAGCTCTTATTAACGTCGGCCCTCCTATATCAATGTTTTCTATGGCGTCTTCAAAAGTAGATTCAGGATTGGCAATTGTTTTTGAAAATGGATAAAGATTTACCACAACCATATCAATCATATTAACACCATTTTTTTCAGCTTGAGACATATGTTGCTCATTGTCTCTAATTGCCAAAATCCCTCCATGTATTTTAGGGTGTAAAGTTTTAACCCTTCCATTCATCATTTCCGGGAAACCTGTATATTCAGATACGTCTTTAATTTTTAATCCGCTTTCTCTTAATATTTTCGCACTGCCGCCTGTAGACAAAATTTCCTCTACACCAAGCTCCTTCAGAGCCTTTGCAAAGTCTACAACTTTTGATTTATCAGAAACACTAATCAAAACTCTTTTTATTTTCATTAAATCCTCCCTTATATTAATTCAAAGTTTAATTGCTGTTTTATATACTTTAAACATTTATACTTATAAAAATCTTTAACTTATAATCATTTTTTTTTCAAGATTTTTATTTGTTTTCAAAAATATAGATGAGTTTACAGGATGTATAATTTAGTATACTGAAAACTTGCTGTATAGTAAAATATACAGTATAATTTTTTAAACACAAAATTGATTTTTCTTCAATTAGCATAATGCCTATATAAAAAATGACTTAAAATTATAACAACAATTTTACAATATTACACAATAAACGTCAATCTAATATTATGTGGCATAAGCTTTGCGAATAAAGATTCCTAACAATTATGTTTTTAAAAAAGAGGAGTCAAAAATGAGATATGCAGAAACAGGATATTATTTAGAAATTGATTTGTCTAAAGGTACAATTGACAGGGTTGAAAGTGATCCCAAAATGACAGAGCTTTATTTAGGTGGATTGGGGACAAATGCAAAAATAATTTGGGATAGAGTTCCTCCTGAAGTAGAGCCTTTCTCAGAAGACAATCTATTAATATTCAGCACTGGTCTTTTGTGTGGCACTCCTGCACCTGGAGCAAACAGGACTATGATATCGTCAATCTCTCCACAAACAGGACTGTTGGCTTTTTCAATGATGGGTGGCTATTTTGCTCCTGAACTAAAATATGCTGGATATGATAAAATTATAATAAAAGGCAAGTCTCCATCTCCTGTGTATTTATGGATACATAACAACAAGGTTGAATTAAGAGATGCATCTCATTTAAAAGGTAAAAGTACCTATGATACAATTACCTCACTTAAAGAAGAACTTGACGAGCCTCATTCTCAAGGTCTTGCTATTGGACTTGCAGGAGAAAATAGAGTTTATTTTGCTTCAGTTGAGACTGAAACAAGTAGTGCAAGTAGATTAGGACTTGGTGCAATTATGGGAGACAAAAATTTAAAAGCAATTATGGTTAGAGGCACAAGAGACTTAAACATTGCCAACCCGATGCCTTTTATGGAAGAAGCAACCAGAATTTTAGATTATATAAATCATAGACTTGAAAATCCTTTACCTGGAATCCCAGGTATTTTATCAATGATAGGTTCTCCACAGGAAATGGCTGTTCATGATGAAAAATGGCATACTATAAGCTTTGCTTGGGGAAATGCACGTCACAGGAGAAAAGATTTTTGGAATGATACTATTGAGGAACAGTGGCGTGAAACAATGGAAAATGCCAATAAAAGATTAATCGGATGTTTTAACTGTCCAGCCAAATGCCACGGTATAGTGGAAATACCAGGTTATCCTACATATGTAATGAAATGTTTTTCAAAACTTACATATGTAATGGCAGCAATGGCAGATGATTTGGAGTTTGGCTTAAAAATAGCGTCTCTTGCTCAGTCATACGGAGTTGATGGATATACAACTCCTCAGGTAATGGCATTTGCAGTTGAACTTTATGATGACGGTATTTTAACTGATGCAGATCTACCTAACTTTCCAAAAGATAATAGAGAAAGATTCTATTATCTCCTTGATATGATAGTAAAAAGAGAAGGTATTGGTGATATTTTAGCTGAAGGAGTTTATTGGGCAGCACGTAAAATTGGTAAAGGTGCTGAAAAATATGATCATAATACTATAAAAAAGCATGAGCAGATTCCAATTAAATTAGGTATGTTAAATCCAATTTATTATTTAATGTGGTCAACAGGTGAAAAAGTAAATATTACCCAGATAGAAGGACAAATTCCGCAAGCACCTCTTGCAAAAGAAGATAGAGAAGAATTTGTCAAAGACTGGGTGCATATACCAACAGGTAAAGAAGAAAGATTTAAAAATTTTATTTTGGAATGGGGTGATGAAGGAAAAGTTTTTCCATTCTGGCCTCCAATAGATTTAATTTGCGAATTGGTAGAATGGCAGGAAACAATGCACTACATTGATGACTGCCTCGGTTTATGTGCAGGTTTATCTTCTTTTCCATTAAAACCAGCTTATCACATTCATAATCTTCCCTTATTTGTAAAATATGGTACTGGAATGGATTATGACGAGGATAAATTATGGGAAGCTGCAATAAGAGTGAGAACATTAGTGAGAGCTATTAATTTCAGAGAAGGCTTAAGAAGGCAAGATGAAAAACCACCTGAAGATCATTGGAAAAGACGATTTCCGGAATATGAAGAACAATTATTGGAAGAATATTATAAATACAGAGGCTGGAATAAAGATGGGGTTCCAACAAAAGAAACTTTATATAAATTAGAACTTGATTATGTTTATGATGAATTAGTAAAAAGAGGCATATTAAAAGATTCTGAAGAAACAAAGTGAAAGGAGAGTTCACTGTGAGCGGCGATAAAAAAAAGAGGATTATAAAAACAATAAAGGTAGATATTGAGAAATGCATAGGGTGTAAATCATGTGAGATTGCATGTGCTGCGTTTCATTCAACACCTAAGTACAGCAGTATAAATCCTGCAAGATCAAGAATCAGGGTTATTAGAGATGAATTGAGAAATGTTTTTTTACCAATTAGAGCTGGTGCTTATACCAAATCAGAATGTGCAGGTAGACAGACTTATATTATTGATGGTAGAGAGTATGGAGAGTGTAATTTTTGTAATGCATCCTGTCCTGCAAGAGATCTTTTTAAAGAGCCTGATTCGGGGCTTCCTTTAAGGTGTGATATGTGCGAAGATGATCCTGACCTTGAAGAGCCAATGTGTGTAAAATGGTGCAAGTTAGATGCATTAATATATGAAGAAAGAGAAGAGGAGTATGAAGAGCAGGTAGAAATTGATGATATGGAGTTAGCTGTTGAATCATTAATAGATAAATATGGTCTTGAAAATATTATTGACAGTCTGGCAAGAATAACCAAAAAATCCACAACATGATTAAGAATTAAGAGAGGAGCATAAAACAGTGGAAACTGTAACACCTTTCAAAGAGATAGTAGAAGAAATTATAGATAGTGGCGGTGAACTTTCCAAATTTTGTTTTCAATGCGGAATTTGCGATACAGTTTGCCCATGGAATAAAGTGAGACAATTTAGTATTCGTAAAATAATGAATGAATCTAATTATGGAGTTTTTGAGGTAGAAAGCGATGATATCTGGTTTTGTACAACATGCGGTAGATGTGTGCAAAGATGCCCAAGAGGAGTTAACCAGATAGAAGTTGGCGTGGCACTTAGAAGGATAGGTACTGAGTATCAGGTTTTTCCTCCTACTGCCAAGCCTGTAAAAACAGTAGTAGGAGGACTTGTTGCTGAGGCAAATCCATTTGGTGAAGATAGGAAGAATAGAGGAAAATGGGCAAAAGGTACACCTGCCAAAAGTTTTTCAAAAGATAAAGAATTCCTTTATTTCCCTTGTTGCTATCCAAGTTATGACAAAAGGTTAAAAAATGTTGCTGTTGCTACTGCAAATATTCTAAAAAAGGGAAATGTCAGTTTTGGAATATTAGGAGCAAAGGAGAGTTGTTGCGGCGAAAGCATACGTAAAACAGGTGATGAAGAATTATTTCAAACATTGGCAAAAGAAAATATCAAAACTTTTATTGACAATGGAGTAAAAAAAATCCTTGTATCGTCACCTCATTGTTATCACACATTTAAAAACGAATATTCGGAATTTATGGTTAATTTTGAAATTGTTCACATAACAGAGTTATTATTTCAACTTATTAAAGAAGGTAAATTACAAATTACAAAAGAATTTAATAAAAAAATTACATATCATGACCCTTGTTACCTGGGGAGACATAATGATATTTTCAATGAACCAAGAGAAGTTTTGAAAAGTATTCCAAATGTTGATTTTGTTGAAATGGAAGAGTACGGCAAAAACAGCCTTTGCTGCGGAGGTGGCGGTGGCAGGGTTTGGATGGAAACAGCCAAAGATGAGCGATTTTCCAATCTCAGATTGGAGCAGGCTATTAATGCTGGTGCAGAGGTTTTGGTTACAGCCTGTCCTTACTGTATTGCAATGTTTGAAGATAGTAGAGTGGTTATGGGCCTGGAAGATAAGATAGAAATTAAAGATATCACAGAAATCATAAGTGAATTGCTTTAAAGTATGAATAATTTATATGGTTATGCATATATTGGAAAAAAATGGGAAAAATTAATTGTAAAAGTACCCAAAGAGATAGAATTTAAAATTTTCATTAATGATAATTTTTTTGTGTCTATATTAGCAACACCTGACAATTTGGAGCATCTTTTAATAGGTTTTTTATATTCAGAAGGAATTATTAAAAAAATAGAAAATATTGAGCATTACCATATAGACATTGAGCAATTTGTTGCAAATGTTAAATTAAAAACAAAAAAAATAAAATTACCTGAAAAAAAGGTTTTTACATCAGGATTTGGCAAAGGAACAATGTTTAGAACTGATGGGAAAAAAATTTCATCAGATATGGTTATAAAACCAGAAAAAATTTTTTTATTTATAGAAGAAATGTATGAAAAAATGTGCCTTTATAAAACAAGCGGTGGTGTTCATGGCTCAGCATTAGCAGACAAAGATAAAATACTTATTGTATCTGAAGATATTGGGAGACACAATACTTTTGATAAAATTTCAGGAGAAGCTCTTTTAAAAAATATTGATACAAAGGATAAAATAATTTTGACAACAGGAAGGATCTCATCTGAAATGTTATTAAAAGCTTCAAATATGGGTATTCCTATTGTGTGCACTCTAAAGGTTCCTACTGAAAATTCAATTTCAATGGGGAAAAAATTAGGAATAACATTAATAGGCCAAATAAAGGAGCGTAATTTTGTGGCTTTTACATATCCTGAACGGTTTGGATATAAAGAATAAGAAAGTAAATCTTGGAGGTAGCTTAAAGTGAAAATAGAATCTATAGAAGGACAACTTCTATTTAGCAAACTGAAAGAAAGAAACTTTGGTGATGTTATGGTTGTTGGTGGTGGAATTAGCGGAATTCAGGCATCACTTGACCTTGCAAACTCTGGGTTTAAAGTTTATTTAGTTGAAAAGTTACCTGCTATTGGCGGGCATATGGCTCAACTTGATAAAACTTTTCCAACAAATGAATGCTCTATCTGAATTCTTTCGCCCAAATTGGTCGAGGTCGGCCGACATCAAAACATAGAAGTTTTAACATATACAGAAATAGAAGACGTTAAAGGTGAACCTGGAAATTTTAAAGTAAATTTAAGAAAAAAGGCAAGATATATTATAGAAGATGAATGTACAGGTTGCGGCACATGTGTGGAATACTGCCCAATAAAAATTCCTGATCCCTTTAATCAGGAATTAAATATGAATAAAGCGGTTCATATTTACTTCTCACAAGCAATACCGCTTATAAGCTATATAGATGAAGATAACTGTCTTTATTTAAAGGAAAATAAATGCGGAATTTGCGAAAATGTCTGTGAAAACGGAGCAATAGATTTTAATCAACAAGATGAAGAATTTGAGGTAAAAGTTGGTGCGGTAATTTTTTCTATGGGTTTTGAACCTTTTGATCCTAAGGTGAGAGACGAATATTGCTACGGTAAATATCAAAATATAATTACAAGTATGGATTTTGAAAGAATATTAAGCTCAACCGGGCCTTACGAAGGAGAGATATTAAGACCTTCAGATTTAAAACATCCTAAAAAAATTGCATGGATTCAATGTGTTGGTTCTCGACAGGTATTAGAAGGTTCCAATAGTTATTGTTCTGCAGTTTGTTGTACTTATACTCAAAAACAACTTCTTTTAACCAAAGACCATTATCCTGATGTTAAATGCACGGTATTTCATAATGATATTAGGGCGTATGGAAAAGATTTTGAAAGGTATTATCAACGTGCTAAAAATCTCCCAGATGTTAACTTTATAAGAAGCTATGTAACAATTACAGGAGAAAATTCTGAAAACAAAAACATTAAAATAAGATATGCAACTTCAAATGAAGGTGTTAAAGAAGAAGAATTTGAAATGGTAGTATTGAGTGTTGGATTAAATCCACCAGCAAATGCTAAAGAGCTGTCAGAAAAGTTTGGAATAGACCTTAATTTTCATGGGTTTTGTAAAACAGATAAATTTAATTTAATAAAAACAGATAAACCAGGTATTTTTGTTAGCGGTGCATTTCAAGGACCTCTTGATATTCCTGAATCAGTATTTACTGCAAGTGGAGCTGTTTCTCAATGTGGAGAATATCTAAATTTCAGACGTAATAAATTAACACAAGAAAGGATATATCCACCTGAAAAAGATTTTTCAGGAGAAGAGCCAAGAATAGGAATATTTGTATGTCATTGTGGTGCTAATATTGGTAGAGTTGTAAATGTGCCTGAGGTAGTTGAATATAGTAAAACATTGCCAAATGTCGTTCATGTACAAGAGCAGTTATTTTCATGCTCTACAAGTTCTGCTCAGGAAATAACTGAGGTGATAAAAGAAAAAAACTTAAACAGGGTAATTGTTGCTGCTTGCAGCCCGCGTAATCTTGAGCCTACTTTTAAAGATTCTTTAAGAGAAGCAGGAATAAATCAATATTTTGTTGATATGGCTAATATCAGAGAGCACTGCTCCTGGGTACATTCAAAAGAAAAGGAAGCATCCACAGAAAAAGCCAAAGACCTTGTAAGAATGTCACTTGCAAGAGCTCTTTATCTTGAACCGCTACAAGAAATAGAATTGCCAGTTAATAAAAATGTGCTTATTATAGGCGGCGGGATTGCCGGGATGACTACAGCATTAAGTATTGCCAAACAGGGATTTGATGTCTTTTTAATTGAAAAGGAAGATGAGTTAGGCGGCAGAGCTAATAAAATATATTACACTTTAGAAGGATTTGATGTTAAAAGTTATTTAAAAGAGTTAACATCTCAAGTTTACAATCACCCTTTAATTCATATATTTACCAATGCCTTTATTGAAGAAGCAACAGGATATATAGGTAATTTTATTACTACAATAAAATCCAATGGAATGATTAAAGAGATAAATCATGGAGCCACAGTAATTGCTACTGGTTCTGTAGAATATAAACCAACAGAATATTTTTATGAAGAAAGTGAAAATGTTGTTACTCAATCTGAATTAGAAGAAAAAATAGTAGAAGGTGACGAAAAAGTAATTAATTCAGAATCAATGGTAATGATTCAATGTGTTGGATGCAGAAATGAAGAGAGAAACTATTGCTCAAGGGTTTGCTGCTCCCAAGCTGTTAAAAATGCATTAAAGCTTAAAGAAATAAATCCAGATATGGATATTTACATTCTTTTTAGAGATATGAGAATGTATGGGTATAAAGAAGATTATTATAGAGAAGCTGCTGATAAAGGTATTAGATTTATAAGATACGATGTTGATGATAAGCCTGTTGTAAATAAAAATTCTGATGGTTTTAAAATAATTGTTACAGAACATATACTTGGCAAAAAACTTGAAATAGATGCCAATATTATTGCACTATCTGTTGCTGTTGTCCCATCTGAAGAAAATACTGAATTAGCTCAATTATTTAAGGTTGGTTTAAGCCCTGATGGTTTTTTCCAGGAAGCACATGTAAAACTTCGGCCTGTTGATTTTAGTTCTGACGGAGTATTTTTATGCGGAACAGCACATTATCCAAAACATATACAAGAATCAATTAATCAGGCTTACGGTGCAGCAGGCAGAGTCATTACACTAATATCACATGACAAAGTAACAGTTTCCGGTGCTGTTTGTACAATTAATGAAAGTAAATGTATGGGATGCGGTGCTTGCGTAGAAATATGCGATTATGGAGCATTGGAATTAGTTACAATTAAGAAAGTTAAAAAAGCAAAAGTAAATCCAGTACTTTGTAAAGGCGATGGGCTTTGTAATTCCAAATGTCCAACTGGAGCAATATCTATTAAACATTTTACTGATGAGCAGATTTTATCTGAAATTGATGGCTTATTTGGAATGATTCAATAATTGAAAGGAGTTAATATAATTATGAGTGCAGCAATAAAATTTAAACCTAAAATAATTGGCTTTGTTTGCCATTGGTGAGGATACGGAGCTGCTGATTTAGCTGGAGTTTCCAGAATACAATATTCCAATGAAATTAGATTAATAAGGGTTATGTGCAGTGGCAGAATTGACCTTTCATTTGTTTTAAAATCATTTTTAAATGGTGCTGATGGTGTGTATATAGGAGCATGCCGTCTGGATGAATGTAACTATACTACTAATGGCAATTATCATGCTTTAAATATGGTGCTTTTATGTAAAAAAATATTGGAATTTAACGGTATTAATCCTGATAGATTAAGAATAGAATTTATGTCTGCTGCTGATGGAAATAAGTTTGCGGAAACTGTAGAAGATTTTACCAAAGAAATTAGAGAAATTGGTGAATTAGGTATTTCTGAAGGAATTAATGATGATGAACTAAAAACCAAGTTTAATAATCTTCTAAATTTAGTTCCTTATATAAAAATGGCAAAAAGAGAAAAATTAGGCACACCTCTTTTGGATCCTGCAAAAAGAGAAGGATTTTTTACCTTAGATGAAATAGATGAAATGTTTAAAACAGTTCCATCTTATTATATTGAACCTGATAAATGCAGAGCATGTGGAATTTGTGCTAAAAGATGTCCTGTAGAAGCAATTTCAGGCGGCAAAAATCTTATTCATATTATTAATCAGGAGAAATGTATTAAATGCGGTACTTGTTTTGAAGCATGCCCGTTTGATTCAATTAGCAGATTAATCGGGGAAAAAGCTCCTCCACCAATTGCTGAAAATAAAAGAATTATAGAAAGAGATAAAAAAAGAGGAGCTTAAAAGCTCCTCTTTTTATTTAAACTCAAAAGGGGGAAAGGGGCAAAAGCCCCTAATTTGGCATTACCTACTTTTGAGGTTTACCAAAAACTTTTTCATAAACTTTCTCATCCATAAGCTCGGCATTTGCAACTGCTTTTCTGTATTCAATGAAATCAATAGTATCTTTGCCTGTAATCTTTTTAGTATTAAATGCAGCAAAACCAAGATATGCTTCACACATCATATTAGCTGCCAACCAATGTCTGTTAGGTAATTTCATTTGATCCCAGAAGAATTTCTTTTTAGCTCTCACACTGTCAATGGATTTCATTAAGCAACCTGGAAATAGATTTGCAAATTTCCATACTATTTCATTAACAGCTTCATCAAGCAAACTTAGATCTGTCTCACATTCTTTCATTAGAGCTTTAGCAGCTTTTGCTTCTTCACCTGTTTTAAATTCACCATATACAATTTCGCCATCTTTAAGATATTCCTCTGTATAAACAAGAGGATTTCTAATAAATTTTCCATCTTTTTTAAGAACAGGAACAACTTTAGTAACAAGGCCTAATCTTTTCATTTTGTATGCACTCCACATTTCACATGAAATACAGTTGTACATAGCATCTTCCATTGACAAGTACCATGGCAAAAAGTCTGACGAACCACCATCTGGAGCTGAACCATGCTTAGGACCTGCTTGTCCTAAAATAGCCAAATCAGAAGTAATAGCAAGGTCGCAAGCCATACCGATTTCTTGACCACCTGCCACTCTCATACCGTTAATTCTGCAAATAGTAGGTTTTTTGCAGTTTAATATTGCATCAACCATACCATTGAAAAGATCCATGTATTCACCATATTCATTTGGTCTTCTGCTGTAATATTCTGAGTATTCTTTTGTATTACCACCTGTGCAGAATGCTTTATCACCAACGCCTGTAAAAACTGCTGCAACTACGCTTCTATCTCCTGAAGCAGCACCAAATCCAGCAATAACACCTTTAACCATCTCTGTAGTATAAGAATTGTACTGTCTTGGATTGTTAAGCCAAATCCATGCTACATAAAGACCTTCTACAGGGTTACCATTACCATCAAGAAGTGGTTTTTTTTCATAAACAACACATGGAGCATCATCAAAAGTACCCCAATACTGCTCTCCAAATAACCTGTGATCTTTTACTTCATTGTCTTTTGGAATCCAATCTAAACTCATAAAAACCTCCTTTTTTATTTTATTGATAGGGAAAAACTATTCAAAATCTGGTTTTAAAACTATTCTTTGCATAATTTTACCACTATGAGCTTCTTCAAAAGCTTCTTTAATACTGCTCATTGGTCTAACATCTACAAAAGGCTCCATAGCAATTTTTCCTTCATTTACAAGTTCAAGCACATTATTGTAATATTTTGGGAGACAACCCCATGTACCAATAATATCAGCATCAAAAGCCATAACCTTTGAAAACATATATTCAATCTTATGCATGCCAAAACCTACTAAAATCAGTTTTCCAACAAAAGATAAAAGTTCAAGCCCCAATTCCTGGCCTGGTCTTGTACCTGAAACTTCAAATATCTTCCAGCCGTAATTATGAGGAAGCTTATTTTCTTTACAATATGCCTTTAATTCATTTTTAATATCTTTTGCTGACTTATCTCTTGTGTTAATTGTATAGTCACAACCATATTTTTTAATTCTTTCGAGTTTTTGTTCATTTCTTGCCATTCCAACAACAACTGATGCTCCTAATGCTTTTGCTACTTGTACCATATAAGTACCAACGCCACCTGTTGCACCAATTACCACAACCCTGTCGCCTTCTTTAATATCTGCTCTAATAGCTGCTTGATAAGGAGTGGTAACAGCATCTGCAACAACTGCTAATTTTTCAAGAGGGAAGTTTCTTTTATTTACTATACAAAGGTCATCTCCAGGTACAGGGATATGACTTGAAAAACCACCATAAATTCCTATACTGTTACCAGGCATTTTTTGAAATAAACATCTATTGCCTCTGCCAGATTTACAAATATCACATTGATTACATGGCATAACTGCAGGAACAATAACTTCTTTTCCAACTAATTCTCCCTTGTTTTTACCAGCATCTACTACAATACCACTAATTTCATGGCCTAATGTAAGTGGCGGCTTTGATACTGTTGGGACACCATCATAAAAATATCCAAGGTCAGTATGGCAAACACCACACCCAGCTATTTCCACTAAAACATCATTGTCTCCTAATTCTGGAACAGGTATTTCTTTAAGTTCTAATTTTCCTGGTTCAACCATTTGCCAGGTTTTAATTTTATCAGGTACTTTACAAGTACTACAACTCATAATTTCCTCCTTTATATTTAATTAATAGTTTCGTTCGGATTCAGCCTATGTAGTTAAAACTAAAAAATTTAACTGTGAATCCAAGTAGGTTTCCTTTTTTCAAGAAAAGATTTTAATCCTTCTTCTGCATCATTTAATTTCATTAATTTGTTTAAATAGATATCTTCTATTACAGGTAGTCCTTCATTAAAATCAAGGCCTTTTACTTTTGCAAAAGCTTCTTTTGTAGTCTTCAAAGCACTTCCGCTTAAACTTGAAAAAGTTGAAATAAATTTGTCAAGCTCATTAGCAAAATTATCAAGAGCTACTACTTTATTTACAAGTCCTATGTTTAAAGCTTCTTCAGATTTAATAACTTCTCCACCAAGAATAATTTCAAATGCTTTTTTTGTAGGAATAATTTTTGGCAATACAAGAAGCGCTATTGGAGGAAATACTGCAAGTTTAATCTCAGGCTGTCCGATTTTAATATTGTCAGCAGCAAAAATCATATCACAAAATATTGCGACCTCACAACCACCACCTAATGCAGCACCTTTCACTGCTGCAATTGTAATACCTTTGAAATTGTTTAACCTTTTAAAAATTCCATGAAACACTTCTATCATTTCATCTACTTTGTCTTCTGTATGGTCAGATACATCCACTCCTGCTGAAAATGCTTTATCACCTTCTGCTCCTAAAACCAGGATATCTATATTTTCATCTTTGTTGACGTTGTCAAGAGCATCATTCATCTCTTTCATTGTAGGAATATCAAGAACATTATAAGGTGGCTTGTTAATATTGAGATATGCAACCCTTTCCTTTTTTTCAAATTTAATAAATTTATAAGTCATTTCACTGTTCCTCCTAATTGTTTCATTTTTGACGTTGAACTTTAAACTAAATATACTGTCCGCCGTCAACTTTAATTACTTCACCGGTAATATGTCCACCCTCCTCAGAAGCAAGAAAAACAACCAAATTTGCAATGTCATCAGGTTTGCCTGCTTTTTTCACGGCACTTTCATTAATAGCTGCTTGTTTAAACTCATCAGGCATTGATTCACCCATTTCTGTGAGAATAAAACCAGGAGCAACTGAATTGGCTGTAATTCCATATTTACCTAAATCTTTTGCACTTGCTTTAGTCAGGCCTATAACTCCTCCTTTTGCAGCAGAATAATTTGTCTGGCCAAATTTGCCCCTTAATCCGTTAATAGATGTAATGGTAATAATTCTACCCCATTTCTGTTCTCTCATATATGGTGCAACTGCACGGATGTAATTGAAAGTACCTTTTAAATCCACTTCAATTACTCTATCCCACTGTTCTTCAGTCATTTTCCATATTACACCATCCCAATTCATACCTGCATTTGTAACAAGTATATCTATTCTCCCAAATTCATCTACAACCTTTTTTACCATATCAATTGCATTGTTAAATTTTGAAACATCAGCCTGAACAGCTATTGCCTTTTTTCCGCTATTTTTTAATTCTTCAACTAATTCTTCAGCTTCTTTTGCGCTTTTTCTATAATTTAATGCAACTGCTGCACCTTGAGCTGCTAATTTTTTTACAATAGCTTTACCTATTCCTCTCGTACCTCCTGTAACTATTGCCACTTTACCTGTTAAATCAAGCATACTTAATCCCCCTTGAAACTATTTTAACTTTCTCTTTTTATAATAATAGCCATTGTAGCGCCACCGCCGCCACAAATAGCGGCACAGCCGATTTCTTTGTCAAGTCTTTTTAAAGCGTGATACAATGTAACTACAATTCTTGCTCCAGAACATCCTGTAGGGTGGCCAAGAGCAATAGCACCACCATTAACATTCAGTTTGTCAATATCAAGATTTAATTTTTTTACATTAGCAAGAACTTGTGATGCAAAAGCTTCGTTAATTTCAAAAAGATCAATGTCATTAACAGTAAGGCCTGCTCTTTTCAAAGCTATTGGAATAACCTCACCAGGTCCTTCTCCCATAAATTTGCCATCTACAGCATAAGATGCCCAATCTAAAACAGAAAATAGAGGCTTTACCCCTTTTTCTTCAGCTTTTTCCCTTGTCATAGCAACAAGCATTGCTGCTCCGTCAGTAAGTCCGCATGAATTTCCAGCTGTTACAAGACCATCCTTTTTAAAAGCAGGTCTTAATTTTGCAAGTGCTTCCATATTAGTTTCAGGTCTTATTGATTCATCTTTATCAAAAACAAATTCAGGTGTTTTTCTTGTTGCAGGAACAATTACAGGGGTAATTTCATCATCAAAGTAGCCTTTTTGTTGTGCCTCATAAGCTAATCTGTGAGACCTTACAGCATATTCATCCATTTCGTTTTTAGGAATTCCCCATTTTTCAGCAACATTTTCAGCTGTCATTCCCATACTTACAAGTGCAACAGGGTCCTGGGAATCACTCCAGCCATCTTCCAATACTTTATCTCCCATTCTAAAACCGTTCCACCTTGTGCCTCTTAACAGATATGGAATTGTACTCATTGATTCCATACCGCCAGTGAGAATTATATCGCCTTGCTCTAATAAGATTTGGCTAACAGCCATAGATATAGCCTTCATTCCTGCTGGACAAGCTTTATTTATGGTAACTCCTGGTGTTTTCTGAGCGCATCCGGCTTTTAATGCCACTGTTCTGCCTGGATTAACTCTGTTACCTGCTTGCCTGCAATTACCAATTATAGACTCATCAATTTCATCTCCATTAACATTTGCTCTTTTCATAGCTTCTCTTGCAGGAAAAGCTCCCATTTCATAAACAGGCATGTCTCTTAATGTCCCACCGAATCTTCCCATAGGTGTTCTAACTGCACTGACAAATACCACATCATTCAATTTTCTCATAATTTCTAAAACCTCCATTCTTTTTATTTTAAACTTTATTAAGTTAAATAATTCCCATAAAAAAGAGCAAGCTATGTGCCATTTAAATTAATGTTAAAAAAAATTAAATTTGCTATTTTTATTTAAAATTTTAATAATTTTTATGGAGAAATTATATTAATTTTCTACCTTTTGTTGAATAATAAGTTATACAATGACTTTAAAGTAGAGAAAATTATACATTAAAAAAATGCTTGCATTCCTGTAATGTCTCTCCCTATAATAAGTAGATAGATATCATTTGTCCCTTCAAAAGCATTTAATGATTCTAAATTAAGCAAATGTCTTATTACCCTTGATTCCATAGCAATTCCGTTAATCCCATGAATTTCTTTAGCTTCTCTTGCTATTTCAACAGATTTGGTCAGATTATTCAAAGCTATTAAAGCAACCATTTCATGTCTAAAATTTTTATCTTGTTCTTTGACTCTTCCAACCTGAACAGTTATAGCTTTTGCTTTTGTGATTTCAATAAGCATATTTACTAATTTTCTTTGAACAAGTTGAGATGATACCACTGGACGGCCAAACATTATCCTTTCTTTTGCATAGCAAAGTGACTGGCAATAACAATCTTTTGCAGCTCCAATTGCTCCCCATGCCATGCCGTATCTTTTTTCTGTAAGACATGAAAGAGAAGCCTTTAAACCGTCAGCTTCTGGTAATCTATTTTTTTCAGGCACAACCACATTATTCAGTTTTATACCAGAAGTAATAAAAGCTCTTAAAGAAATGTTGCTGTTCATTTTTATAATTTCCACTCCGTCTTTGTCCATTTCAACAATAAAAGCTTTTATCCCGTCATCTGTTTTAGCCCAAATTATTGAGAAATCGGCTATTGGAGCATTGGTAATCCACATTTTTTCTCCGTTAATAATCCATTTATTGCCATCTTTAATTGCAAATGTTTTCATCTGTGCAGGGTTGCTGCTGGCATCTTTTTCTGTTAAACCAAAACAACCTATGATTTCTCCTTTTGCCATTTTAGGCAAGTATTTTTTCTTTTGAGATTCTGTGCCGTACCTCCATATGGCATACATTACCAATGAACCTTGTGTAGTAAAAAAACTTCTTATCCCTCCATCGCCTCTCTCTATCTCCATGCAAATAATTCCATATTTTACAGCATCAATGCCCAAGCATTCATAACCTGTCAAAAAAGAACCAAACAATCTTTTTTTGCCTAATTCTTTTATAAGCTCCATAGGAAAGGTACCATTTGTAAAATGTTCATCAACTGTGGGGATTACCTCTTTATCAACAAATATAGCCATATCTTTTCTCAAATTTAACTCATCGTCTTTTAATAAAGAATCCAAATTGATGTAATCTAATTTTTTTATATCCATTTTTATCCCCAAAAACTATTTTATTTTTTATACTTCTGCAAAAAATATACCATTTAGTATATATTTCTTGACTCTATAATTTTTTTGGTGTATAAAAAATACAACAATAGATTGAGGTGTTATTTATATGCTACAGTTAATAAAAGATATATTGAGTTATATTAAAATTCCAGCAGTTATTATAGAAAATAATGAAATTACATTTAGGAACACCAATTATCAAGAGATTTTCAGTGATGGTTTGGATGTTTCAGAGTATATCTTTAAAGGAGTTTCTCGTTTTACAGATAAAAGAGGGATCAGATTTTATTTGAAGAGATTTAATTTTTCACCTAAAAATCTTGAAATATGTCTGATAATAGATTTTGTAAAAAATGAGGTTGTTTCCACCTTGTTTAGTTCAATTGAAGGTGTTTTATCTCTGCATACCTTAATAAACAACCCTTATGAAGGTGTTATTCTGGTTGATAACAATGGAAGCATTAAATATATTAATTCTCTCAATGAAAGGTTTTTTAAAACAAAGCTTTCAAAAATAAAAGATAAACATATTACCAAACTCATACATAATAGCAGGTTACATCTAATTGCCAAAAGCGGAAAAGAAGAAATCGGCAAATTGCAGAAAATTAATGGTGAACCAAGGCTTGTTTCAAGAATTCCGGTAGTGTATAAAAACAACGTTTATGGTGCTATTGGAAAAATAATGATTAAAAATGAGAGAGATATTGATGATCTTTTAAAAGAGTTAAAAATTTTACAACATGAAGTGTCTCGATATAAAAAACAAATAGCTACATTACATCATGCTCAATATAGCTTTGATGACTTAATTGGTTCCAATGAAGATTTTTTGGAAGCAAAAAATTTTGCCAAAAGAATTTCACCAACAGATTCAACTGTTATTCTTCTTGGTGAAAGCGGGACAGGCAAGGAATTATTTGCACATGCAATCCATCTTAATAGCACCAGAAGGGACAGACCGTTTGTTAAATTGAACTGTGCCTCGATCCCCCCGGAATTAGCAGAATCCGAGCTTTTTGGTTATACTGAAGGTGCTTTTACTGGAGCTTTAAAACAGGGCAAACCTGGGAAATTTGAATTAGCAAATGGAGGGACAATTTTTTTAGATGAAATTGGTGATTTACCATTAAGTTTGCAAGCTAAATTTTTAAGAGTATTACAGGAAAAAGAGGTGGAAAGAATAGGTAAATCCTCTCCCAAAAAGGTAGATTTTAGGCTTATCTGTGCAACAAATAAAAATTTAAAAAAATTGGTTGAGAAAAATCAATTTAGAGAAGATTTATACTATCGTATTTATACAATTCCAATAAAAATACCTCCTTTAAGAGACAGAAGAGATGACATAGAAAAATTGGCTTATCATTTTTTAGCTCTTTTATCACAATACACAAATGTTAGAGAAATATCTCAAGACTATATAAATATTATAAAAGCTTATACCTGGCCGGGAAATATCAGAGAGCTAAAAAATGTTATTGAATTATCTATCTACAGGGCAGATGGTGATATTCTGACACCTAAATGTTTGCCTGCTTATATATTTGAAAACCTTGAGAATCCTGTTGATAATCTTGAATCTTTCTCTTTAAAGTCTGTAAATAAATTAAAAGAGGAACTGGAAAGAAAAGAAAAAGAGATAATAATACGAGCTTTAAAACTTACAAATGGTAATAGAACAAAAACGGCAGAAATGCTTGGAATTCACAGAACTGGCCTGCATAAAAAATTAAACAAATACAGAATTAAAATGTAGCTTTATTGATACACTATTTATTTTTAAATAAAGGGACAAGGTTTTAAGAATAAAACCTTGTCCTTTCTGAAATTATTTATTAGCCTTTCTATAACCTAATTCATCAAGTGCAATAATCCATTTTTGTATATTCTCTGTTCCTTCAACAATCTGATAAAGAACAGCATCTCTATATAGTCTTGCCACAGGGTATTCAGTGGAATAACCGTAAGCACCTAAAATTTTCATTGCTGAGTGAGAACATTTTTGAGCTACCAGCCCTGAAAAATATTTAGCAAAAGATGTTTCTTTTGTATTGTTAAGCATTCCCTGATCTTTTTGCCATGCAGCTTTATAAGTAAGAAGTCTTGCTGCTTCAATCTCAACAGCCATTTGAGCTATTAAATCCTGATTCATTTGATATTGTCCAACTTGTTTTCCAAATTGTTCTCTTTCAGTGCAATATTGCCTTGTAACTTCAAGACACGCTTGTGCAACACCAATAGCACCGGCAGCAGTGAATTGTCTTGTTTGATTTAATGATGAAAACATAATTTTTACACCATCTCCAAGGTTGCCAAGTAGATTTTCTTTTGGTACTTTAGCATTTTCCATAATTATTTCACCTGTAGGAGAGGATCTTGTCCCCATTTTGTCAAGCTCAGTTGTTGTAACTCCTTCTTGGTTCATATCTAAAATAAATGCTGATAGTCCTTTGGTTTTAAGGCTTCTGTCATGATAAGCATAAATAATTGAAACATCAGCTACCTGTGCATTTGAGATCCATGTCTTTGTACCATTAAGTTCAAAATAATCACCTTTATCAACTGCTGTTGATTTCATGGCAAGAGTATCTGAACCTGCATTAGGCTCTGTAATGGCAAAAGCGCCAAGATATTCACCACTCATAAGTTTTGGCAAATATTTCTTTTTGGCTTCTTCTGTACCATACTTGTAAATTTCAAAAGAACTTCCTGCACCATTACAGTTAACAGCTACCCTTAGAGAACTGCTCCCTCTTGCCAGCTCTTCTGTAAGAACTGTCTGGGCCAAAAAGCCCATTTCATTACCACCATATTCTTCACCAATTAAACATCCGAAGAAACCTAATTCAGCCATTTTTTTTATAAGTTCTTTTGGATAATAGTGCTGCTCGTCCCATTCATCAACATTGGGCATTACTTCTTTGTCAACAAAATCTCTGACCATATCCTGTAAAGTTCTGATTTCTTCTGGTAATTCAAAATTCATCTTTTCCTCCTCTATTTGCTTTATTGGAATAATTTTTTCTTGATTTGCAATATAAATGCCAAAACAAAAAATATAATAAATTTTCTTACTTGTTCTAATTTTTGAAAATTATATAAATAAAGTAAAAGTTAAATTTTTATTAGAATTTTAAGTAACATTTAGAGAAAATTTTGTGAGATTATTCAATTAATTTTTTTTCTTCTGAGAAAATATATAAAAATAAACTTATGCACATGCCAAAAATACAGAAAAGGAATGCAGATTTATATGCACTAAAAGGGTATGCTCCAGATGGAAGTTTATCGAAATGTTCTATTATTGCTCCCATTCCATGCTGTAAAATTGCTGCGCCTATTATTGCAAAAAAGTTTAAACATGTCATTGCTGTCCCTGAGATTGAAAGAGGAAACAACTCTTTCAAATGTGCATAAGTGATTATTCCGCTGCTTCCGAAAAAACCAAATGTAAAAAACAACAGATAAAGCAAGGGTTTTGAAATATGGTTGTTAAATGTTATCATTAAAAATATATTCACTGTAAATATAATTAAGCTTATAAAAATAAGTTTTTTTCTTGATTTTAAAACTCTGTCAGAAATTCTTCCAAGAATAGGACCTCCTGCAATAAATCCAAAAGCAATCATACTTAAAATATTTCCTGATTCAGATTTTGAAAATTTAAAAATATCCATAAGATATGGTCCACCCCACAATCCCTGTATCCCGATAAAAGAACCGAACCAGAAAAATGTTAAAAGTGAAATTAGCCAGAAATCCTTTTTAGAAAAAATTATTTTAAAACTTTCTTTGATTTTTATTTTCTCTGAATTAGCGTTTGCCAGTTTTTGATTACCAGGAAAATCTTGTATTAATGTAAAAATAAAAAAAACAACTATAAAATTTAAAATACCAATAATAGCAAATGTCATTCTCCATCCTATTATAGAAACAGTATAAGCAAGCGGAGTTGTTGCAGCAATTGCTCCAGTATTGCCAATGGCCATAGCAAGAGCACTCATCATTGCAAATTCATTAATTTCAAACCAGTTTGCCAGAATTTTCAATGTACCCATATATGCCACAGATACTCCCAGTCCAATTAAACCTCTCCCGATAATTGCATAGGAAAAATTATTTCCTAATGAAAATATTAAGGCGCCAACTGCTGCTAATGTTCCGAGAACTGTCATTACTTTTCTTGGCCCGATTCTGTCAAGCATTGGTCCAAGAGGGAATTGAGCTAATGCAAAGGTATAAAAATAGATGCTGCTCAAAAATCCCAATTTTTCAGCACCGATTTTGAACTCTCTTACCAAGTCAGGAGAAATAATTGCAGTGGAAACTCTATAGAAGTATGAGAGAAAATATAATGAAACAACAATTACAAAAATAATCCATTTATTAATTATTTGCATAAAATTCTCTATTAATTAAATAGCGTTTATCATATGTGGCAGATTATTTTAAAAACTATATCTATATAAAAGATAAAATTTAATATAATCAAAATTTAGCAACAATCTTCAAGAGCTTTTTGTATATCTTTTAATTTAAAAGGCTTTGGAATAAGTTTTTCCATACCGATTTTTTCATAACTTGTTCTGTCTTCTAACATTACATTTGCAGTTAACGCATATATATGTATATTGGGAAAATCTTTTTTTATTAATTTTGTAGCTTCAGTACCATCCATAACAGGCATATTAATGTCCATTAGAATTAAATCGTAATTTTCTTTTTGCACTGCTTCAACAGCTAATTTACCGTTTTCTACTATTTTAAAATTTTTATATCCTAATTTTTTTAAGAAATTGGCAATTACCTTCTGATTGAGTTTATTATCTTCAGCAATTAAAATCTTTAAATTTTTTGCTGCAATCTTTTCTTCTTTTTTATGTTGTTTAATTTTTTTCTCAAACTTTGAGACTAACTGAGATAATGTATTTAAAAGTTCATTTTTTAAAACCGGTTTTAATATAAGGCTGTCAAAAAAAGAACGGGATTCTACTGTGATAATTTCTGATGATAAGCCTATAACAATAATACTGCTATTTTTTTCTTTTATCAATTTTGCCAGGTTAATTCCACTTATTTTAGGCATTCTAATATCAGTGATAATTATATCAAATTTTTCTATTTCATTATTATCAATTAAGTTTTTAAACTTAACTGGATCAGTAAATTTAAAAATGTTTTTAGAATATCTTGAAAGAATTTTGTTTAAAATCTCAAGATTAATAGGGATATCATCAATTAAAGCAATTTTTTTATTTGCGATATTTTTAAGATTTATTTCTGTTGTTTTTTTTACAGATTTTTTTTCATTTAAGGCTTTTTGCAATAAAAGAGTAAAATAAAAAGTTGTTCCTTTGTCTACTTCACTTTCTATCCATATTTTTCCGCCCATTGCCTCTACTAATTTTTTTGTAATTGTAAGACCAAGTCCAGTGCCTCCATACTTTCTGGTAATAGAGGAATCTTCCTGAGAAAAACTGTCAAAAACTTTGGAAATATTTTCTTTTGCAATGCCTTTGCCAGTATCTTTTATATAAAACAGAATTTCAGAAAATTTATTATCATCTTTTTTGATTTTAACCCCAAGCTCTATAAATCCTTTTTCTGTGAATTTGGTTGCATTATTTAAAAGATTTAATAAAATCTGCTTTATTCTTAAAGAATCGCCAATAACAATAGGCAGATTATCATCTATATTTACAATATAATCCACATTTTCTTTAATTTTAACTCTAATGATTTTACAAACATTCTCTATAATGTCTTCTAGGTTTATTTCAGATGATTCTAATTCCAAACCTCCACTCTCTATTTTGGAAAGATCTAATATGTTATTAATAAGGTTTAGAAGGTGTTCGCCTGCTTCTAAAATATATTTGATGTATTGCCTCTGGGAGCTGTCTAAATTTTCAAATCCTTCTAATATTTGTGCAAAGCCTAAAATAGCATTTAGCGGGGTTCTGATTTCATGACTCATGTTTGATAAAAATTCTGATTTAGCCTTGTTTGCATTAATTGCTTTTATCCGTTCATCATTGAGTTTATGCGCCATTTCTCCAATGCTGTTTAATAATATCCCAAGTTCATCCTTTCTGTTTGTAGTTACTTTAGGAACTTTATTTTTATGTAAAATATCTTCTGAAAGATTCATTAATTTTTTTACAGGTGTTAAAATATCGTAAGAGATACCAAGCATTATTACAAAAAAGATTAAACATATAAAAATTATTAAAATAGCAGTAACTCTGCTGATATTGTTAATATTTTGCTGTAATTTGTTAACATTTCTGGTAACTTCGAGTTTTATAGGGTGGTTGCTGAAATTCAAAGTGCCTAAAATCCTAACAGGAAAATTATAACAAAAATATTTTTCTCCTCTTTCAATGGTAATTTTTCTTAAAGGAGTAATAGGGGGACGTCGTTTATAGATGTCAGAGTAGAATAAATGATAATTTGCACCTAATAATTTATTTTTATACCATAGACTGCAATATATTTCATTACGGCCAATCATTAGAATATCATTGAAAAAAGTTGAAGAAGGGAAAGCTTGAATAATAGCAATATAACCAATTTTATAATCTTTTGATATGTATTGGTTGTAAACAGGTTTTACAATGGAAAAATATATTTTGTTATTAATGTTTATAAAAAAGTTATTTTCTTTATTTTTTACTTTGGATAGCATTAATTTTTTTATGTCATTGCTTAAATAAGCGGAAGAGTATAAACTGAATAATGTTTTGTCGGGATTTAAATAGATGAGAGCTGTAATATCAAACTGGAGAATCTTTTCATTTGACTTAATTTCTAATCTTTTTTTATCTTTTAAAAAAAAAATTAATTTTAAATTATTATCAGAATATATATTATTAATTGTCTGTTTAATGTTAATAATTTTATCTTCAATTAATGATTGAATGGTAAAAAATATACTTT
>CAZBLP010000004.1:0-56376 GCA_964492825.1 uncultured bacterium
TTATTAAAATTTTTACATCTAAAAGAAAAATCTGGATTTAGCATTAATTTTTTATTTTTCTGTAACATGAAGGAGAAAGCTTTTTATTGTACATGAAATTTTACTAACTCATTATATACTTCATTTATTGCTTATCTCCCCAGAAAAGTTTTTCTATTTGTTCTTTTTCTTCTTTGTCAAGCTCAGAACACTCATAAATTTCAGCATCCCCTTGTGATAATTTTGTGGCAAACACAAAGCATGAAGCATGGCTACAATTACCGCAGTTTGTTTTAGGTAAAATTTTATAAATATCAAGAACTTTGGGAGGTTCTTTTTTCTCATAATCAGGAGTTATACTATCCTTTTTATCCCACAGTTCATTTAGAAAATCAATGAGTTTTCTGGTTATAACCTCTCCCTCTTCTTTATCTTTAATATTTGATATTTTAACCTCCTTGGGTCTTATAGAAACTTTATGATTTTCAAAATTAAAAATAATTGTCTTTGCCACAGGATTATAAATTCTTTTTTTTAGATAACCATTTAAATATGGCAAAAACTCCGTTAAATCACCATCAAAATCAACTTTCCCTGTCCAAAAAGCTGAACCAAGAAAACAAGGTGGCGGAAAAAGTTCCAATTTGTAATTGGTTATAAGTGACATGGAATTTCCTCCTTTTAATTTTCATAATCTTCTAATCCCATAATTTTTTTCTAAATTTATTGATAATTAATTCCATTGTAGGATGATCATTATAAAATTCTTGTGGTTTAGATACAAATGCTGATTATTTTTTCATATTTTCATACAAAATTTTACACTTTTTATCATTAATTACGTTTATAAACAACTGGTTTCGTAGAGCTTATTAAATCAGATTCAAATACTGCACGACCTGATGACGAATCTTTACCTTCCATTATAAATAATCTGTATGAAGCATCGCCTGATACTTTTTGAATTTTAACTTCCTTTATATAATCACCGCGAAAATTCCATCCCCAGGCATTGTCTTTTTCAAGTTTTTTTCTGATTTCTTTCCCATTTTTTACATAAATGCAGTACCCTTTTATTTTTATTTTATTGCCATTAGCCATTATAACTACACCTAATAATTTGTAATTAGAGGAACTTTGTGCATCAGCTATACTTGAGCCGCAAAGTTGCAAAACAAAAATAGAACAAACTAATAATTGTAATAAAGTAAATATTTGTTTCTTCATTTAAATATCTCCTTTAATTTATTTTAAACATTACTGCCCAATTTATAAGCTTGAAAAGTTTTACTTTATGTTAAATATATCTTAGATTTTTGTGAAAATCAACAAAGGGATTTTTAGTCCTTATTCTGAAATTAAATTTATTTTGATATTTTTCAATTTGGCTTATAATGATATTTTCAATATATTATTATACTTGATATTTGACTTTTTATTCATTGTTGATTAAATAAGTTTTATGATAAATGAAGCTAAAGTTCTTGGTTTATTCAAAAAATGGAATATGGCTATTCAGTCAGGCAATCCTGATGAAGTTGTTAAGCTTTATGCTGATGATGCAATATTAGTTCCTACCCTATCAAATAAAATAAGACATAATAATAAGGAAATCAGAGATTATTTTGTCCAGTTCTTAGCACTTAATCCAGTTGGGAAAATTTTAGAGCATAACATTAGAATTTATAATGATATTGCCATTAATTCAGGAATTTATTCTTTTGAAATTAATAAAAACAACAGCCGTACGGAAGTAAAAGCAAGGTTCTCCTATGTTTACAAAAAATTTACTAATAGCTGGCTTATTATAGAACACCATTCATCACTCCTTCCGGAATAAAATTAATACTTGCAAATTTTAATATTATAAATTAATTCTATAAAAAATCAAAGGAGAGAGTTATGAATTTTATGGAATTTGTAAAAAACTTTAAAAAAGACATTGATTATTCAAAAACAGGAATGATTCTTTTTCATAATGGTGTTGTTAGAGGGACATCAAGAAAAGGTGAAAAAGTTTCAAAAATTATTGTAAGAAAAGATGAGAAAAAAATAGCTGAAATTATAGATTCATTAAAACAAATGCAGGGTATTTCAAAAGCAGATGCATATGTATTTGAAGGTGAATTTAATGTTGGAGATGATTTAATGTATGCAGCAGTTGCAGGAGACATTAGGGATAATGTTTTCCCTGCTATTGAAAAGTTTGTAAACACTGTGAAAAAAGAAGCTGTTTTTAAGGAAGAAATGTAAAATATCACTAAAAAGGTATTGAAATTTCTTTTAAACTATAATAAATTAAATTAAAAAGGAATTAAAAAATGAATAAAATCGATTTTAAACCTATAGGCATTATCCACTCTCCGTTTAAAGAACCAAAAGGTACACCAATTCAGCCAAAAGCAGCAGATGGAATTTTAGGGAAAGTTGAAATTTTTCCTGAGTATTTGGAAGGTTTAAAAGACCTTGACGGTTTTTCTCACATTATTCTGATATATTATTTTCATCTTGTTAGAAATTTCAAACTATTGGTTAAACCTTATATGGATGATAAACTTCATGGATTATTTGCAACAAGAGCTCCTGCAAGACCAAACCCTATTGGTTTATCTGTTGTTAGGCTTATTAAAATTGAAGAAAATTTTTTGCACATTCAAGATGTTGATATAGTAGATGGCACACCACTACTTGATATTAAACCTTATGTTTCAAAATTTGATACAAGAAAGCCAGAGAGATTTGGCTGGCTTGAGAAAAACATTCATAAGCTAAGCAAAGCAAAAGATGATGAAAGATTTGTTAAATAAAACTTAAGGTGTAAGCCAACTATATTTAAATCTATCCTTAAAATATGAATTATATTGCAATAAATAAATTCTTCTGTTATTTAAAAAATCATGAATCTTAAAAAACTGAAAGATAAATATGCAATTGCTGGTATTGGCTACACTGCACAAGGTAAAATTCCCGGCAGAACTGCCATAAGCTTTTATGTTGAAGCAGGAATTAATGCAATAAAGGATGCTGGCCTTAAAAAGGAAGATATTGATGCATTAATATGCTACAGACAATTTAACCCTCTTCTTAACGAACCAACGGTTACCCCATATCTTGTTGCACAGCACCTTGGTATTAAACCGACAATTTTAAGCCAGGAATCTTTTTGCCAGAGGAATCAATTTATTCAGGCAGTTGCATTGCTTGAAGCTGGTTTTTGCAAAAATGTGTTAATAATCTATGCTGACAATGCTGCCACTGGCAAACGATTGTTTGTTGAAGAAGCGACTCATGGTGAATCTTTTAATGATAATTCCATACTTGGCGAATTCGGCTTTGTAGGTGATTATGCAATGGCTGCAAATAGGGCTATACATGAATTCAACACAGGCCCTGATACATGGAAACATATAGCTATAAGTCAGAGAAAATGGGCAAATCTCAATCCATTGGCTCAATATTTTAATAGCTCTCTCACTGAAAAAGATTATTTAAATGCACCTATAATTACAGAACCTTTCAGAAAATATGATGCAGCATTAATAAGTGATGGCGGTAGAGCCTGTATAATAACATCCACTGAAAGAGCAAAAGATTTAAAAAATCCGGTTGTTTCAATAATGGGAATTGGAGAAGCAAATCCTTCTACTGATGTTCATCAGGCTGATTTTCTTACAGGCAGCACCGGTGCAAAACAGTCAGGTGAAATGGCTTTTGGAATGGCACAAATAAGTATAGATGAAATTGATGCTTGCCAGATTTATGATTGTTTTACTTATACTGTGGAGGTCACAATGCAGGACTATGGTTTTTTTGCACCAGGTGAAGGAAAAGATTTTTTCAAAAATAACAGAACAGCTCCTGGAGGCGAATTGCCGCTTAATACTTCCGGAGGTTTGCTTAATGAGGCATATTTTATGGGATTGACACCAATTACTGAAGGTGTAATGCAGCTTATGGGAAGGTGCGGAAAAAGACAACTTGGTAAAAACACAGGCACAAAAAAACCTGAAATAATACTCTGCTGTGATAATGGCGGGGTTTTACAGAGTCATTCTACACTTATATTAAAAAAACTTTAACGGTGGTTGACAATGACCCAATTTTTTCCAATACCTAATTTTGATACAGAAATTTTCTACAATGGTTGCAAACATAAAAAATTAATTTTCCAAAAATGCACAAATTGCGGACATATCAGATGGCCATATTCATTTGCATGTCCTGTCTGTTTTGAGGTAGACACTGAACTGATAGAAGCAAAAGGCACAGGCAAAATATATACTTTTACAATTTACAATGTAGCTTTTCACAAGTCGTTCAAAGATAAAACACCTTATGTTGTTGCCGTTATCAAGCTTGATGAAGGGCCTAAAATAGTTGGCAATATAATTTACACTCCTTTTGAAAGAATAAAATGTGACAAAAAAGTCAAAGTTGTTTGGAAAAAATCAGGAGATTATTTTCTTCCGAAATTTAAGGTGATTTAATCAGAATTTTTCAAATAACATGCTTTAATTAAACCTGATATTATAACCAAATTTACACTATCAAAATTTTAATTGTATTTAAATAGCCTTTACTTATTCTACACAATTTTCACCTTGAAATTTAATTTCCACAAAAAAATCGTTTAGTATGACTTTTTACAAATAGATAACTTATGGTTTTGGCTCAGAATAGGAGATAAACAAATGAAAATAAAATTTTACCCTTACCAATTAAATTTCCAGAAAAACAACTTTTTGCTGCTAATATTTTTATCAATTTTCTGTTCAGTGTTTTGCTTTACTATACTTGCACATACTGAATCTTACCAAGACTTCCGTTCAGACGGGGCAGTACTGCTTTTTGAGTCGTCATCTATTGAGAGCATACAGAATCCAGCCTTTAGTCCAGACGGGAAATACGTAATCTATACACTGTTTCATGAAGGATACAACAAAGGGCCTGCCGGTATTTACACATATAGCATCTCCAAAGGGAGCAGCACCCTTCTTATTGATGAAGAAAATAATGATTCGGTAAATCTCCCTGGAGCAAGCTGGAATTCTGTAACAAACCTTATTACATTTGCTTCTGACCGTCAAGGAATGGACAATATTTGGACAATGTCATCAGACGGCTCTAATCTTAAACAGATAACTAACCATTTAACCACTGCCTATTACATTGAACCGAGTTTTTCCCCTGATGGTCAGTGGATAGTGTTTGAGGCAGATACCACTGAACCTGACGATACTCAGCAGGGAAGTATATACAAAGTAAATGTGGATGGCACCAATCTTGTAAAACTTACTGACGGCCCCGGAAGTGGCACAGATGACCGTCAGCCAAACTGGTCGCCATCTGGCAATACAATACTGTTTCAACGTAGAGTGCCGGGAAGTAATAACTGGGATATTTATACCATTCATCCTGATGGAACTGGCCTCAAACAGATAACAACATCTGATTCAAGTGATACTGATGCAAGTTTTTCCCCTGATGGCCAGTGGATAGTCTATTCCACAGACTATGGCGGATTAGAAATGCCGAATATTTTCATTATCCCTTCAGTAGGTGGAAAACCTGTGCAAATAACAAATAGCAAAACCAACGAAGATGGAGCGCCTTCATGGTCACCTGACGGCAAATGGATTGCTTTTGAATCACATAAAGGTGCTGATGAGGATACCCCATCAACAATATGGCGTATTGCAGTGTCAATGCCTGCCCCCTTAATAACTGCAAACGGAACTGCAGATACAGTGAATATTTCCGAAAATACACCAGTAACTTTTACGTTAAGTCTTGATGCTGCTACTTTTAAAGATACAAGTGCAGACTGGTGGTTACTACATGTTTGTCCCACAGGAACTATTGAATATTTTGACCTCAAATCTATGGCTTTTAACTATGGTATTTTACCTACTTTTCAAGGGAAACTTGTCTCTTTCGAATCAATTTCACTTGCATCTTTATCTTTTACAAACATAGGAACTCACTGGTTTTATTTTGGTGTTGATCTTGATAAAAATGCTCAAGTTGATACTGAAACTACTTTTTATGACAGTGTAAAGGTAAATATAATTACAGATAACAATACAACCGATTACAAGGCAAAACCGGTTTATAATCAGGCTTATCAGGAAAATTTTGAGGAAGATAATGTATCAGACATTATTCAAAATGCATCAAATGCTTATGTTCTGTTAGATCCTTTTATGCCTGGCATTTCAGATAAAATAGAAGATATCAAGGAAAACAATAATGAAATAGGATGTTATATAAGTATTGGCACAGGAGAGAACTGGCGGAGCGATTTTGACCAACTGAAACCTTATCTGGTTTCAAAACCATGGGGAAAATGGGAAGGTGAATACTTTGTATCTCAAACCACCACAGGAATTATACCAATTATAAAGACACGGATTGACCATATGTCACAATGGAAATGTGACTGGGTAGAGTTTGACAACATGGACTGGGCACTTGATGATAATAAAAAAAAGCTGTATGGTTTCCAGGTAACAGAGACAGAGGCAACTGCTTACTTTCAGGAATTATGTGATTATGTTCATCAGAAAGGCATGAAATGTATGGCTAAAAATATGCTTGAGGGAGCTTCTGATTTTGACGGAGTATTGTATGAGTCATATGATAACAAGCTGAATTGGTGGGACAATCAGGAGACATGGAATTTTTTAAATTCAAAAAAGCTGGTAATAATAAATCACTACAATGAAACCAACTGTAATAAAGTATATCAGGATTATAAGAAAATTTACAATAATAATATCTCTTTTATATGCGAAGATGTAAATTTGAAAAAATATGTACATTATAGTGAATAGGATAAAGTATTTTAAAAAATAGACCTGTAATAACGAGTTATTACGAGCACCAAAAATACATGGCAATATTTACAAAAAAGTTATAAAAATTATGCATGTATGCCTACCTCATCTAATCTTTTTACTTTTTTCTTGCTATTGATATGTGCATGTGAGGTTCTTTTTCACAGTTCAAAATATGTTTGTTCTAAAATTAAATTTATTCCATTTTGCTGATTTATGTGATATTAGCATATGAAATAAATTAAAAATAGCAGTGTATTAGAAATGTTTGAATTAACTAATTTTACAAGAGAAGAATTAGGTGAATATTTACAATCCATCGGGTTGCAGCCATACAAAGTAAAACAGATATTTCAATGGGTTTATCAAAAAGGCGTGTTTGATTTTAATTATATGAGCAATATTTCAAAACAAGACAGAAAATTATTAGAATCAAAATTTAATATAAATATTCCTAAAATTATCAAAACAACCAAATCTGTTGATGGTACGGAAAAATTTGCATTACAGCTAAATGATGGCAATATTATAGAATCAGTTCTTATTCCTGACAATAAACGGCTAACTCTATGTTTATCCACGCAGGTTGGTTGCAAAATGGGATGTAAATTTTGCTATACTGCCAAATTAGGTTTTAAAAGGAACCTTGAACCATTTGAAATCATAGCACAAATTCTATCAGCAAAATATCAAATATTAAAAAACAATCTGAAATTAACCAATCTTGTTTTTATGGGTATGGGTGAACCTCTTGATAATTTTGATAATTTTAAAAAAGCATTGGCTATTATCTATGACAAATACGGTTTAAATTATTCATACAGAAAAGTCACTGTTTCCACTGTGGGAATAATAGATAAAATGATACAGCTTGGTAATGATTTTGACATTAATCTTGCTGTTTCCCTGCATTGCGCAGATAATAAAAAGAGAAGTGAATTAATACCTGTTAACAAAAAATACCCTTTGGCAAAATTAATAGAAGCTTGCAAAAAATTTCCTGCTAAAAACAGGCAGAGAATTACTTTTGAATATATTTTAATTGAAAATTTCAATGATTCAGTTGATGATGCAAAAAATCTTGTAAAAATACTTTCAAATGTAAAAAGCAAAGTAAATCTTATAAAATTCAATCCTTTTCCAGGAGCAGAAATCAATCCGCCTTCTATGGATAAAATAAAAAAATTTCAAGAATATCTTATAAAAAAAGGCTACACTGCTACCTTGAGAAAGAGTAAAGGTGATGATATTCTGGCTGCATGCGGCCAATTAAGCGGAAAATTAACAAACAAATAAGGAGTTAAAATGAGTGAAGAAATTTTATTTGAAGTAAAAGAAAGCATTGGTATTATAACTATTAACAGACCTCTTGAAAATAATGCATTTTCAAAATCAATGCTTTCTCAGTGGCTAAAAATTTTAAAAAAAATAAAAGAGGACAATTCTATTAAAGCTATGATTCTCACAGGGAACGGCAAAGTTTTTTGTACCGGAGGAAGCATTGAGGAAATGGCAAACGGTGAGTTAAGCGGCTGGAAAATGAAAAAGTTTTTAAGAGATTATGTTCATAAAATAGCAATGGAAATGAAAACATTTTACAAGCCAACCTTAGCTGCCATAAATGGCTATGCTATTGGTGCAGGGCTGGATATGTCTCTTATGTGCGATTTTAGGGTAGCATCGGAAAAAGCTGTTTTTGGAGAAAGTTATATTAAATTGGGCCTTGTAGCCGGAGATGGCGGCTGTTTTCTATTACCAAGAATAATTGGTGTTTCAAGAGCATTGGAAATGCTCCTTAGTTCCAAATTTATAGATACTGATACAGCTCTGCAATGGGGACTTATTAACAAGGTGGTACAGCATGAAAAACTTTTAGATGAAAGTATTGATTTTTTAAAAAACATAATCTGTTTTCCTGACGAAGCTGTCCAGCTTATGAAACAGCTGGTTTACAAAAGCCTTAATGAAGATTTTGAAGAGCATTTGTCAAAGGTTTCATCACACATGGGGCTTTTAAGTGAAACTGATGAATATTTTAATAATGCAAAACAGTTATTGGAGAAAATTTCCTAAAAATAAAACATATTGAAATTTTGCTCTAAAATAGCATTTAAATTAAATTCTTTCAAATTTATAAATGCAGGAGAAGGGAGGATACCTGCCAATAAATAGTTTCTCCTGCATATAATTGATAATATTTCATTAAAACTAAGATTTAGATTTTCTTTAAAAAACTTGATTTCTTGTAAAAAAGATTCTCCATGTTTTACATTAAAAGAACCTGAATCTGTACCAAGACAGATTTCTCCACCCTTATCCAAAAAATATTTTATTTCATTTATATGAAATTCAACTGTCTTTTTTATAATACTTTTCTCTTTCAAGCTCAAACCTTCCATTTCTGTCAGATTGTACATTGCAGAAAACGTAGGAGTAATTTTAATATTATTTTTTGCCATTATTTCAGCATTTTCTTTGCTCATAAAAAAAGCATGTTCAACTGAATCAACATTAAAGTCCAAAGTTAAATCCAGAGCTTTTTTCCCATTAACATGAATCATTGTTTTCAAATTATGTTTTTTGGCAAAATTAACAATAATCTTTAATTCATCTTTGGTAAATTGAGGTTCTGTTTCTTTTGCAAATTCTTTTATGGAATTAACGCCTGAATTTAAAACCTTAATTGTTTTCACTCCTTTTTGTAATAGCAATTCAAGTGAAAATTCAAGCTCTTTTCTATTTTCAACAGGCAAGCCAATAAAAGCACCATATCTGCCTTTTTTGTAAAGAGCTTTACCTGAAGGTATTATAATAAAACTTTTATCTTTACTGATTTTTTCATGTTCTATTGTAAAGAATCCATTATCACCTGCATCTCTAACTGCACCTATACCATATTTGACACATTTTTTAATACTATCCCCTACTCTGCTAAGAGTTGTTTCAAAATCATCATTTAATTCTCGCTTTCTTATGTTTAGATTATCAGAACCGCTTAGAAAAAGATGAACATGTGCATCAAAAAAAGGTGGAATTAGATAATCAGCATGTTCTACATTTACATATTTGTTAATTGATTTTTTGGGAATAATCCCAAATTTACTGTTATTTAATTTTAAATAAATGTCTTTTTTTAATGTTTCTGTTGTAAAATCCCAAAGTCCTTTACAATGTATTATTTTATCCATTTTTAAGAATTGACTTTAAAAATAATTTGATATATCTTTTTGGAAATTCAATATCATAAAAGAGGGAATAATGAAAGAGAGACTTAAAGAGATTATTAAAAAATTTTCTTATGAAAAACGGGAAGTAACTCTGGCATCAGGCAGAAAAAGCAATTTCTACTTTGACGGCAAACAGACCACATTAAATGCAGAAGGTGCATATTTAGTTGGTAAATTAATGTTTGACATTATAAAAAATCTGCCTTTAAAAATTGATGCTGTTGGCGGCCCTACAATAGGTGCCGACCCAATAGCCACCTCAATTGCCATTGTTTCACATCTTGAAAAAGAGCCTATAAATGCATTTATTGTTAGAAAAGAGCCTAAAGGACATGGCAAGAAACTTTGGATAGAAGGCAATAAAAACTTGATTAAGGGTAGTGTTGTTGCAATTGTTGAAGATGTTATTACTACAGGCGGTTCTATTTTAAAAGCAATAAAAATTGTTGAAAATGAAGGATATAAGATTGGCGCTGTTATTGTTTTAGTTGACAGAGAAGAAGGCGGCAAAGAAAATATTGAAAAAGCAGGATATAAATTATACTCTGTTTTGAAAAAAAGCGAAATTATTTAATATTAACATAAAAACAAATTTAAATTGAAAAATTTTAAAATAAGGTGAAATACCAAGTCCTAAGTCCTATTGATTTGCCAAAAGGTTGTTTTTTTACTCCAATATGCCTGTATAAAATCAAACAATACCTAATACCTATTTAAAAACAAAAGTTATTGGAAATTGATAAAGAATTGATAAAAAATACTGTATAGATGTTTTAATTTAAAAAAGTAATATTTTGGCAACGGTATTGCTTATCTATCATAAGAAAATCTGACTAAAACTGCAAAACAAAGGAAATTCAAATATGTATAAATACCAAACTACTATTGACCGTGTAGAAAAGTTTACAGGAATAGGCTTGCATAGTGGCAAGAATGTCACAGTAAAAATAGTTCCTGCACCTGTTGATACAGGTATTATTTTTATTAGAGAAGATTTGGATAATTTTGAAATAGAAGCAAACCCTTTCAATGTTGTGGATACCACATTATGTACAACTTTAGGCAAAAACAATATTACAATCAAAACAATTGAGCATTTTTTATCAGCAGCAGCAGCAGCTGGTATAGATAATATGTATGTCTTTATTGATTCAGAAGAATTACCAATAATGGATGGTAGTGCAGCTCCTTTCCTATATATACTGAAAGAAGCAGGTATTAAAACTTTACACAAAAAGAAAAAATATATTAAAATTAAGAAAACCTTGAAAGTATTTTGTGAAGATAAGCAAGCATCTTTAGAACCTTCAGATGATTTCATTATATCTTTTCATCTTGATTATAATCATAAATTAATCAATAAGCAGTTTTATTCCATTAATTTTAGCAAAGAGTCGTATTTAGAGCATATTAGCAGAGCAAGGACATTTGGTTTTTTGCATGAAGTTGAAATGCTAAAAGCCAATAATCTTGCACTGGGCGGTTCTCTTGACAATGCAGTAGTTATTGATAAAGATAAAGTCCTAAATAAGGACGGATTAAGATACGAAGATGAATTTGTAAGGCATAAAATTTTAGATGCTTTAGGAGACCTTTATCTTCTTGGCCATCCTATTATTGGTCATTACAAAGGTATTAAAGCTGGTCATGCACTTAACAATAGGCTTTGCAAAAAATTATTATCCCATAGGGAATATTGGGAATTTGCTGAAGCAAAAGAAACATATTCTGAGAAATTGCACCTTTTTGAAGAGTTACAATTAGCATTTTGCTAACATGTCATCATTTCGTCAAAAATATTATAATTTCTTTTCAAAGTTTTATGATCATTTTATCAAATTACATTCTGGTGACAAACAAGAAATTTTAAGAAAATTTTTTGTTAAACAACTTAGTCTGAAAAACAATAATAAAATCCTTGATATATGTTGCGGTACAGGTGCAACTACATACTATATTTTTAAACAATTAGGCAACAATGGACTGATTGTAGGTCTTGATTTTTCACCTGGTATGGTAAAAAAAGCCAAGGAGAAATATCCTGAAATATCTTTTGTTATAGGAGATGTTTCAAAACTACCGTTTAAACCTAACATTTTCCACAGAATAACCTGCACATTCGCTTTTTATGAATTAAAAGGTGGGAAAATAGAACAAACTTTGCAAGAAATATTGAATCATTTAGATAAAAATGGTCAATTTTTTATGATGGAACATGAAGTTCCAAAAAGACCTTTTATAAGATTTCTGTTTTATATTAGAATGATGTCAATGGGTTTTAGAAAAGCCTTTACTATTTTAAAAAATGAAAAAGAGTTATTTGAAAAATATTTTAAAAAAGTAGTAAAACTAACCTCTCCTTCCAAAAACTCCAAAATATGGAAATGTTACAAAAATGATAATTGATACCCATGCCCACATTGATGATAGTTGTTTTGATTTCAACAGAGAGGAAACAATAGATAAATCTAAAAAAATTGGAATTGAGAAAATTATTAATCCTTCCATATCCACTGGAAATTTTAGCAAAGTAAAAAGTATAGGAGAGTTATTTAAACCTGTTTTTACTGCCTATGGGATACATCCTCTTTGGGCAGATACTTTTAATCAATCTTCCATTGATATTATTGAAAATTACATAAAAAATGATAAAAAAGCAGTGGCTATTGGTGAAATAGGGGTGGATTTTAAATATGATACTCCTTTAAAAAACATTCAAATCAATTGTTTTAAAGAGCAAGTCAAACTGGCGGTGGATTTGCAACTTCCTGTTTTAATACATTGCAGAAGAGCTGTTTTTAAAGTTTATGAAATTTTAAAAAAGTATTGGGATAAAAATATTCCGGCAATTATGCATGCTTATTCAGGAAGTGTTGAAATGGCCGAAAAATTTATTAATCTGGGATTTTTTATCTCAATTTCAGGGACAATTACATATCCTAATGCAAAAAAGCCTTTGTTAATTGCAAAAAAAATACCTATGACCTGCCTTGTAGTTGAAACAGATTCTCCTGATTTAACACCCCATAAGTATAAAGGTGAAAAAAACAAGCCTTTTTACATAAAAGAAATAATAAGAAAAATAGCTATATTAAAAAACACTTCTGAAGAAAAAACCGAAGAAATTATTTATAAGAACACTCTTTCTATTTTCGGAAAATAAAAAAAGCAGGCAATTGCCTGCTTCTTTTATTAAATATCATAGTATAGTTCATATTCATGCGGATGCGGTCTCATTCTTACAGCATCTGCTTCTTTTTCTCGTTTGTATTCTATCCAGTCATTAATACATCTTTCTGTGAATACATCGCCTTTCATAAGAAAATCATGATCATTTTCAAGAGCGTCAAGTGCCTCTTCAAGAGAACCTGGAGTAGATGGAACATTTGCCAATTCTTCTGGTGACAATGAGTAAATATCCTTATCAAGAGCTTCTCCTGGATCCATTTTATTTTCAATTCCATCAAGACCAGCCATTAGCATAGCTGCAAAAGCCATGTATCCATTAGCTGATGGGTCAGGGAATCTTACTTCTATTCTTTTTGCTTTTTCACTCATTGAATACATAGGTATCCTAACAGCAGCACTTCTGTTTCTGCTTGAATATGCAAGATTAACAGGAGCTTCATAACCTGGAACTAATCTTTTGTATGAATTTGTTGTAGGGTTGGTAAAAGCACAAATAGCTTTCGCATGTTTCAATATACCTCCAATATACCACAATGCCTCTTTACTCATTCCACCATATTCATTACCTGCAAAAAGGTTTTTACCACCTTTCCAGATTGATTGGTGGGTATGCATTCCTGTACCATTGTCTCCAAAAAGTGGTTTAGGCATAAATGTAACTGTTTTACCGTTTCTCCATGCAACATTTTTGATAATATATTTAAACCACATTAATTTATCACCCATTTTAAGAAGCTCATCAAATCTCAAATCAATTTCAGCTTGTCCGGCTGTGGCAACTTCATGATGCTGACATTCAACATTCATTCCTAATTTCATCATTTCCATAACCATTTCATTTCTTAAATCCTGCAAACTGTCTGTTGGAGGTACTGGGAAATAGCCTTCCTTATATCTTGGCTTATATCCTAAGTTAGGATTTTCATCTCTTGCAGTATTCCATCTGCCTTCTACTGAATCAACTTCATAATAACTTTTGTTCTGAGTAGTTATATATCTCACATCATCAAAAATAAAAAATTCTGGCTCAGGACCAAAAAAAGCCGTATCTCCAACACCTGTCGATTTTAAATAATTTTCAGCTTTTTTTGCAACATTTCTTGGATCTTTTTCATAGGCTTCCCTTGTAATAGGATCAACAATATCACAGATTAGGCTTAAAGTAGTAACTTCAGTAAATGGGTCAATACAAGCTGTTGAAGGATCAGGTATAACAAGCATATCACTTGCATGAATTGGTTGCCATCCTCTAATACTTGAACCATCAAATCCAAATCCATCTTCAAAAGAACCTTCATCAAGCTCAGAAAGGGGAACAGAAAAATGCTGCCACATTCCTACAAAATCTGTAAATTTTACATCTACCATTTTTACATCATTTTCTTTTGCAAAATTTAATACTTCTTTTGGTGTCATAAAAACATCCTCCTTTTTTATTGTAATTTAAATCTATTCAAAAGACTAAATAGCATCTTCACCATGCTCTCCTGTTCTAATTCTGTAAACATTTTCAATATCATAAATAAAAATTTTTCCATCACCTATTTTCCCGGTTTTTGCAGAGTTCATTATAGTTTCCACTATTTTATCAACTTCAGAATCTTTTACAACAATCTCTATTTTTACTTTAGGTAAAAAATCAACTATATATTCTGCACCTCTGTAAAATTCAGTATGTCCTTTTTGTCTACCTGCACCTTTTACTTCTGTAACTGTAATTCCATAAGTCCCCAAATCATTAATAGCTTCTTTAACATCATCCAATTTAAAAGGTTTTATTATAGCTTCTATTTTTTTCAATCCCATCTATCCCTCCACATATCAATCTATTAAACATTTTTTTAACTACAAAATTCATGCCACAACATTTAAAAAAATTTTTCTGCTAAATTCTGTTGAGCAAATGCCTATAACTTGGTACTTAACACATATTACACTATTATTAATATATATTTTAAATTATTGCAAGTAAGACAAAAATGTTACAAAAAACAAAATTTAGTACAATTTTGTACTTTTATATAAATATTTCTTGTTTTTAATCTAATTTTATGGCATAATTTACGGTATGAATATATATTTTGAAACCTTAAAACATATTAGCAATTTAATCAACGAAAATTTGGAATTTTCTACTATTTTATACAACGTACTTGAAATATTAGCAAAAAATGTAGGAATGGAACGTGGAATCATATCTGTTTACAGACAAGATCTTGAAGAAATTTTTGTTGATGTTGCCTATGGTATACCAAAGAAAAAAGGAAAAATTTATTATAAGTTAGGCGAAGGAATAACAGGTCAAGTAGTATCTTCAGGCAGACCGGTTGCAGTACCTCATTTAGATCAGGAACCTCTTTTTTTAGATAGAACCGGTGCAAGAAAACATATTAACAGGTCAAAATTAGCCTTTATTTGCGTACCTATTAAATATGGTTTTGAAACTGTTGGCGCATTATCTGTTGATCATGTTTCAAAAAATGTAAATCTCGATGTTGAAGTGAGATTTCTTGAAATTGTAGCTAATATGATAGCTTCCAAAGTTTATATAAGAAGAATACAGGAAGAAAATTACAAATTAAAAGAAACTATTAAACGACATAGTCCCATTGGAAGCATGATAGGCAATTCTGAAGCTATGAGAGAAGTATCATATTTAATAGCCCAGGTTGCAGAAACAGATTCCACTATTCTTATTACAGGCGAGACAGGTACAGGTAAAAGTCTTGCTGCTTATGAAATTCATTATCTAAGCAGAAGATCAAAAGGTCCGTTTATTAAGCTAAACTGCGGAGCAATACCAGAAAACCTTATTGAAAGCGAGCTATTTGGCCATGAAAAAGGCTCATTTACAGGAGCTGTTTCTAGACAAATAGGCAAATTTGAAATTGCAAACGGAGGGACAATCTTTCTTGATGAAATAGGAGAGCTACCTATTTCTTTGCAATCTAAATTACTGAGAATCTTGGAAGAAAAGTGCTTTGAAAGAATTGGCAGTAATAAAACAATTTATACTGATGTTAGAATATTGGCTGCGACTAATAAAAACCTCGAAAAAGAAGTTGAAGAAGGAAGGTTCAGAAAAGATTTGTTTTACAGGTTAAATGTTTTTCCTATACATTTGCCTCCTCTGAGAGAAAGAGGCGCTGATATTATAATGTTGGCAGATTATTTCACTCAAAAATTAAGCACCCAGCTAAAAAAAAATGTCTCTGGAATAGATAAATCAGCTATGGATATACTTCTGTCGTATAATTGGCCCGGAAATGTTCGTGAATTACAAAATTGTATAGAACGCGCAATACTACTTGACCGTGACGGAATTATAAAAGTTGACGATCTTCCGACTTATGTGAAACTTGAAAAAGAAGGCACTGTTAAATTTAACGGTAATTTTCAATATCTTGTCGAATCTTACGAGAAATCTTTGATTATCAGTGCATTAAAAGAAACAGAAGGCAATCAAACAAAAACTGCTCAAATATTAGGTACAACCAAAAGAATAATTCAATATAAAATTCAAAAATACAATATTGACTATACTAAATTTAAAACAAACTCTCAATTATAGTTAACAATAAAGTAAAATTCTATTCATAGAAAATTTTCAGTTGTTTACTTCTGTTGGGATGTCTGAGTTTCCTCAGGGCCTTAGCTTCAATTTGTCTTATTCTTTCTCTTGTAACACTAAAATCTTTACCAACCTCTTCCAAAGTATGATCGTATTTTTCACCAATACCAAATCTCATTCTTAAAACTTTTTCTTCCCTTGGTGTCAATGTTGATAAAATTTTTCTTGTGGTTTCAGCAAGTGCTAAATTTATTGTAGCATTTGCAGGATTTATAACTCTTTTATCCTCAATAAAATCACCTAAGATACTGTCTTCATCTTCTCCAATAGGAGTATCAAGAGAAACAGGTTCTTTGGATATTTTTAAAACCTTTCTTACTTTTTCCACAGGAAAATCCATTTTTTCAGCAATTTCTTCTGCTGTTGGCTCTCTTCCAAGTTCTTGCACAAGACTCTTTGTAGTTCTTATAAGTTTATTTATTGTCTCTATCATATGTACAGGTATCCTAATGGTTCTCGCTTGATCAGCTATTGCCCTTGTAATAGCCTGCCTAATCCACCATGTAGCATACGTACTAAATTTATATCCTCTCTGATATTCAAACTTATCAACAGCTTTCATTAATCCAATATTGCCTTCTTGTACAAGATCTAAAAATTGCAATCCTCTATTTGCATACTTTTTGGCAATGCTAACAACTAATCTCAAATTCGCTTTGACCAACTCGTTCTTTGCTTTTTCAGCTTTATTCTGAGTTTCTATAATTTCATAGTAAATTTTTTTGAATTCTTTTATTTCATAACCTGTTATTTTTTCAATTTCTTTAATTCTTTTTAAATATTCTGAATAACGCCTGGAGAATTCTTGAATTTTTTCAATATTAATATTAAACTTTGCATACTTTTTTGCAACTTCCTCATTATGCAGGATATCATTAAATTTCTCTTTAATATCTGGAATAATTGTTTGAATCGAATCAATATTCCTCTCTATGGAGTTATATTCATTAACTAATTCTCTAAACCTATCAATAATTGAAGATAGCTGTTTGTTTTTAAGATTAATTGATTTAATAAGTTCAACAATTTTATTTGAGTTCTCTCTCATTTTTGCTTTTAAATCATTTTGCATATCTTCAGGAATATTTGTTTTCAGTTTCTCTTCAATTTCAATATTTTCATATTTTAATTCTTTTATAGAATTTATAATTTCCAAGATTCTTGCAGTTTGCAAACGCTCTTCTTCTGACACAAACTCATAAACTTCACTATCCTCTTCAAAATGATAATTTTCCATCTCTTCTTCAATATCTCTTGTTACATCTCTAATACCGATTTTCTTGGTTTCTATTAATTTCTCCAATTCAAGAACTTGATCTGTGGTTAAAGGTGATCTGATGATTTTTGAAACAATTATTTTCTCATTTTTTTCAATTTCTTTTGCAAGCTCAATTTCCTCCTCTTTTGACAAAAGAGGGATTTGTCCCATTTCTTTTAAATATATTCTAATAGGTTCTGAAGTTCTGTAATTTGCATCATCAATAACAATTTTTTCTTCTAAATGTTCATCTTCTTCAGTATCCTGAGCAGTTGTATTTTCTTCCAAAATCTTTTTAGCTATTTTAATATTATTTTTTTTACCATCAATGATTTCTATATCCAACTCTTCCATTAATTCAATCATGTCTTCAATTTGTTCTGGATTAATATCAATAGGCAAAGAATTATTCAATTCTTCATAGGTTATAAAACCTTTTTCTTTTCCATACACAATTAATTGTTTTATTTCTTTTATTTTTCTTATATCAATTCCTTTTCTTGCAAGCTCCATTGGGTGCTTTTCCTCCTGTTAATCTAATTTCTTTATTTCATTCAAAATATTCTTTTGTTCCTGAATTAATAAAATAACCGCATCTGTATTACTATTTTTTTCTTGTTCTTTTATTTGATTTGTTAAATTTTTTAATTTATTTTCAAAGTAATTCCTTTTCAATCTGTTAAATAACCGATTAATTTCTCTTTCATTTTTCAATATTTCTTCAAACTTATTATTTAGTGCTAAATATCTTAAGTAATACCTTTCTTCTTCGGAAAATTTATCTGATTCTAAAATATCATTGAAACTCTTACCATCTTTTAATAGATTAACTAACTTCTTATACGTATTATTTTGAAAAAACTCAGGTTCTATTCTTTCTAAAAAAACATTATCCTTTAATACTATTCCAACAATTTCCTCTTCCAATTTTATTTTTACAGTTTCTGGTTTAGTGCTTTCAAAATATTTAGCAAATTTAGTGGATTTTGTAATATACCTTTTAACTTCATTATAATCTAAATTTAAAATTTCACTGCAACCCTTTATAAAATGGTCTTTGTATAGAGGGTTGTCAATATCAAAATATATTTTTTTTAGCCTATCCATTAATTTAATTCTATTTTCTAAATTTTTCAAGTCAATAGATGAAAAAATTATATTTTTTAAAAAATTCACAAGATTATCAGCTTTATTCTTAATTTCCACAAAGTTCTCATAACCATTTTTATTAATAAAATCGTCAGGATCATTATTATTTGGCAAATAAATTATTTTAGGATTTAAATCTTTGTTAATAGCAATTATTGAAGCTTTTATTGAGGCTCTTATACCTGCCTTGTCTCCATCATATAAAAAAATTATATTGTCAGTAAATCTTGTAATTAAATTTAACTGTTCTGCTGTAAAAGCCGTACCTAAAGTTGCTGCTACATTTTTTACATTATTGCTGTAGAGAGAAATTAAATCCATATAACCTTCAACTATTATTACTTCATTTTCCTTTTTTACACTCTCTCTATTTTCAAACAATCCATACAAATTTTTTCTTTTATGATAAATTAACGAATCTGGTGAATTTAAATATTTCGGCTGAATTTTATTATTTAAAATTCTTCCTCCAAATGCAATAAATTCTCCTTTTAAATTTCTAATCGGAAAAATAATTCTGTCTCTGAACGTATCGTAATAATTCTGTTCTTTTTTGATAATACCTATTTCACATGCTAATTTTAAATCTATATGTTTTTTTTTAAACTCTTTTATTAAAAATTGTGAATTTTCAGGAGCATATCCAATAAAAAATTTTTCTAAAACATCTTCTGTTAATTTTCTGTTTTTTATAAAATTTTTTACTTTATTTCTATTAATGTTATTTTTTAAACAGGAATGAAATATTTCTGCAGCTGTTTTTGTTATTTCAAAGAAATCATTTATTTTTGAACTTTCTTTAAAATCAAATTCCAAATTATAATCTTTAGCAAGTTTTACTGCAGCATCATAATAATCCAGCCCATTTATTTCACCAACAAACTTTATAACGTCTCCACCTTTACCACATCCGAAACAATGATAAATCTGTTTCTGAGGACTTACAATAAAAGAGGGCGTTTTTTCCGTGTGAAAAGGACATAAAGCTGTGAAATTTACACCACTTCTCTTTAAATTTACATATTGTGAAACAACTTCAACAATATCTAAATGTTCTCTTATTTTTTCAAATGAAAAACTTTTTTTTGGCATTTTGACTCAGCATAAAAGTATTTTACAGGGGTTCCTGTGCTACTTTTATTATTAAGATTTAATGTCTCCTGGATGAGTAATATATCCTGTAATAGCTGATGCTGCTGCTACAGCAGGATTTGATAAATAAACTTCACTTTCTGGATCACCCATTCTTCCCACAAAATTTCTGTTGCTGGTTGCAATAGCTTTTTCACCTTTGGCTAAAATGCCCATATGCCCTCCAAGACACGGCCCGCAGGTAGGTGTGCTTACAACTGCACCTGAATTTATAAATATTTCTATTAATCCTTCTTTTAGTGCATCCATATATATTTTCTGGGTAGCTGGAATAATAATAACTCTGATATATTTTGCAACTTTATTTCCTTTCAAAATATCAGCTGCAATTCGTAAATCTTCCAATCTGCCATTAGTACATGAGCCTATAAATACTTGATCAATTTTTATACCTTTAGCTTCTCTTACAGGCTTTGAATTTTCAGGAAGATGAGGAAAAGCAACCTGAGGTTCAATATCAGACACATCTATCTTAATAACTTCGGAATAATTTGCATTTTCATCACTGCTAAAAAATTTATATGTTCTTTGGGCTCTACCCTTTACATATGCTTCAGTTATTGTGTCAGGCTCAATAATACCAGCCTTTCCACCTGCTTCAATAGCCATATTACACATTGTAAACCTAGCATGCATAGGTAATTTTTTAATTACTTCACCTGAAAATTCCATTACTTTATAAAGTGCTCCGTCAACCCCTATTTTACCAATAGTATATAAAATTAAATCTTTACCATCAACCCATTTTTGCAATTTACCATTATACATAAATTTTATTGTTTCAGGTATTTTAAACCATGCTTTGCCACCTATCATAGCTGCTGCAAAGTCAGTACTGCCAACACCTGTTGCAAAAGCACCAAGTGCACCGTATGTACATGTATGACTGTCAGCTCCTATTACTATATCACCTGGTACAACAATACCTTTTTCAGGCAGAAGTGCATGTTCAACCCCTACATCACCTAATTCAAAATAATATTTCAAGTTGTGTTTTTTTGCAAAATCTCTCAATATTTTGACCTGGTTAGCTGAATTTATATCTTTATTTGGAGTAAAATGGTCAGGTACAAGAACAATTTTATCTTTATTATATATTTCTCCCTTATATAATTCTTCAAACCTTTTAATTGCAATTGGAGCTGTAATATCATTTGCCAAAGCTATATCTATTTCCACCTCCACAAATTCTCCTGGCTTAACAACCCTGCCAGCTCTTTCTGAAAAAATTTTTTCAGTAACTGTCAACCCCATGTTTTTCTCCTGTAATTTTTATATTATACAACGCAAATTAATAAAAAATTCGAAATTCGAAACAAATCTGAATTACCAAACAACCAAACAAAAAATTACTATAAATAACCTTTTTTTATTTTTCATCATTCAAAACTATTTTCTATAGACTAACGACTTTGACTAATTTAATTCAACCCAATTCTCAAGTCTATATGCCAACTTGTTAAGTGCATTTACAAAACCCTTGGCACTTGCAACAATAATATCAGTATCAGCTCCTTGGCCCGTAACCTGCTTACCCTGATACTCTATTCTTACCGTCACTTCTCCTAATGCATCAGTACCACCTGTGATAGCTTTAACTGCATAGGTAACTAAAGTACAATTAATACCTGTAATTTTCTTAATTGTTTTAAAAGCAGCATCAACAGGACCATCTCCAAATTCCGCATCTAATTTTACCTGCCCGTCCACTAACATCTGTATAGTTGCAGAAGGTTTTACAAATGTACCTGAGTTTATGTTAATATACTTTAATTCAAATTTATGAGGAATTCTTAATATGTTTTCAGCAACTATTGCATCAATATCTTCGTCATATACAACTTTTTTCTTATCAGCTATATTTTTAAAAGCTTTAAAAGCTTTTTCAAAATCTTCGTCACTTAATTCATATCCAAGATTTTGCAATTTTGTTTTTAATGCGTGTCTTCCCGAATGTTTACCTAAAACAATTGCTTCCGTTGATATTCCAATGGTTTCAGGCTTCATAATTTCATACGTCTCTTTTGCTTTTAAAACTCCATCCTGGTGAATACCTGATTCATGAGCAAACGCATTTTTACCAACAACTGCTTTATTAGGCTGCACAGATATGCCTGTTATTTGAGAAATTAATTTACTTGTAGGATATATATTTTGAGTAATAATATTTGTATCATATTTGTAAAAATCTTTCCTTGTTTTTATTGCCATAACAACTTCCTCAACTGCTGCATTTCCCGCCCTTTCACCTATACCGTTAATGGTTGTTTCTATTTGTCTTGCTCCTGCTTCTATTGCAGCAAGTGTATTGGCAGTAGCCAGCCCTAAATCATTATGACAGTGAACACTAATTGTAACTTTATCCATATTTACGATTTTTTCATTTAGATACTTTATAATATTAAAGTATTCTTCTGGCACAGTATAACCTACTGTATCAGGAACATTTATTATAGTAGCACCTGCATCTATAACTTTTGTAAAAATCTCCACAAGAAAGTCAAGGTCACTCCTTGTGGCATCCTCTGCTGAGAATTCTACATTATCTGTAAACTTTTTAGCAAATTTAACAGAAGCAACAGCTCTATCAATTACCTCATCAGGAGTTAATTTAAGCTTAAATTTCATATGAATAGGAGAAGTTGCTATAAATGTATGAATCCTTGGCATATCACTATACTTAATTGCTTCATACGCCCTTTCTATATCAGCTTTATTAGCTCTTGCAAGGCCTGCAATTTCAACACCTTTTACTTCCTTGGCAATTCTTTTAACAGCATTAAAATCACCTGCACTTGCTATTGGAAATCCTGCTTCAATAATATCAACATTTAATTTTGCAAGCTGTTTAGCAACAATTAATTTTTCATCAGGAGTCATGCTTGCACCAGGTGATTGTTCACCATCTCTCAAAGTTGTATCAAATATCTTCACTATTTCCATTACTACTTTCTCCTACAACCTTTTTCCTGAAAATTTTTTTATATAGAGTTTCCAGAGGACCGGAAATCACATAAAAACCCATTAAAATAAATAAGCTTATTTCAGTTTCTAAAACAACAATCAGAAGAAGTAAAATTAAAAAAAACACAAATTTTAATGGCTTCTGTTTTATAAATTGAACTTCTTTAAAGCTCAAATATTTAATATTACTAACCATTAAAAAAGATAAACAGTAAACAAGAATTAATAATATAATATTTCTATCAATTGTAATTTTGCCTAATTTGAACATTAGCAATACTGTTGTTGCAATCATACTTGCAGCAGCAGGAATAGGCAAACCTGTAAATCTACTTTTTTCTGATACTGTAACCATTACATTGAACCTTGCTAATCTAAGCGCTCCACAAGATGTAAACATAAACGCAGCAACCCATCCAAATTTACCATAAGGAATCAATGCCCATGTATAAATTAAAATGCTTGGTGCAATTCCAAAAGATATTAAATCAGACAGAGAATCATATTCTACACCGAACTTGCTTGTAGTGTTTGTAATTCTGGCAACTTTACCATCAGCAATGTCAAAAAAATTAGCAACTAAAATCGCAATTGCAGCATATAAAAATTTGCCGTTAATTGCAGCTATTATAGCATAAAAACCGCAAAAAAGATTCCCAGTAGTGAAAAGATTGGGGAGCACATAAATTGTTTTTGCTCGAGAAATTTTTTTATCCAATTTTTAAAAACCCTAAAATAGTCTCTCCTCCATAAACCTGCTGGTTTACAGAAACATTTATATCAATTATATCAACAGGAATTTCAACTTCAGCTCTTGAACCAAATCTTATAAGCCCTATTTTTTCACCTGTATCCAAAATATCACTCTCATTTACATAAGATACAATTCTTCTGGCAATAAGTCCAGCAATCTGAGTAACTTTATATTCAAAATTGTCACTTTGAATTATATAGGTCATTTTTTCATTATGCTCTGATGCTTTGTCTAAAGAAGCATTGAAAAATTTCCCTTTATGATAAAATTTTTTTACAATTTTACCTTTAAATGGTAATCTGTTTATATGCACATCAAATATACTCATAAAAATACTTATTTTATAACATTCTCTGTTTAGAGATTCTGAGAAAATTTTTTTAATTTCTATAAGTTTGCCGTCAGCAGGAGAAACCAAGCAGTTTTCTGCTATTGGTGAAAACCTCTCTGGATCTCTGAAAAAATATATTGAAAAAAGCAAAAATAAAAGGATTATTTTTCCAAGTATAACCCAGTGTATTAAAAAAGAAATAACCATTGCAACAGCAATGGTTATAATTATTGGATATCCCTCTTTAGTTATTTTCAACTTAAATAAACCTCTGAATTAATTTTTATCTTTATCAACGAGCTTTTCTTTTTTCAACCATGGCATCATATCTCTAAGTTTTTTTCCAACACTCTCAATAAGGTGATTCTCATCATTTTTTGTAAGTGCATTAAAAGTAGGTCTGTTAGTCTGATTCTCAAGCATCCATTCTTTGGCAAATTCTCCATTTTGAATCTCTGATAATATTTTTTTCATTTCATTTTTAGTGTCACTGTTAACTATACGAGGACCTCTTGTAAGATCACCATATTGAGCAGTATTACTTACAGAATATCTCATATTTGAGATACCTCCCTCATAAATAAGATCAACTATAAGTTTTAGTTCGTGACAACACTCAAAATAAGCCATTTCAGGCGGATAACCGGCTTCTACAAGGGTTTCAAAAGCTGATTTTATAAGCGCTACAACACCGCCACACAAAACAACCTGCTCTCCAAAAAGGTCTGTTTCTGTTTCATCTTTAAAAGTTGTTTCTATAATACCTGCTTTGCCTCCCCCAATTGCCGTTGCATAGGCAAGGGCAACATCTTTGGTTTTACCTGATGGATCCTGCTGTATGGCAATTAACATTGGAACACCTCTGCCATTTACATATTCATGTCTGACAAGATGGCCTGGAGCTTTTGGTGCAACCATAAAAACATTAATATCATCACGAGGTACAATTTGTCCAAAATGAATATTAAAACCATGAGCAAATGCAAGAAAAGCATTTTCTTTAATATACGGAGCAATTTTTTCTTTATAAATAGAGCCTTGCAATTCATCTGGAGTGAGAATCATAATCACGTCAGCTTGTTTAGCAGCTTCTTCAACTTCAAGAACTGTCAGACCGCCCTTCTCTGCTTTTTCCCAAGAACTGCTTCCCTTTCTTAACCCGATTATAACATTCATACCACTGTCTTTCAGGTTGTTGCTATGTGCAAAACCTTGACTTCCATAACCTATTACAGCTATTTTCATATCTTTTAAAAGATTAATATTAGCATCATGTTCATAATAAACCTTCACTTTTTCCCCCCTTTTTTGTTTTCTCTTGCCATTGCAAGTATGCCTGTACGAGCAATTTCTGTAAGACCATATGGTGTCATTAGCTCTATGAAAGCTTCTAATTTATCTTCATCTCCTGTTATTTCTATAATAAAACCGTTTTTATTTACACTTACAATTTTCCCCCTGAAAACATTAACAAGGTTAATAACCTCACTTCTTTTTGAAACATTCGGATTAATCCTAACAAGTGCAAGCTCCCTGCCAACAAAATCTTTAATCTCTGTCATATCAATAACACGGATAACATTAATTAATTTATTCAGCTGTTTTTTTATCTGCTCAATTATAATATCATCACCCCGTGTAACAAGAGTTATTCTTGATATTTTCGGATCCTTTGTAACAGCAACGTTTAAACTTTCAATATTAAAACCTCTTCCACTGAACAATCCCACTACTCTTGACAAAACACCAAATTCATTTTCTACTAAAACGGAAATAACATGTTTCACTTATTCCTCCTCACCCCTTTTTTCAAAAACTTTATCTACAATGCCATATTTTAAAGCAGCTTGACTATCCATGAAAAAGTCTCTTTCAGTATCTTTCCTAATCTGTTTTAAACTTTTTCCTGTATGTTTTGCAAGAATTTCATTAATTCTTTCTTTAATCCTGATAATTTCCTTTGCATGAATGGCAATATCAGTTGCCTGTCCTTCTGAGCCTCCTAAAGGTTGATGCAACATAACTCTTGAGTTGGGCAAAGCATATCTTTTGCCTTTTGCTCCTGCAGCAAGCAGTACTGCAGCCATACTTGCAGCTTGCCCTATACAAATAGTTGATACATCAGCTTTTATATATTGCATGGTATCATAAATAGCCATACCTGATGTTACAACTCCTCCGGGACTGTTAATGTATAAATAAATATCTTTATCAGGATCATCAGCTTCCAAAAAGAGAAGCTGAGCTATTATGGAATTGGATATTGTGTCATTAATCGGAGAACCGAGCATAATAATTCTGTCCCTAAGCAATCTTGAATATATATCATAAACTCTTTCACCTTTTGATGTTGTTTCAATAACATATGGAACTAAATTCATTAATCCTCCTTGCTGTTTTCTTCTTCTTTTTCCTCTGTTTCTTCTGTTGGTTCAGTATATTTTACATTTATATTTTCAATTAAAAAATCAAAGGTCTTTTCAGTTAAAACCTTATCATGCATATTCTTAAACAAATTTTCATTTTTCAAATAAATATCTCTAATAGTATTTATATCCATATTAAAAGCTTTGGACATTTTCTCAAGTTCTTTGTCAAGGTCTTCTTTCAATACTTTAATATTTTCTTTTTGTTCTATTTTTTCAAGAATAATTGAGTTTTGTATTTGCTTAACAGCTATTTCCCTTATTCTTTCATTGTAATCCTCTTCTTTTTCAGATGGAAGTTGTGGTGTATTTTTTTTCAAAAAATCTATTTGCTTTTCAATTAATTTTTCCGGAAACTGAAATTTATGTTCTTCTCTCAATTTTTCCATAAGTTTTTCTATTATTTCATTTCTTATTTGCTGCTTGAAATTCTCTTCTAAATCCTGCTTTACTTTATCTTTAAACTCTTCCACACTGGTGTATTCTTCACCGAATTGTTTAATAAACTCCTCATCAAGTTCTGGAACAACAGGTTTTTTAATCCATTTCACTTTTATTTTAAAAGTTGCTTCTTTTTCCTCATTATCAACTAATATATTGTGGGTAACTTCAGTTTCATCATTTTTGGTTAACCCTATAAAATAATTATCAAAATCAGGAAGAAAAGTATTTTCACCAATTGTAATAACCAATTCTTCTTTTGAAAACTTTTCATTTTTCTCACCATCTATAAAAGCTTCTACTTCTGCTACTACCTGAAATCCTTCTTCTACTGGAGTATTGTCATCTTCAATATCTTCAAAATATGTAAATCTTTTTAATATTGACTGAATTGAATCATTTAACATATCTTCTGTAACTTCTAATTTTTCAACTTCTATTTCTATACCCTTATAATCTTTTAATTCAAACTCCTCTATACAGTCAAATTCCGCTGTGTAAGAAAAATCTTTGCCTTCGTCTATATCTGAAATTTCTTTAACTGAAGGCTCGCCTATATAAACAATCTTTTCATCTGTAACAGCTTTGGTCAGAGAATCATTAATAAGCTTATTTACAACTTCATACTTAGCAGAATCACCATAAAGCTTTTTAACTAAGTGTAAAGGAATTTTACCTTTTCTAAAACCTTTTAAAGATGCTTTTTTCTTGATTTTCTGGAATTCTGACATTAATTCTTTGTCAACTGTTTCTTTGGGTATTTTTACTTTTAATATTTTTTGAACCGCTGTAGGCTGTTCTAACTGTACTTCCATTTTCTTGCTCCTTTTTTTTGAAAAGTAAGTATCATTATAACAATAATAGATATAAAGGTCAATAATTTTAAATAAAAAATTTTAATGAAAAAAAATAATAAAAACATATTGACAGTTAACGTAATATATTGTATACAGTATCCAATAATTTTTTGAAGGATTTAAAAAATGAGAAAAATTGATGTGTCAGAGATAAAAACAAAAGTTAAACAAATGTGTATGGATGCAAATTTTTATCTTGGCAAGGATGTTGTCGATTCATTTAAAAAAAGTCTTGAGATTGAGGAATCAGATACAGGAAAGCATATTTTAAATGTTTTACTTCAAAATTCGGAAATAGCCAAAACCGAACATATTCCTATTTGCCAGGATACTGGCGTTGCGGTAATTTTTCTTGAAATTGGCCAAGATATACATTTTGTCGGAGGAGACCTTTACAAAGCAATAAACGATGGTGTCAGGGAAGGATACCAAGAAGGTTATTTAAGGAAATCCATGTGTGACCCGTTTACAAGAAAAAATACAGGCGATAACACTCCGGCGGTTATACATTTTAAGATAGTACCTGGAGATAAAGTCAAGCTCATTGTTGCGCCAAAAGGTGGCGGAAGTGAAAATATGAGTTTGCAGCAAATGTTAAAGCCAGCAGATGGAATAGAAGGAATAAAAAAAATGATAATAGATAGAGCTTCTGTTGCAGGCCCTAACCCTTGCCCTCCTGTAATTATTGGCGTTGGAATAGGTGGTAATTTTGAAAGAAGCACTATTTTGTCCAAAGAAGCTCTTTTGAGAGAAATTGGTAGCAGTAACCCCGACCCTGAACTTGATAAAATTGAAAAAGAATTATTAGAGAAAATTAATAATCTTGGTATGGGCCCTCAGGGATTAGGCGGCAGAGTTTATTGTCTTGCAGTGCACATTAAAAAGGAACCTTGTCATATAGCATCGCTTCCTGTTGCTATAAATTTTCAATGTCATGCAGCAAGACATAAAGAAGTTGTAATTTAAGGAGAAAACAGATGTCTGATATAATTAAAATACATGCACCATTAACTGACGATGTTTTGGAAAATTTAAAAGCCGGTGATAATGTCCTTATTTCAGGAACAATATATACAGGGAGGGATGCTGCGCATAAAAGATTGACAGATTTAATAAAAAAAGGTAAAGAACTCCCTTTTGATATAAAAGGTCAGATAATATACTTTGTTGGCCCTACCCCACCAAAACCTGGCAAGGTTATTGGTGCTTGCGGGCCTACTACAAGTTACAGAATGGACCCTTATTCTCCTTTGCTTATAGAACACGGATTAAAAGGTATGATAGGCAAAGGTACAAGATCTCAGGAAGTTAAAGATTCAATGGTTAAATATAAAGCTGTTTATTTTGCCGCAATTGGCGGAGCAGGAGCTCTAATAAGCGAATGTATTAAAGAAGCTGAGATAATAGCTTATGAGGATTTAGGCCCCGAAGCTATTAGGAGGCTTGTTGTAAAAGATTTTCCAGTTGTCGTTGTAAATGATATTTACGGCAATGACCTTTATGAAATAGGTAGAGCTAAATACGCTAAAAATGATTGATTCAGGAGGATTGGATGAAAACTAAATTATCTAAAGAATCTATTGATTCTGAAATAATTGAGAAAATAGAAGAAATAAGTGGCGAAAATATATATAAATGTTATCAATGCGGTAAATGTTCAGCAGGATGTCCTGCTGTTGAAGAGATGGATATAATGCCTTCACAGGCAATAAGGTTCCTTCAGCTTGGCATGTACGATAAAGTTCTTAATAGTAAAACAATATGGATTTGTGCTTCCTGTATAATGTGCTTTAACAGATGCCCAAAAGGAGTTGATTTTGCCAAAATTGCAGAAGCTTGCAGAATGATTAAGTTGCGTAAAGAAGGAAGTAAAATAGAAGTAATTGATTTTGACGAAGATTATAGAAAAAGAGCGCCTCAAATAGCTTTTATAAGCTGTTATAGAAAATTTTCTTCATTATAGTAATTGGATTTAGGATTTTGATATATTCCGGATCTTAAGTCCTAATCTAAAAATCCAAATACGTAGGAGTTTAAAATGGAATTTGCTTATTTTCCAGGCTGTACATTATATACAAAAGCTACTCATCTCGACCATGCAGGAAGAGAATCAGCTAAAAAATTAGGCTTTGAATTAAAAGAGCTTGATAATTGGACATGTTGCGGTGCTTCATTTCCACTTGTTAATGATTATCATATGGGACTTGCATCATGTTCAAGAGTTTTAGCAGATACTAAAAATGAAGGATATGACAAATTAGTGACTCTCTGCTCAGTATGTTATAATGTATTAAAGAGGACCAATTATGTTTTAAAAAATGATGAAGAAAGAAGATATAAAATAACAGAATTTATAGAAAGAGAATATCATGGAGAGTTAGATGTTACTCATTATCTGGAAATTATAAGAGATGAAATAGGGTTTGATAATTTAAAAGAGAAAGTTATAAAACCTCTTAAAGATTTAAAAGTGGCTGTTTATTACGGGTGTTTGCTTTTAAGACCTCATAAAGAGATTCAGTTTGATGATCCAGAAAATCCTTCAATTTTTGAGAATTTTATGTGTGCATTAGGTGCAGAAGATGTTTACTTTCCATACAAAAATGAATGTTGCGGTGCATTTCAGGTAATGAATAACGTTGAAACTGCCAACAGATGCTCACATAATATAATTGAAAATGCAATTAAAAACGGAGCTGACTTAATAGTAACTTCATGTCCGCTTTGTCAGTTTAATTTAGATGACAGACAAAAGATTTTAACAGAAACATACGATAAGTTTAATACAATTCCTGTAGTTTATTTTACACAATTATTGGGCCTTGCAATGGGGCTGGATTACGAGGTTCTTGAATTTGAAAGAAATTTTGTTGATCCGAGACCTGTTTTAAAAGAAAAGGGACTTATTTAAAAAATTTTTAACTATTTTTTAGGGGAATATAAATGTCAGATTTTGTTAAAAGGGTTTTGGTTATAGGTGGCGGAATAGCAGGTATTACAGCAGCTATTGATATTGGCAATGCCGGTTATGAAGTTGTTATGGTTGAAAAACTGCCAAGTGTTGGCGGTAGGATGCTTCAACTTTCAGAAACTTTTCCTACTCTTGATTGTGCTCAATGTACTCTTACTCCAAGAACCGTTGAGACAGGACAACATCCTAATGTTAAACTCTATACATATGCAGAGGTTGTTAATGTGGAAGGAGAAGCCGGTAATTTTAAAATAAAAATCAGAAGAAAGCCAACTTATGTTGATTGGAGTAAATGTACAGGATGTGGCACATGCGTTGAGAAATGCCCTGCTAAAGTTCCTTCTGAATTTGAAAGAGATGCTGGAAAAGGAAAAGCAATTTACACTTTATCTCCCCAGGCAGTTCCAAATAAACCGGTAATAAACGCTGATTATTGCAGAATGCTTACAAAAGGCAAATGCGGAGTTTGTTCTAAGGTCTGTCCTGTTGGAGCAATTGATTATAAACAAACAGAAAGTTTTTTTGAAGAAGAAGTTGGAGCCATTATTGTAGCAACCGGTTTTCAAGTATACAACAAAAGTAATTTAAAAGATTATGGAGCAGGAAATATCCCTGATGTAATAGACGGACTTACAATGGAAAGATTTTTATCAGCTTCAGGCCCTACAACAGGTGTTGTAAAAAGGCCTTCTGATGGCAAAATTCCAAAAGAGATAGTTTTTGTGCAATGTGCAGGCTCCAGAGATCCTGAATTTCATAAGCCTTATTGTTCAAGAATTTGCTGTATGTATACTGCAAAACATGCCAAATTGTACAAACATAAAGTACATGACGGTAAAGCTTATATTTTTTACATAGATATACGATCTACAGGAAAGGGATATGAACAGTTTATTCAGCAGACAATGGAAGAGGAAAGAGTTGTATATGTCAGAGGCAAAGTTTCCAAAATTTTTCAGGATGGCGATAAAGTTGTAGTTTGGGGCTCTGACACTTTAACTGGAGAAAAAATAGAGATTTCCGCTGATATGGTAGTATTGGCTGCTGCTGTTGAGCCTAATCCTGAAGCAAAAGAAATAGCAGAAACTTTAGGGATAGATATTAATGAATTAGGTTTTTTTAAAGAAAAAGATTATAAAACAAGCTCAAATGAAACAAACAGAGAAGGAATTTATCTTGCAGGCTGCTGCCAAGGAATTAGAGATATTGCAGATTCCACAGCTCATGCAAGTGCGGCTGCAAGCAAAGTTCATGTATTGTTTGAAAAATTAAGTAATAAACTTGCTAAAAAAAGTTGTTAAAAGAGGAATAATAAAATGCCCAAAAGAATAGGTGTTTTTGTATGCTGGTGCGGTGCAAATATTGCATCTTCTGTTGATGTTAACAAAGTTGTTGAAGAAATAAAAAAAGAACCTGACGTTGAATTTGCCATAAATTATATGTACATGTGTTCTGATCCGGGACAGCAGCTTGTAAAAGATCATATTGTAGAAGACAATTTAAACGGTGTGGTTGTGTGCAGTTGTTCACCAAGAATGCACGAAAATACATTTAGAAAAGCAGCTGCAAGTGTCGGACTCAATCCTTTTTTAGTGGAAATAGCTAATATTAGAGAGCAGTGCAGTTGGGTTCATCAGGGGGACAAACCTGTAGCTACTGCAAAAGCAATTAATATTATAAAAGCAACTATTGAAAAAGTAAGACAAAATATAGAATTAGTACCTATTGAAGTCAGTCTTAATAAAAGGTCTCTTGTTGTTGGAGCCGGTATCAGCGGAATAATGGCAGCAATAGATCTTGCAGAAGCTGGATATGAAGTTGTGCTTGTTGAAAAAGAGCCTGCTATTGGCGGCAAACTTTTGCAATTATACAAAACAGTTCCTTATTTTAAAAAAGCATCTGATTATATAAAAGAAAAATCAGAAATAGTTTTAAATCATCCGAATATTACTTTATACACATATAGCGAAATTGACGACCTTGACGGTTATGTCGGAAATTTTGAAGTTAATATCAGAAAAAAAGCTTCTTTTATTAATACGGACAAATGCACAAATTGCAACAAATGTATTGACGTCTGTCCTGTTGAAGTTTCAGACGAATTTAACAGAGGATTGTCAAAGAGAAAAGCAGTTCATTATCTTACTGAAAAAGCATTCCCAAAAAGATTGGTAATTGATGCTGCAAATTGCAAACATTTTACAGATGGGAATTGTGACAAGTGCGTTAATGTATGTAAAGAATCGGCAATAGATTTTAATATGAAGGATGAAATTGTTAAAGAGCTTGTTGGTGCAATTGTGATAGCAACAGGATATAAACTTTACAGTTCAGCAAATTTCCCTGAATGGGGAGGCGGAGAACTACCTGATGTTATTGATGCTCTTGCATTTGAAAGAATGCTTGATCCTGAAGGTCCTACAGGTGGTAAAATAATCAGACCATCAAACGGAAAAGAAGCCAAAACAGTTTTATGGGTAAAATGTGCAGGCTCAAGAGATCCTGAATTTCATAAACCGTACTGCTCAAGAGTCTGTTGTATTTATACTGCAAAACAGGCAAGGCTTTTTAAACAAAATGTTCCTGATGGTAAAGCTTTTATCTCTTACATGGATATAAGAACAGATTCAAAAGATTTTGAAGAGTTTTATCATGCAGGAATTGAAAATGACAGAATAGTATATATAAGAGGAAGAATTTCCAAAGTCTTTCAAGAAGGAGAAAATTTGGTTGTCCGAACTTCTGATACTCTTACAGGTGAGGCACTTGATTTGGAAGTTGACCTTGTGGTCTTGGCAAATGCTATTGTTCCAGTTGACGGAGTGGAAGAACTTGCAAAAAAATTGAGAGCAACAATAGATGAATTTGGATTTTTCTCAGAAACACATATAAAACTTTACCCTGTTGAGAGTTCTACAAAGGGAATTTATTTGGCAGGATGCGCTCAATCGCCAAAAGATACAACAGATTCGGTATCTCAGGCATTGGCATCAACAGGTAAAATTTTAACACTTTTTGCAAATGACAAATTAAGCCAGGACCCTTTAATTGCTATGGTTGATCCTCTTGTATGCAGTGGTTGCGGTATTTGTGTCGATATCTGTCCTTATGGTGCAAGAAAATTAAACGAAATTACAAAAATATCAGATGTTAATAAAGCTTTATGTCAGGGATGCGGTGCCTGTATAGCAGCTTGTCCCAACAAGGCTTGCGAGCTGATTAATCAGACAAGCATTCAGACTTTCAGAATGATTAATACATTCCAAGAGCCTGATATGGAAATAGTGCTTGAATCATAAATTTTTAAAATAGATAAGTTATTACAAACAGAGGTTTAATATGAATAAATTTGCAGAAGAGATTAGCAGTAAAAGCGGAGAAATTTTTAATCTGTGTTATCAATGTAAAAAATGTACTGCAGGTTGTCCTACAGCGGAGTTTATGGATATTAAGCCAAATGAAATCATAAGACACATTCAATATGGCAACAGAGACAAATTATTAACAAGTGAAGCTATTTGGCTCTGTGTTTCCTGTGACACATGCGGTGAAAGATGTCCGAATGATATAAAAATTTCAAAATTAATGGGAGCTTTGAGAAGAAAAGCAATTGAAGATAAAGTGGAAATAGCTGATAAAGTCGGCTATGCATTTAACAGATCATTTGTTGAAAGTATAAAAAGATACGGCAGGGTTCATGAAGCTACATTTTTAATTTCATACAAATTAAAAACAAAAGATTTTTTTAGCGAAGCTGCTTTAAATGACATGAAAGTCGGTATAAAATTATTCATGAGAGGTAAGTTACCTCTTTTCCCAAAAAAAATAAAAGACATGACTGCTATTAAAAACATATTTAAAAAATGTGTGCCAGAGATTTAGTTTTTTTTATTTTTAGAGAGCATTAATAAAATTTAAAAAAACATCAGGAGTAAAAATGGAACTGTCATATTATCCAGGTTGTACTGCTCATTCAACAGCAATAGAGTATGAAAACTCAATTGAAGAAGTTTTGAAAATTTTGGGAGTAACAATTAAAGAAATAGAAGATTGGAATTGTTGCGGCTCAGGGCCTGCAAAAAATATAAGCGAAGACCTTGTTATAAACCTTTCTGCAAGAAATATAAAAATAGCTGAAAAAGAGGGCAAAGATCTTCTTATACCATGTGCAGGATGTTTTAATAGTTTGAAAAGATCTGAATATGCATTAAAAGACAATAGTAAAAAAGCTGAAATAGAGAATAATGTTGATTTCAAATTTCAGGGAAATATCAACATAAAATATATTTTGGATACATTTATGGAAATAGGTATTGATAAAATAAAAGCAAATGTTAAAAAAGAGTTATCACAAATTAAAGCTGTTTGTTATTATGGATGTGCAATTTTAAGACCAAGCGAGGTTGTAACTTTTGACAATCCCGAACATCCTGATTCAATGGATGAATTAATGAAAGCAATTGGGGTGAAAGTTCTTGATTGGCCGTCAAAGGTTGACTGCTGCGGCGGTGATGCAGCTCTTACCAATCCGGAGCTTGCATCAAAATTAATTGGTAAGATCGTTGATTATGCAAAAGAAGCCGGAGCAAACTGTATTGTTACGTCATGCGGATTATGCCAGGCAAATATTGATACAAAACAGAGCACGGATAATCCGTTGCCTGTGTTATATTTTACTGAATTAATAGGTGAAGCTTTTCAGGTTTCAGATACAAGCAGTTGGTGGAAAAAACATATTGTGGATCCAAAAGGATTATTTTAAATTTTAATTAAAAAATTCGGAGAATTAACATGAATGAGGTTGCAATAATAGGTGCAGGTTTTGCAGGAATGAGTGCGGCTCTTGCACTTGCTGATAAAGGTGTAAAAGTTAATTTAATAGATAAAAAAGTTGCAATGGGCGGTTATTTCCCGTTATTGGATAATCAATTCCCTACAAATTCCTGCGGAGTTTGTTTTTTATCTCCTGAGCCACCTGCTTTTTGTCCTTTTATAGAGTGTAATTTAAGAGAAAATATAAATTTTATGGGAAATGCATTAGTTGAAAATATTTCAGGGGAAGAAGGCAATTTCACAATTAATGTAAAAATTCTCAATAACCCTGTAAACAATGATTTATGTATAGATTGCGGCAAATGTGAAGAAGTTTGTCCTGTTGAAGTTTCTAATGAATTTGGCGATGGTATTGAGGTTAGAAAAGCGGTTTACAAATTTTATCCCAAAGCAGTTAAAAAATCTTATTTTCTTAATATTGACAATTGCAATAAATGCAATAAATGTGTTGAAATATGCCCTACTAAGGCAATTGATTTAAATGCGAATAATGAGAAAAATATCAGTTTAAATGTATCTGAAATTATTTTAACTCCCGGTTTCAAATCAGTTCAAGGAAATATTAAGGAAGAATTTGGTTTTGGTATTAATAAAAATGTTCTTTCATCTGTTCAATATGAAAGACTTATAAGCCCTTCAGGTCCTACAAAAGGAATACCGCAAAGACCTTCAGACGGTTCTCATCCAAAAAGTATAGCTTTTCTTCAATGTGTAGGCTCAAGAGACATTAGAAAAAAAGGCAATCCTTACTGTTCTTCAATTTGCTGTATGTTTGCATTAAAACAGGCAATGCTTACCAAAGATAAACTACCAGATACTGATATTACCTTTTTTTATATGGATATAAGAGCTTTTGGAAAAGATTATGAACAATATTTCCAAAAAGCAAAAGATGAATATGGAATAAATTTTATCAGGTGCCATGTATCTACTGTAAAAGAACATGGTGACAGTAAAATCATTACAATTACATATTATGAAAACGGAGAATTAAAGGAGAAAGATTTTGATATAGCTGTACTTTCACTTGGATTTTATCAGGATGAAGAAACAAAAGCTTTAATTCAAAAATCAGGGATAAATGTCAATGAATTTAATTTTGCAATTACAAATGAATTTTCTCCTTTTAATACCAATATCCCAGGCATTTATGCAGCAGGTTCTTTTATTGCGCCTAAAGATATCCCTGAAACTACCACTGATGGCTCAGGTGTGGCAGCAAAAATATTGGAAAAATTCAAACCAGGTTCAGATAAATTTACTCCTGTGCCAATTTCACCATCTATGGCTGAAAGCCCAAGAGTTGGAGTTTTGATATGTAAATGCGGCAATATTCTTGAAAATAGCATTGATATTTCCGCTGTTCTACAAAGTTGTAAAAATATTCCCGAAGTTGTTTATACAGATACCATTGATAATCTCTGTAATAAAGAGACATTAAATGAAGTGAAAAAAATAATTTCAGACAATGCACTTGACAGATTGGTTGTAGGAGGCTGCTCTGTTAGAGAGCTTGAAGCTATTTTTGAAAAATTTAAAGACACTGGTTATTCAATGTTAAACTTTGAATTTGTTAATTTAAGAGAACAATGTATTTTTTCAAGCAATTGTGATAATTTTATTCTTACAGAGAAATCCTTTATTCTTTTAAATTCCGCAATAAAAAAAGTTTTATTAAACAAAGCTTCTAATCAAACTAAAACAGAAATTAAAGATTCAGCTCTTGTAATAGGTGCCGGTGCCGCAGGAATGAGCGCTGCTCTGTCTCTTGCATACCAGGGTAGCAAAGTATTTTTAATAGAAAAAAATGATGAAATAGGCGGAAGATTGCTTAATGCATATTATACGTTAAAAGGTACGGATATTCAGAAAAGTATAAAATCCCTTGTAGAAGAAGTAAAAAATAATAAAAATATAGAAATTTTGACAGGTGCCAGAATAACCTCTTCAGAAGGATTGGTAGGAGACAGAAAAACAAAAGTTTTAACAGGCGAAGTTGAACGTGAAATTGAACATGGAGTTACTGTTTTAGCTACAGGAGCATGTGAAGTTATCCCTGCCTCTTATTCCTATAATGAATCTGATAAAATAATTACCCAGGTTGAGCTTGAAGAAAAAATAGCTAACAATAATTTATCTGAAAATATAAAAGAAATAGTTATGATTCAATGTGTAGAATCAAGGGAAAAAGGCAAGAGAGAATATTGCAGCAGAGTTTGCTGTACCCATGCTTTAAAAAATGCACTTAAACTAAAGGAAAAATATCCGGATGTTCAAATTACGGTTCTTTACAGAGATATAAGAGCTTACGGATTTTATGAAAATTTTTATAGGCAAGCCAGAAACAAGGGGATTATATTTATTCCGTATGATGTTAATAAAAAACCTGAAGTTAAAGTTTCAGGCGATACTGTAGCAATTAGTTTTGAAGATACTATAATAAACGAAGAAGTTAATAAAAATACAGACTTGTTAGTTTTAAGCACAGGCATCCAGGCTAATGATAATAAAAAATTAGCAGATATATTCGGAATTCCCATTGATAAATTTAACTTTTTTAAAGAAGCAAATAAAAAAACCGGTATTTTAACATTTTTAAAAAAAGATATTTTTATGTGCGGACTATGCCATGCTCCAAAGCATATTGACGAAGCAGTTGCACAAGGTTATTCTGCTGCAGCAAGAGCTTCTCTGTTTTTATCAAAAAAAGAACTAATATCTTTGGAGAAAAAATCTTTTGTTATTGACAGGTTTTGCAGTGGCTGCGGAATATGCGTTGAAGTGTGTCCATTTGATGCAAGAATTATTGATGAAGAAAAGAAAATAGCAAAAGTATTTGAGACTATCTGCGAAGGCTGCTCAGCTTGTGTTATGGCTTGTCCAAACGGAGCAGCACAGCAGTATGGTTATGAAAAATCACAGATATTAAATGTTGTGGATAAATTACTTTAAAATATAAAGACATAATTAAGACTTTTAGAAATAAAAAAACAACTTGAAACTGAATAAAGAGGTGTGAATATGGCAGATGAGAAATTTGAACCAAAATTAATTGCATTTTTGTGTCACTGGTGTACTTATACAGGAGCAGACCTTGCCGGTACCACAAGACAGCAGTACCCGCCTAATATAAGAGTTGTACATCTTATGTGCTCAGGTGGTATAGACGTTGTCTATGTACTAAAATCTTTGCTTGAAGGTGCAGACGGTGTACTTATTGGTGGATGTCATCCAGGGGATTGTCATTATCAATCAGGAAATTTTAAAGCAAGAAGAAGGATTGCTATTTTAAAAAATATTCTAAAACAATTCGGTCTGGAAGATGACAGAGTTTGGCTAAGGTGGATAAGTGCAAGTGAAGGTAAAATGTTTGCAGATACAGTTACTGAATTTACCAATTTTTTAAAAGCCAAAGGACCTGCTAAATTGAAGTTAACATGGGATGCTTAATTTTTTAGATAATTGTCAGTTAAATGTTTTTAAGTTTGAACTAAACATAGGAGGAAATAGATGCCTGTTACAAATAAAGTAAATAACCTGGAAGGGGTTATAGATTACTTAAAAAAATTACTTGAAAATAATGTGGTAGATGAAATTTTAATACCTAAACTCAGCAGCTCAAAAGATAATTATATCCAGACTCTTGTCAGTTCACCTGACATGTTAGAAGGCTGTAATCCTTTTGCACCTGTTATCCCTATTCAAACAGGTAGGATTGCAAAAAACCTGACTTTTACAACATCTGGCAAAAAATTGCTTATTATTGCAAAACCATGCGAAATTAAAGCAATTGTTGAGCTAACGAAATTTAAACAGGTAAATCTTGACAATTGTTACATAATTGCAGTTGATTGTATTGGGACTTATGATGTTAACGATTTTCAGGAAATTTTATTGAATAATCAAGATTATATAGATAATTTTACTTCAAAATACAGCAGCGGTGAATTTAAACCTGTTAATGGTTTTTCATTTAGAAAATCTTGCTCAATGTGTGAAACACCCTCAATATCATTGGAACTTGTTGATGGTGTTTTCGGATATTTCGCCACTTCAGGAAGTGAAATTTTCATTATTGCCAAAGATGATTCTCCTTTAAAAGAAACTTTTGAAAATCAAAATCTGGATTTGTCAAAAAGAGAAGATGTTATAAATAAACTTAAACAGGAACGATTAAAGAATAAAAATGAAATTTTAAATAATTTCAGAGAAGAAACATCAAATCTCGAATCTTTACAAAAGGTATTTTCAAAATGTATTAGATGCCACAACTGTATGGTTGCCTGTCCAATATGTTACTGCAAGGAATGTGTTTTCAGAAGTCCTACCTTTGATCATTCAGCTGATATGATTACAGGTTGGGCAGAAAGAAAAGGAGCCTTGAGAATGCTCGAAAACACATTAATGTTTCACCTTACAAGACTTAATCATATGTCAAGTTCCTGTATAGCCTGCGGATTATGCTCAAGTGCATGTCCCAATGATATAGATGTGGCAACTGTTTTTATCAGTGTTTCAGACAATGTTCAAAATATGCTCGATTATAAAGCTGGTGAAAGTTTTGACGAGCCTGCGCCAGTTACAACTTTTAGAGAAAACGAGCTTGTTGCAGAAGCAGGCACAAATGAATAATTTTATAAATATTATAAATTAACCAAGCATGGAGGATAAAATGAGTGAAGCAAAAAAACAGCAAATTAACATTGCTACCGGTGACAGACCTGTTCTTCCGGAAGGTTCAAAAGAGATACCGGTATATATAATGGGTAAAAAATATATGGTGCCTGAGACAATTACCATTCAGAAAGCAATTGAATATGCCGGATATAAATTTATTAGAGCATGCGGCTGCCGTGGCGGAATTTGTGGTGCTTGCGGAACTGTTTACAGAATATACGGAGATTACAGATTAAATTTCGGTTTAGCATGCCAGACTGTTGTACAGGAAAATATGTATATTGCACAGATTCCCTTTTATCCTGCTAACAGGGCAAAATATAATATAAATGAAGTAGAAGCAGAAGCAGACACAATAATGGCACTTTATCCTGAAGTTTTAAAATGTGTAGGATGTAACACTTGTTCAAAAGCCTGTCCTATGGATATAGATGTTATGGGATACATTAATGCTGCAATGAGAGGTGATGTTGAAAAAGTGGCAAAATTATCTTTTGACTGTATTCAATGTGGGTTATGCTCGTCAAGATGTCCTGCACAAATACAGCATTATCACGTAGCGCAACTTTGCAGAAGATTGTATGGTAAATATATTCTTCCTAAGGATACTTTTTTACAGGAAAGAAGCAAGGACATAGAAAACGGCAAATATGAAAATATGCTTGCTGAATTAAAACAATTACCCCTTGATGAACTTAAGAAAAAATATGTTGCAAGAGAAATGGAGCCAGCAACTCATGACGGCACATGGATGCCTCAGGAAACGGAATATTTGTAAAATTAAAAATCGAAAATTTAAATAAAGGAGCAAAAAATGGGATACACACCTGAAATGAAAGAATTAATAAAAAAAGTTGAAGCTTCAAGACCTGCAAGGGTTGATAAAGCAAGAAACGGGGAAATGTTTCCTCCTTTGACACTTGATCAGAGAGAAGAAGTTCTGAATAAATTCCATCCTGATTATAAATCTGTGGGAAGACGTGCAGTAAAAGTTGGTCCAAGCAAAGGAGAAATTTATCCTGACGAATTTGCAGATGTACTTGAAGCTCACAGTAGAATCGAACCAAATATAGATTTGGACACTCTTTTAAAATATGAAACAGATGTGCTTGTAATAGGCGGGGGAGGAGCCGGAAGTGCAGCTGCATTGCTTGCACAGGAGCAAGGATGCAAAGTAATTATAGCCACAAAACTTCGTCATGGTGATGCCAATACAGTGATGGCAGAAGGCGGTATTCAGGGTGCTACAAGAAAACCTGATTCCCCATATTATCACTACCTTGATGTAATGGGAGGCGGACACTTTACCAATGATCCAGAGCTTGTTGCTGCTCTTGCAAATGATGCTCCTCTTGTTATTAGATGGCTTGAAGATCTCGGAATGATGTTTGACAAAGATGAAAAGGGTAATTTAAAAACAAGGCATGGCGGAGGAACATGCAGAAAAAGAATGCACTCAGCAGGTGACATGACAGGTTCAGAAATAATGAGAGTTTTAAGAGATGAAGTTAGAAACAGATGTGATGATATAGATGTTCTGGAATTTACTCCTGCTGTTGAAATAGTTTTGGATGAGAACGGTAATGCTGCAGGTGCAGTATTATACAACATGGAAACAGAAGAATTTTTTGTTGTAAAAGCAAAAGCAGTTATTATTGCCACAGGTGGTTACGGAAGACTTCATATTCAAGGTTTTGCAACAACCAATCACTATGGTGCCACAGCAGATGGTCTTATATTAGGTTACAGAGCGGGAGTGCCTTTGGCTTTTATGCATTCCACTCAATATCACCCAACAGGAGCTGCATTTCCCGAGCAAAATATTGGGCTTTTAATTACAGAAAAAGTAAGAGGATTAGGTGCCAATCTTTTAAATATAAACGGAGAGCAGTTTGTATTTGAAAGGGAGCCAAGAGATGTTGAATCAGCTTGTATTATCAGAGAATGCCTTGAAAGAGAGCTCGGCATTGTGACTCCTACAGGTAGAGTCGGTGTATGGCTTGATTCTCCAATGATTGACATGCTTGAAGGTGCTGGAACAGTTGAAAAAGAACTACCTGCAAAATATATTCAGTTTAAAAGATACAACATTGATATTAGCAAAGAGCCTATGCTTGTTTTTCCAACACTTCATTATCAAAACGGAGGCTTAAAAATAAAAGATTCTACTGAGACTAATGTACCGGGGTTATTTGCTGCAGGTGAGGCAAGCGGCGGAGTTCACGGCGAGAACAGATTAATGGGAAATTCTCTTCTTGATATTACAGTTTTTGGAAGAAGAGCTGGAAAAGCCGCAGGAGAATATGTAAAAAACGGAGTTAATATTGGTAAATTAACTCTTGAACATATAAAGAAATATGAAGAAGAATTAAAAGAAGCAGGTATTGATACAGAAAGGCAATCTCCAATGTTGCTTCCTGATTACACAAGACCTGAAATAAAAAAAAGCCAACTCACTCATATAGTATGGTAAAAAATTGTATCTAATAATTGGAATAGGGAGCTGCTCCCTATTCCATCCAATTATCCTTATCACACTGAATAATCGATAATTATAAAAAATAGATTGCAAAAATTATTGGAAAATCAAACTTTTGACAAATTTTCCAATAGCTGGTGCAGCTGTTAATCCAGGAGAATCTATTCCAAGCAGATGTACTTTATTAGCTTTTCTGAAAATCAGGAAATCAGTTAACATCTGATTATTGTAAAAACATTTAGCTCTTATGCCAGTGAAACCCGGAGTTATTTTATTGGGATTGAACTCTGTCAATAATTCCTCACATGCTTTAATAAATACTTCTTGATTTTCTGTAATATCATAAGATTCTTTTTCATTAACTTGTTTTGAAGTGGGGCCTATCCATATTTCATTGTAAGCTGCTTTTGTAAGATGTATACCAAGGTGTCCATGTTTACCCGGAACAGGATAAATCATGCCATTAACTTTTTCATTATTTAAAGAATAGTATTCACCTTTAAAAGGCATAATTTCAAAATTTTTTATATTGCACATACTTGCTATTTTATCAGAATAAAGTCCTGCTGCATTTATAAAAATATCAAATTCCAGATTACCTCTGTTAGTAATTATTTTATTATCAAGTACATTTTCAACATTGCAATTTGTAATAATATTCACCTTGTTTTCCTGAAGCAATGCTTCCATTTTTCTAAAATAGTCAGAGCAATTTACAACACCTGTGTTTGGTGAATAAAGTGCATATTTAGACTTTGAGAAAGGTTCTAATTTTTTAATTTCTGAAGAATCAATTAACTTTAAATTCTCAACTCCATTTCTATCTCCGTTTTCTTTTAATCTTTTTAAATCATCAAGGTCTTCATCATTGTTTGCAACAATTATTTTGCCTGACATTCGATGCTCAACATTATATTTCTTGAAAAATTCATAAGATAATTTAGCTCCTTCAATACAAAAAATCCTTTTTAACGTATGATATGGATAATAAATCCCTGCATGAATAACTCCGCTGTTCCTTGTGCTGGTGTGATACCATATGGCTGGTTCCTTATCTATTAGGAAAATTTCATGTTCTGTTTTTGAAAGTTCATAAGCAATCCAGCTTCCTACAACTCCTGCACCGGTAATTACTATTATCATAAAATCCCCTTGCTTTATGTGCTGATTTTTGCATGCAGATACCATAAAAAATTCAAATACGCAATATAATTGCTTTAATGGTAAAGACTCCATTTAAAACTGTTATAGACTTTTAACATAAAATGTGGTAATTATCAGTATGAGTTGTCCGTTTTGCAATTTGGATAAATTAGATGTTTTCATGCAGAATGAATTTTGTTATGCTATATTTGATAATTCTCCAGTTAATAAAGGGCACACTTTGATTATACCTTTCAGACATTTCAGCAGTTTTTTTGATTCTACGGAAGATGAAAAATATGCAATTTTAGAGCTTTTGGATAAAGCTAAATTATATTTGGATGGCAGATACAATCCTGATGGTTACAATATAGGTATTAATGTCGGCAAACATGCAGGCCAGACAATTTTTCACCTACATATTCACCTTATACCAAGATATATTGGTGATATAGAAAACCCAAGAGGAGGTGTCAGAGGGGTAATCCCTGAAAAAAGAATCTATTAAATGGCTCGAATTACCGGTAATACAAAGTTTTTAACATCTTTTCAAAGAAAAAAATTATCAAACCTTTTCAAACGAAAAGTTCCCAATAATCAAATTTTTTCATATAACATTCTCAATACCATTAGCAAAATTTCAAGAGAAATATATAAGCAGATTGCTGCTGTAATTGATAGACGTGGCAATTTGCAATACATTATTATTGGTACTGAAAATGAAATTTTATTTCCTACTTTTTATGAATTTCACCTGAATAGATTCAATTTAAGAGGTATTTCAGTAATACATACTCATTTGCACAATCAAGGGCTTGATTATGACGATTTAACTGATCTTGCATATTTGAGGCTTGATTTTATATGTTCAATTATTGTAACAGAAAAAGGCAACCCTGAAAAAATTGAAATATCAAGAATAGATATTGTAAATGGAAAAAACAGCAATAAAATAATTTATTCAGGTTCATTCAAAAAAGTTAATATTGATTTTAATAATGAAATAAACTTCTTAGAATCTGAAATTGCAAAGTATTTATACAAAGCTGAAGAAACTTCTCGTGAAAAAGTTCTGCTTGTCAATGCCGGCAGAAAATCAAAATATACATTGGAAGAGGAAATGGAAGAGCTTATAAATCTTTCAAAAGCCGCTAATTTTGAAGTAGTAGGTTCAATTATACAAAGACTGAATAAAATCAATCCTTCTTTAATTTTGGGTAAAGGCAAATTTAAAGAACTAATAATTACATCCATAGAGAAAAATGCAAGTAAAATCATATTTTACCATGATCTTACACCTGCACAGGCAAAGTTTATAGCAAGTTTTGCTGATATTGAAATTATTGACAGAACAACTCTAATATTGAACATTTTCAGTAAAAGAGCAATTAGTAAAGAAGGCAAATTAAAAGTCGAGTTAGCCAAGTTAAAATATCTTTTGCCTCGAGTTGCAGATAAAGCTGAAGCACTATCAAGAATTAGAGGTGGGATAGGTTTAAAAGGTCCTGGGGAGACAATTGCCGAGGTTGAAAGAAGACGAATCAGAAACAGAATAAAAACAATAGAAAAAGAATTAATCAATATTGCTAATAAAAGAAATATTTTAAGAATTAGAAGAGCAAAAAAGAATGTTCCGGTTGTTTCTATTATAGGTTATACAAACGCAGGCAAATCCACTCTGTTGAATACTTTGACAAAAAGTGATATTTTTGTGGAAAATCTTTATTTTGCCACACTTGATACATTTAGCAGAAAATTTTTTCTTGAACCAAAACGCGAACTAATAATTACAGATACAGTTGGGTTTATAAAAAATTTACCAAAAGATCTAATGGACGCTTTTAAATCAACTCTTGAAGAACTAACATATTCAGATTTGTTGATTCATGTTGTTGATATTTCAGATGATAATTTTAGTTCAAATATAGAGGTCGTTGATAATATTTTAAAGGACATTGGTGCGGAAAATGTACCTCAGGTTTTGGTTTTTAACAAAACAGACAAAGTTGACAAAGAGATAGTTGCAAATATCTCAGAAAGATATGATGCTATAATAATTTCAGCTAAAAATAAGGATAAGGTAAAACCTTTAATTAAATATCTACAACATCACTTTAGGAAGTAGTTATTATGAAAAGAGCTATTTTTCTTGACAGAGACGGTACTCTAATAGAAGAAGTTAATTATTTGTCAAATTTTTCTCAAATAAAGATATTTCCTTTTGCTTATGATGCAATTAAAATTTTTAATGAATTAAATTTCTTGGTCTTTATTGTAACCAATCAATCAGGAATTGCAAGAGGATTTTTTAATGAAGAATTTGTGAAAAAAACCAATGAATTTATAATTAAAACTTTTAATCAAAGAGAAGCTGTAATTTCAGATTATTTTTTCTGTCCGCATCATCCTGATGATAATTGCAAATGCAGAAAGCCTGAAACAGGAATGATTTTAAAAGCCAAAGAAAAATACAATATAGATATTTCAACTTCTTATATTATTGGGGATTCTTTAAAAGATGTGTTAACAGGAATAAATGCAGGTATGTTTCCACTTCAGGTATTAACAGGCCATGGTTGGAATAATCTATCAGAAAATAGTATAATTTTGCCAAATTTATATTATGCTGCACTTTTTATAAAAAATATTGAGAGTCAAAATATTTAAGCTTCTTTACCTAAAAATCAGACACTTTCATTATTCTTTAAAATATATCCTATACCTGGTGCAGACTCAATGACAACGTGATTTTTTAATTTCTTTCTCAAATGGTTAATATGAACATCAATTGTTCTTGACCAATTATAAATATCTTTTCCTTTCCAAAGATTTTCTTTAATTTCATTTCTGGAGCATATTCTATCACTGTTTTCAATTAGAAACATTAAAAGATTAAATTCTGTTCTTGTTAAATTGATTTTTTCATTATTAATATAAGCTTCTCTTTTCTGAGGATAAATAGTTAATGATTTAATGTTGACTACATCTTTTGAATTTAGTTTATTATCTTTAAAATTATATCTTCTTAAACAACTCTTTATTCTCGCTGAAAGTTCCAGAAAATTAAAAGGCTTAACAATATAATCATCTGCTCCGCATTCAAGCCCAAGAACTTTGTCAGATACAGCATCTCTTGCAGTTAACATAATAACAGGTATATCCATATTTTCTTTTCTTATTTTATTGCATAATTGAATTCCGTCTATATCCGGGAGATTTAAGTCAAGTATTATAATATCAGGATTAGCTCCGGAAATTAAATCATAGGCTTCAAGGCCTGTTTCAGCAGTAATCACATCATATCCTTCCAATTTCAGATTTGCAGAAATAACCTTTAAAATATCCGTATCATCATCTATAACTAAAATTAATATATCATTTTGTTCCATTTTTTGCCTCTAAATTAAATTTTTTATTAAAAATAATTATAAACTTTATTCTGTTTTTGTCTATTAATTTTACTTTTATATCTCCTTTATGTGCTAACATTATACCTTTTGCAATGGCAAGCCCAAGCCCGCTTCCTTTTTCTTTTGAAGATTTGAGATGTTTGTATTTTAAGAAAAATGTTGATATATTTTTTTCATCTAGTTCATGATCAGTATTGTTGCTAATTGAAATTTTTATTGATTCATCTGTTTCATCAATAGAAATTGTAATTTTATCATTTTCAGGTGAAAATTTTATTGCATTATGTAAAATATTTATTAAAACCTGATTTATTCTTTTTCTGTCAAGATAGACAAAAAACTCTTTTTTAAAATTTATTTTTTCAAATTCTATATTTTTTTCATCTGCATACCCTTTAAAAAAAACAAGAATTTCTTCAATAATATTGTTTAGCTTTTCCTTTTTTAATTCCAGCTCCAATCTACCAATTTCAATTCGTGCAATATCTATTAGGTTATTAACCATTAAAATAAGGTTTTTAATGTTTTTATCTATTATTTCAATAAACTCTTTGTTCTCTTTTTTGGTCAAAACTTTTGAAAGATATTCAATGCCTCCCTGAATTGTTGTAAGAGGTGTTCTTAACTCATGGGATACAGTAGCTAAAAAGTCAGTTTTTAATTTATTTTTTCTTTTTAGTTCTTCAGTTGCTTTTTCAATCTCTTTCTGCATAATTTCATGGTTATTTTTAATAATATTAGCCATATCAAAAAAATTATTTTTTAATTCTCCTATTTCATCCTTTCTTGATGATTTCTCAAATTCAGTTAAATAATTTTCTTTAAATCTCTCAATACGCTCCTTTATTGAATTAACAGGTTTAATAACAAGAAAATAATTTAAAAAATATATTATTAAAATTGTAAAAAAAATTATAAGCAGTGAAGAGAAAAAGTAGTATTTTTTTATTATACACAACTTTTTATCTACATCAGACAAAGGGAGTAAAACACTTATACAACCTCTCAATTCCCCTATATTATATCCTTGATACATATGACAGGTAAGACAAGATTTTTTTATATATAGAGGTCTAATCAATCTGTAAAATTTTTTATGCATTAGATACTCAACCTGAGTCACCTCTTTGGCTTTTTTCCTGTCAAAAATCCTCAAAGCATAACTTTCAGTGTCATCAGGAGCATTTGCAGGATTAATTAAAAAATTACTTGATAGCTTGAAAAAATATTTTCCGTTTTTAAAAGCATAGTCGGAAAGCTCTCTTGTAACCATAGCTGGATTTCTTTTTAGAAAAATTTTATCTCCGCATTTTATAAAAGGTTTACTCAAGTAAGGATTAATATAAAGTCCTTTTCTTTTTAAAACATAAACCCCTCCAATATCAGCTATCCATTTTCTTGTTAATATTATTTGATCAACTAAAATCTCTGCTTGTTTATAAACTTCTTCATATAAAAATTTTTTCTCTTGTTTAAAAAACATATAAAAGATTCCTCCTAAAATTAAGGAAAGAACAGTTATAATCCCCATTAGATACTTAAAACTAAGAGAAAAATAAAATTTTTTAATTATTTGCATAAAAAAATTTTAGAGCATTTTTTTTAAAAAGTCAAAATAAAATTTTCAATAAGCTGAATAACATGCTCATAAAATTTTATATTCTCTTTTTTAACTTTTTTATTAAGTTCAGGGATCCAGCTTTTCAGATGGGTATTTTCAAAGGAAATTAACTTTTCAATTTTGTTTTCAGAACTCAAATAATGTGCAAATTCAAGTATGGTAGGAAGGTAATCAGGCATATCTCTGTCAGCAAGTTCCACACCTTCTTCATAATATAACTTTTCAAGAGACAATAGGAACTTAGCTCTGTCTTCAGCTCTATCGCTTTTTACTATATAATGAGATTCATATAATGGAGTTTTCAAATCAAAATTGGTTGTGTATGTAACCTGTAACTCCTCTATATCTGTAAAATCTTTTCTCATTAAATTGATTAGCTTTTCACTTCCGTCTCGCCTGAAATATTCTTTAAGATTATCAAAAAGCCAACCAGAAATGATAGCTTCAGCTATTTCTTTGTCAGGATAACTTATTGCCATTGATAAAAGTTTATAATTTACTGTTTTGTTAATGCTTTCATCCATAACTATCTCCAAAAGATAAAGATTGATTAGGATTTAGTTTCAGGGATTAGGATATAGTTTTTTCACTAAATCCTATCCCCTAAATCCCAAATCCTATTTTTTATTTCTCATTATTCATTTTTAATTGAGTTATATTTACAACTTCCATGTTGGAAAACCTGTTAATACATCAACAAGTTCTGATTGGGATTTTTCTCTTTCAGTTTCAAGAATTTTTTTAATTTCTTTCACTTTTTTACCAAAAAGTCCCTCCAAATATGTATAATCAACTCTTTCTCCACTGCTGTTTCCCTTATCATCTATTTTATGCTGAGCTACCATAACAGGTGGAATATAAAACACTTTTGGTTTTGTATTAAATTCGGAAAGAAGTGGAACAGCAACCTTATATTTTTTAACAAGTTTGTATACAGGAGATTCTTTATCATTTAATTTACCAAAAAATCTTGCTTTCCCAGGACATGTAATAACACAGGCAGGTGGCTCTCCTTTTTCAAGTCTTGGGAAACAAAAAATACACTTCTCAGCATTATCCATGTTTTTATTAAAAAATATTCTTTTATACGGACATGCATCTATACAATCTCCCGCACCTTCACATTTTTCACTGTCAATAAGTACAAAACCTTCTTTGGTCTTGTAAATTGCTTTTGCAGGACATGCCTTCATACAAGCAGGATCTTCACAATGCATACAGATCATAGGCAAATAAAAAAACCATTCATCTGCAACATTCATCCCATTACCCATATCCTCGTAATAGTTTGGACTATTTTTAAGGTTTATACCAATATTAGGCAAACCTTTTCCTTTATTGCTGTGTAATTTGGAGTAATCAAATTTAGGTACATTCTCATAATCTTTGTCATCCATCTTCATTTTCTTTTTTGTTTTCTCAAGCCAATTGTATGGATATCCCTGCCCCGGACGTGTCTCTACAATGGTAAACCACATATGCTGTGCACCATCTCTATTGCTCCATAGCATTTTACATGCAACAGTGCATGCTTGACAACCAAGACATTTATTTAAATCTATTACCATACCGTACATGACAACCTCCTATAATTTATGATTTTACATAATTTTTTTAATTTCTACTGAAGTATCACATTCATTTCCAGTAACACCCCAGAAATTCCAACCATATTTCAAATGATAAGAAGGTGCTTTTGTTTCAGGATACTTTACAGATTGAGTAGGTTTTGGCCTAATTGGAGTAATACCGTTAAACCATCCTTTTATTGTGGTGAACATCTCAGCACCGTTTGCAACTCTTACTTCTCCCTCTTTAATGCCAGCCATAACTTTTGCCCTGCAAATCATTTCTCCGAATTCATTGAATATTTTAATTTTATCTCCGTCATTTATTCCTCTTTTTAAAGCATCTGCTTTACTCATTAATGCAATTGTCTCACCTCTTTGTAGCCTTAGAAGAATGTCCACATCTCTAAATGTTGAATGTGTTCCCCATCTGCCGTGAGGAGTATTCAATTTTAACGGAGCTTTTGTTCTCTTATCAGGAAGTCTGTCAAATTCAGGTTCCTTGTATATTGGCAGCTCATTTCTCAAATCAAGGAAATATGAATGATCAATGTAAAACTGTTGCCTTCCTGTTAATGTTTTGGCACCAATCATACCAAGATATTTTTTACCGAAAAATTTAGGAACCTTCACTTTCCCACCTATAGTAATTTTTTCTTTGGCAAGTTTTCCACCTCCTGGCCATGGCAAAAGTCCTTCCACATTTTCAACAAAAGGAGTAAGAGGTCTTCTGCTCTGAGCAGCTGGAAATGGAACAGGAGCTTTTCTAATCAATTTCACAATTCCATCAATGTATCCTTTTACATCTCCTTTAAAAAGTTTGTTTTCTATTATTTGCTGAAGTTCTGGAGCATAGTTGTTTTTATGTGCTTTATACTCATCAGGATTAGGATAAATTATAGGGCTTTTAGTTAGGATAAATTTGGCTGATTTAACATCAGTGTCCATTTTCCCATTAGCTGTAAATACAGAATAAACTTTTGTAAAATCAATGGTTTGTTTTTTTTCTGTATCTTTCCATTTTCCATCCCACCTGCCTGTTGCTACCAATTTATGGGAATAATTCTGTATTCCTTTTGCAATTAATTTAAAGATTTCATAATCTGTTTTTGATTCATATAGAGGTTTTATTACAGGATTGAATGCCTGCAGATATACATGCATAGGAGTAGTTTCAACATCAAATTTTTCGTACCAAGTAGCAGCCGGTAATACTACATCACAAAAAAGTGCCGTAGAGTTAATCCTAAAATCAATTGTTACCAAAAATTCAAGTTTTTCAGGATCTTTGAACCATTTTAACGTATTATATCCGCCTTTACCCTGGTTTAAGAAATTTGACCTCCAAATTATCATTGCTCGTGGCTTTTTCGGTGGTTTTGGATAAACAGGTATCCATTTTTTTGCAAGAGATTTAATAAGCAGATAATAATTGTAAGCCCAGCCATCATCTTTATTAGCACTAACAGGTAAACCATTAGGTAGTCTTTTCAATTTGCCTGATTCTATATCCTTTACTATTTCAGGATATGTTTTGCCAAGTTTATACAGTTCTGCATCATAATGTGACCAAACAAAAAGAGTAGCATTTTGAGGTCTTGCTTTTAGTATCATTCCATATTTTCCAAGACCGCTTAGCCATACTTTATATTGCCCTGTATATTGGCTGAAACCTGAACCGGTTTTCCCAACATTACCAGTAAGAGCAAGCATTAATATCATTGAACGGTTATTAATATCATTGTTAAACCAGTGGTTAACTCCACCGCCACCAATAATCATTGCAGGTTTTTTACTAACAAGGTCAAGAGCAAATTCTTTTAATGTCGCCTCACCTATACCGGTTATTTGAAAAACTTTACCAGGTGTAAATTTTGAAACTTCTTTTTTAAGTTTGTTAAAAACAGTTTCTACCTGAACTTTCATTCCGTTCTTAAGAGTAATTTCTCCTTCATAAAATAGAGAAGGATCAATATTGTATTTTTTCAGATTAAGTGTATCTCTGTTATCACCAAGAGTTCCTGGTGGATTAACTATCATCATTGAATTATTATCATAAACAAAAAGTTTAAAAGCATTTCCACCTGATTTCACATCAGCTTCAGTGAGGAATTTACCATTATCTTTTCTAATAATAAAAGGCAAATCAGTAAAAGTTTTAACATATTCATGGTCAAAACTGTGGCTTGAAATTAAATAATTAATAACACCATTTGCAAATGCTGCATCAGTACCAGGCTTTGGCGAAATAAAAACATCGCCCATTCTTGCTGTAGCATTGTAATCTGTCATAATAGTATAAATTTTTGTGCCTCTGTATTTGGATTCTTGCAATAGATGAGCTGCTGCAAGTCTTGATTCAGCAACATTTGCTCCCCAGAAAATAAGAAGTTTTGCATTTTTCCAGTCAGCTTCTTCACTTTCTTCTGTTTGAACTGCCCATGTCATTGGCTCTCCTGGAGGTAAATCACAGTACCAATCATAAAAACTCAATGGGCCACTTGCTCCCATAATTTTACAAAGCCTGTAGCCTGCACCTGCTGATACATAACTGTAAGCAGGAATTGCAGAAAAAAATACAACTTCATCTGAACCATGCTTTCTTGAAATATCAGTAAGTTTTTTGGAAATCAGGCTTATTGCTTCGTCCCATGTTGCTCTTCTGAATTTCCCTTCTCCTCTTTTCCCAACTCTTATTAAAGGATGTTTCAATCTCATATCACCGTAAACATATCTGAGATAACTTGCACCTCTTAAACAACCACGTGGATTATAATATTTACCGAGAACTTTGTCATAAGTGTCGTAATCACCTGCCGGAGCAATTTCTACAATGTATTTGTCTCCTTTTACAAAAGCATTCCAGCCACAAGCTTGAGTACAGTTTGCAGAACATACACTTCTTATAACTTTGTCATAATCAAATACTTTTCTTAATTTGTCTTCGCTAACTTTGTGAAGTTTTCTGCCCACAAATTTTCCTGCATAAAGATTTTCAGAAATTAATGGTAAAGCTGTAAGCCCTGCTAATCCTCCTGCAACTGTTCCTAAAAACTTACGTCTTGTAATTTTTCTACTGTTTCCTGACATCCCCCCTCCTCCTTTTTAAATATTTTATGCTTGGGAAATTATTGTATTTTATATACATTATATTAAAGTAAATTTGCTGTAAAATAGTGTTATTTTCTTGTAAAGATTCTGTAAAAAAAAGGAAAATTGGATTTTGTTGATAGAATTTAGGATATAGTTTTTTTATAATTCTATAATCCAGTTATAAATTTATATAACAGTTTAATGTGGAGGGTATAGTAATTCAACATTTTATACAAAGTATTTACAATCATTCAATCAATTACAGTCAATTACAATTAATAACCATAAATAACTAATTCTTCATTATTAATTGTATTATTTTAAATTTTCTTTAAAAATAGTTATTTTTTTACCTTTCTCCAATTTGTCAACAAGTTTTTTGTATAATTTTTTCTCTTTTCCAAGTGCAATATAGTCTCTTGCCGTAACTCTATCAACTCCTTTATGTTTTTTCACATAATCATCAATTTCCTCTGTAGTGACTTTAACCTTTTTAGAAATGTTTTCAATAAAATATTGCCTTAGAACTATGGTTGTCTGATAAGAATTGTCTTTTTTTAAGAAACTGTGTTTTTTAAAATTTTCCTTCATGGTTTTTCTTCCAAAATAACCTTTTTCCCTTGCGTCTTCGATAATAAGAGTTCTTTCTATTAAATGATTCAACATTTTTAATTTTTCATCCAAGGTTGAAGGCTTTTTATTAAAAAGATTAAGAAAGTCGATATAATCCTGATAAGTAATTTCCATATTATTTATCTTTGCAACAATAATTTTCTCACTTGATTTAACAGGTGCATTGTTTTTTTTGTCCACAGACGCTGCCAACAAAACAGGCAATATTACAACAATAAGAATAGTGTTAAAAATTTTTATTTTCATAAAAAATATTCCTCCTTAAAAGTTTTAAAGTAAAATTAAAATAAACAAAACTTTTTTTTAAGTCAATTGCAAATAATAATTTTACAAAATCTTTACAAAAAATTTACACACTTTAACCCCAAATTTACTTTTATTAGTTGTATATAATATCAACCTTAAAAATAAGCAAGTAAAGGAGGTGTGTAAAATGGCTGATGAAGAAAAAAAAGAAGATTTGTCAAGAAGAGATTTTATGTCCAATTTTGCAGCTGGTATTGGTATAGCAGCAGTTGGAGTAACTTCCGCAGTCTATGGTTTCAAATACCTTGTTCCCCCTTCTAAGAAAAAGAAAGAAGTAAAAGTTTTAATGGCTAAAGCTAATGAAATTAAGCCTGGAGAAGCAAAAGAATTTTTTGACGGACAGGGTAGAAAAGCTCTGCTTGTTAATCAAAATGGCAAAATTAAAGCTTTTTCAAAAATCTGCACTCATCTTGGATGTGAGGTTGAATGGAAACCTGAAGAAAATATTTTCTTCTGTCCCTGTCATTTAGGCAAATTTGATGCAAACGGTAAAAACATTGCAGGTCCTCCGCCTCGTCCTCTTGATGAGTTTAAAGTAGAGGTAAAGGATAATTTTGTTTTTGTTACTTTAATAGTTTAAAGGAGGTGAGAATATATGATTAATGCTCAAAATATGAGTACATGGGAAAAATTTAAAGCAGTTGTGCTTGACGAAGATCTGCCTGAACATATGAAAATATGGTGGTGGTGTCTTGGAGGAGTGCCTGCTGTTCTTCTTTTAATATTGATAATTACCGGGATTCTCCTTGCAATGAATTATTCTCCTACAATCAGCGGTGCCTATGAAAGCGTAAATTACATTACCAACAATATAAGATATGGATGGTGGTTAAGAGCTATTCATAAATGGTCAGCAGAGTTAATGGTAGTTACTGTTTCATTGCATGTTATAAGAGTGTTTTTTACTCGCGCTTATACAAAACCAAGAGAATATGTATGGATGTCAGGGGTTCTACTTTTACTTATGACACTATTTGCAGGTTTTACAGGTTATTCTTTGCTTTATACCCAGAAATCTTATTGGGCAGTTACAGCTGGTACAAATTTGGCCGGGAAAATTGCCATTGTAGGTCCATTCTTGCAAAAATTGCTAATTGCAGGTGACTCTTTTAATAAATTCACTTTAAGCAGATTCCTGATTTTACACGGTGCAGTTGTTCCTGCTGTAATAGGCGGTATAATTTTTATTCACATAATTCTTCTGAGAAAAGTTGGAGTAAGTGAGTTAAATGGAGGAGGCAAAACATATAAATTTTATCCCGACCATATTATGACTGAAGTTATTATAGGTTTAATGTTGCTTTTCTTTATGACTGTTCTTGCAATAGTTTTTCCTTTAGAACCTGGAGTAAAAGCCAATCCTCTTGTTACTCCGCTGCATATTAAACCTGAGTGGTATTTTTATCCTATGTTTAAGTGGATAAAATTAACCTCACAATGGATAGGAT